>NZ_BCVN01000003.1 GCF_001591765.1 Pseudolactococcus raffinolactis NBRC 100932 | reverse complement strand
GTCTTATTTATTATATTTATCGATACTCCCCAATTTTACCTTAGATTTAATTAATTAACTATAATTCTTTAGTTTTTCAACATCACGCGCAATCATTAACTCCTCATCAGTTGGGATAACAACTTCCCACACCCCGCACATCCAAAGTTTGAAAAGGACCGTAGGAGAGCAGCTTTTTATCCAGATATTCTCCAATAAACTTGGCCGCATCATCACGGGAAAAACCATAGGTCATCTGTGTTAAATCATTGGTGCCAAAACTTGCGAAATCAGCCTCAGTTGCGATCTCATCAGCTGTCACACAGGCTCTTGGTATCTCAATCATTGTACCGATCTGACAATGCCAATCATTGCCTGACTTCGTGATAACTTCAGCAATCGCTGCTTTAACTTGCTTTTTTACGTCAGCTAACTTTGCTACCTCAGCTACCAAAGGAATCATAATTTCAGCATTTGCAGTGATTCCTTCTTCCTGTTTTAAAGCAATCACACTCTCAGTAATCGCTTGAGCCTGCAACCGATATATTTCCGGAAAAGTGACAGCTAATCTACACCCACGATGACCTAGCATTGGATTAACTTCGCTCAAGCTTTCAATTCTTTGCTTAATTTCGGTTACGGACAAGTTTAGCTCAGTAGCTAAAATCTCAATTTCTTTAACCGAATGCGGTAAAAATTCATGCAAAGGAGGATCCAATAACCGAACAGTGACAGGTTTGTCCCGCACCAAATTAAAGATTGCTTTAAAGTCTTCTTTTTGAATAGCTTTGAGTGTTGCCAAAGCCTTTGCACGAGAATTTTCTTCTGATGATAATATCAGTTTTCTCATATTTAAGATCCGCGTCTCACCAAAGAACATTAAATCAAACCTATTTCAATCGTGTCGCAGCTATTGAATTTGCTGTCCGTTATGACGATGGTAAAGACCCTCGAGGTTTCAAAGATGCTGATCTCGTATTGCTAGGCATTTCACGCACTTCCAAGACACCTCTAAGTATGTATCTGGCCAATCATAATCTAAAAGTCGCAAATCTTCCACTGTTGCCAGAGATTCCTGTTCCAAAAGAAATTTATGATGTGCCAAAAAATAAATTGATTGGCCTCACGACAACGATTAGTAAACTTACGGATATCCGTAACAATCGCTTACAAGCTTTAGGGTTACCAGAAGGTTCAAACTACGCTTCAATCGCACGAATTCAAGGAGAAATCAATTATGCTAACACGATTTTTGAAGTTTTAGAATGTCCTGTTATTAACGTTGATAATCGCTCTATTGAGGAAATTGCTATGTTAATTCAAAAAAAAATTAGGTCATCATCTTCCGCTTCATTCTTTTCTATTCCAGATATCCAAATGGAAGTGTGCTTAATTACCTGATACTATTTTATTTTGCTAATATAAAAAATCACCTTGATTTTCTAATCAAGGTGATTTTTCTTCTACGCATCTTTAAACAATGACTAGCTTCAGGTCTTTAGCATATTTTTTGAAATGATTTTTACTTTTGGCTGTCAAGCCGCTGTCAGTATAAATACAATCAATTTCATCAAGGTTAAACTCGGAAACCATACCTTGCGTGTCAAATTTGCTAGAGTCTGTCAAAATAACTAGTTCCTTAGCCGATTGTGCGAGCATTCGGCATGTATCGCGTCTAGCAAAATCATTGCAAGTAAAGCCACGTTTTTCATCAAAGCCATCAATACCGATAAAAAATTTGTCAACATAAAAATTCTTGGCAACTTCTCCAACCATTGGTCCAACATTGACCTGTGAATCTTTTTGATATTCACCACCTAATAAAATGACCTTTACATTATCCGATTTTCGGATATATTGGGCAACAAAACAAGAGTTCGTGATAATCGTAATATCGTTTCGATTGAAAGCTAGTTCTTCTGCAAGTAGTGTGCAAGTTGACCCTGATTCAATCATAATCGTTTCGCCATCTTTAACACTCTCTGCTGCTTTGAGTGCTATTTTTCGTTTCAAATCATAATGTTTAGATAGACGAAAATTGATGTCATCTTCATTGTTAATGACAGCAAATCCATGTTGGCGAACTAAAATGCCACGCTCTTCGAGTTTATCCAAATCTTTTCTAATGGTTACTCTTGAAACGTTTAATTTCTGAGCTAATTGATTCACTTCAACCTTCTTTTTTTCACTCACAATCGTGATGATATCATCTATTCTAGTCATTATTTATCCTTATTCCTTATCATTACTTTCGTTCGAAATCTTCCGTACCTACAATATAGCATATTTTTTAAATAGATACAAAACTTCTTGTTCCATCATTTTGCACAAATGTGCATTTTATAAAAAAGTATCACAGCCTACTTGTAAGCGTTTTTGCAAAATGATATTATTTTCTTAAGAAATACTATTTTTATCGTTTGAAATCTTATTTTATTTCAAACGATAATTTCAAAATTTTTTAAAGGAGAACTAAATGAAAGTAATTCAAGCAGATCAAATTATCATGGGATTGATTATCCATGCAGGAGATGCCAAATCCCATATTTATATGGCTTTAGAGCATGCCAAAAAAGGTGAACTAGTCATTAGTGAAGGTGAAATACAATTAGCAGAAACTGCTCTAAATGAAGCTCATAATATCCAAAGCTCCTGGTTAGCACAGGAAGCACGGGGCTAAGGGACTGGTTTGAGCGCCTTATTCGTTCATGCACAGGATCATTTGATGACAACAATTACAGAAATCAACTTGATAAAAGAAGTCATTGAAACAAGGCAAGAACTTAATGAACTCAAAAAACTAATGAATATAAGTGTCATTTAAAGGAGATTTTATCATGATTAAAGTAAGACTATTTTGTGCAGCTGGTTTTTCAACTGGTATGTTAGTCAATAACATTAAAGCTGCTGCTGAAAAACGGGGAGTCGCATTGGACATTGAAGCCTGTGCTCAAAATGCGATTGAAAAAGAAATCAATGGGATTGATGTGGCTTTGTTAGGGCCACAAGTTGGCTATACACTAGCTAAATCAAAAGCAATTTGTGATGCACAAGGTGTCAAGATTGATGTGATTCCAATGGCTGACTATGGGATGCTTGATGGCGAAAAAGTACTAGATTTAGCCTTAAATTTGGTAGCAAACTAAATTTAAGTTATGAAAAAATGACAAACGATTAACCATAAAAATCAAGTATCTATTGATTTAAGTTGATAAAAATAATGAGGATATAGCCATGGCTAAAAAATTTGACACATCAAAAATTATTGAACCAATTATGCGTTTCGTCAATATGAAAGGCGTAATTGCACTTAAAGATGGCATGCTTGCCATTCTCCCCTTAACTGTTATCGGTAGTGTGTTTCTAATCATTGGACAAATCCCATCAGAAGCGATTAACACTGCCATTGCTGGTGTTTTTGGCAAAAGTTGGACTGAGCCTTTCATGCAAGTCCATGCAGGCACTTTCGCTATTATGGGTTTAATTGCTTGTTTTTCAATCGGCTACGCTTATGCAAAAAATGAAAGGATTGAACCTTTGCCATCTGGTGTCTTATCAGTTGCTGCTTTTTTCATCACCCTGCGTTCAAGCTTTACAACACCAGACGGTGAAACCGTTGATGCCCTTGCTAGAGTTTGGTTTGGTGGTCAAGGGATTGTCGGTGCGATTATTATTGGGTTAAGCGTTGGTGCCATTTATTCATTCTTCATTAAAAATAATATTGTCATCAAAATGCCGAAACAAGTCCCTGATGCGATTTCAAAACAATTTGCAGCCATGATTCCTGCTTTTGCTATCTTTTTATTGTCAATGATTGTCTACATCGTGGCAAAAGCCGCATCTGGTGGTACTTTCATCGAATGGATTTACAGCGTGATCCAAGTGCCACTTCAAGGATTATCTGATACTCTACCTGGTGTCATTGGCATCGCCTTCTTCATCTCATTTCTCTGGTGGTTTGGGGTGCATGGTCAGTCTGTTGTCAATGGTATCGTCACCTCAATCTTGACTGCTAATGCCATTGAAAATAGTAACTTGTTAATCAAACATGGCGAGCTAACTTATGAAAATGGGGCGCATATCGTGACGCAACAATTTTTGGACAGCTTCCTCGTTTTATCTGGTTCAGGTATTACTTTTGGGTTAGTTATTGCCATGCTTTTTGCAGCGAAGTCTCAACAATACAAGGCATTAGGTAAGGTAGCCGCCTTCCCAACTATTTTTAATGTCAATGAACCTGTCACTTTCGGTTTTCCAATCGTCATGAATCCCTTAATGTTTGTACCATTTATCCTCGTTCCTATTTTATCAGCTGTTATCGTCTATGGAGCTATTGCGATTGGTTTCATGTCACCTTTCTCAGGGGTGATGTTGCCTTGGAGCACACCGCTTTTAATCTCTGGTTTAATGGTTGGTGGTATCAAAGGTTTATTGGTTCAGCTTATTATACTGGTCATCTCAACTGTTATATACTTCCCATTCTTCAAAATGCAAGATAATATTGCTTATAAAAATGAACAAGCATTAGAGGCTTAAAATTTCAATAATAAAAAATCTCGATACATTAAAATCTGTATCGAGATTTTTATATGAATTCATCATTCAACCAGTAAGGCTAGCTCATCTGTTAACTCTAATGCCAAAATATTTGCTTGCAAAATTTCTGCAGATTTTTGAAAAGCTGCTAATTCTGACTCATTTAAATCAATTTCAATAATTTGGCTGATACCTTGACGGTTTAATCGGACAGGCGCACCGATATATACTCCATCAATACCATATTCACCGGTTAAGTAAACTGAAACGGGTAAGATTCTGTTATTCTCACTTAAAATGGTTTCCGTGATCATGACCAAACATGAGGCGATACCATATGAAGTATTGCCTTTGTCTGCAAAAATATCCACACCTATTTTTCTAACATACTCTTCCAATTCTTGAAATAGTTGTTGATAACAATCATATGACGTATATTTTTCTAACCAAACCAAAATCGGTATACTGACTATCGTCAAATGAGACCAGTTTATAAATCCTGAGTTGCCATGTTCTCCAAGTATAAACCCTTTAATATCATTTGGGTTAACCCTTAACTTATTTGCGATTAAAGCATGTAACCGTATTGTATCCAAAAGAGTTCCAGTGCCAATTACTCGACTTGTTAGCAGGCCAGAGACGCGCTGTACGACTTGTGTCAAAGCGTCTACTGGATTACTCACCACAAGGATGACACCATCAAAGCCGTTCCTCATAATATCAGTTGTAATTTGTGTCATCATACGTACATTTTGCTGAAGCAGACCTAACCGATCCTTATCCTCACCAAATTTGGCCTGTGGTGCATTGGCTGTAATCACGACAAGATCTGCTTCTTTAACATCACTATAATCTGCGATATAGACACTTTGATGGCAAGATTTGGTAAAGGGTAAAGTATGGCACAAGTCTTCAACATCTGCTGCTACTTTCTTTTGACTCGGGTCAATGATGCCAATGCTAACAGAGATATTTTCTCGTAATAGGGTGTAGGCAAAAGTCGAGCCAACTGCACCATCACCAATGATGATTATATTGTCTGCTTTATTTTTAGTTTTACTCATAGTTTCTCCAATTGGTCATAAACCTCTTTCATCCGATTTAATACTTCCTGTAACATTTTTTGGGTGATTGCAAGATTTAAGCGAACGAATCCTTCACCGTTTTGAACGAAATAACTTCCAGGAACTGTGGTCAATCGCGCCTGTTTGAAAAATGCTGTCATGTCTGCTTCATCATTGAAAAAATCAGAGACATCTAGCCAAGCCAAGAAAGAAGAATCAGCCTTCATTACCTTTATTTTAGGCAGATTTTTTGCCATAAAGTCATAGAAAATCTCAAAATTTCTTTTCATATAAACTGTCAATTCATCCAACCACTGCTCACCATGTTGATAGGCTGCAATCATGGCAGGAACAGCAAAAACATGAGGGGAGGTAATCGCATTCTTACTTAATTGTTGATACAAAGTTTCTCTAATCTTTTCATTTGGAATCACAACATAGGAAACCTTCAGACCACCTAGATTAAAAGCTTTATTCGGCGAAAGACAAAGAATACATTTTTGTGTAATCTCAGGGTGAACCTTGAAGATACTTGAGAACTTTTCACGTTCAAATAGAATATCTCGATGAATTTCATCACAAACAAGCAAAACGTCATATTCTAAACATAGGTCAACAACTTTCTTCAATTCTGCTGATGACCATACACGGCCTGAAGGATTTTGTGGACTACAGAAGATGAAAACTTTTACAGATTTAGTTTGCATCTGCTTCTCTATATCTTCAAAATCTAAGAAATAACGATGATCTTTGAGCACTAAAGGACTGCAACAAAGTTGGCGATGATTTGTTTCAATCGCTTCAGCAAATGGCGCATAGGCTGGTGTATTAATTAAAACACTTTCATTTTCATTAGTAAAAGCTTGTACAATGTAATGTAGTGTTGATACCGTCCCAAAAGTCAGGCGAATCCATTCTTTTTTTAGATCAAGATCAAAACGACGTTTATTCCAGTCAATCACAGCCTCGTAAAAATCATCTGTTACTGACGTATAGCTATACTCGCCCATTTCAGCACGTGCAATCATCGCTTCTCTTATCTCTGGTAGACATTCAAAATCAATATCTGCCAAATCCAAAGGAATAGCATCTTCCCCTAGATGGAATTTCTCCTTAATAATTTTCGGACTCCATTTTCGACAATTTGTCTGTTTCCGATCTCTTTCTTTATCAAAATCATACATAGTCGTTTACCCCTCTATTACTAGCAAGTTTTTAGTAGATTTATTAAGCGGTGTTTCCACACTATCTAGCAATGCCACATCATCTTCAATTCTGACTCCCCCTAAGTTTGGCACATAAATCCCTGGTTCACAACTCATGACCATGTTATTAGTAAGTATCATATTACTCCTTGGATTTAAAATCGGAAAATCTCCTCCACGACCAATACCATGACCTAACCCGTGTGAGAAATACTCGCCATAGCCTGCCTGTTCAATGACACGACGAGCCGCAGCATCGACCTCTTGCCCAGTCTTATCTATATTAATACTCGCAATACCAGTTAACTGTGCAGCAAGTACTGTTTCATAAATCTTTTTCATTTCAGATGTCGCTGAGCCTAGGACGATCGTTCTGGTCATGTCTGACTGATAATCATCTAATGTGACACCAAAATCAATCATCACAAATTCTCCCGACTGCATTACTTTCCCTGTTGGCCGGCCATGTGGATAAGCTGTCCGATTACCACTGGTGATAATACTATCAAAAGCCATGTTACTTGCCCCTTTGTTCAAGCAAAGATAAGTAATTAAAGCTGAGAGTTCATATTCCTTCATACCAACATGTATTTTGGGTAAAATTTCAGTGAATACTTCATCTGTCAAGGCACAAGCTGCTTTAATTTTATCAATTTCACAAGGCAACTTGATACTGCGAATTTCTGCTAGTTCATTTTCCCATAACGAAATATTCAATGGGTGCATTTTCAATTCATCATATTAACTAATAGTCAGTGCTGAGCTCTCTATCGCCAAGTGAATCAGACCTTGCTCACGTAGGGTCGAAACAAGTCCCGTTATATAGCTACCTTTGGAAACAACCTTGATTTGGAAGCCAGAGGTTGTTTCTATTGCTTCACCCTCATAACGGCCATCTAAAATCAGCCATGCATGGTCATGTAAAATTAATAAATAAACACCACTGCCACTCAATGCACCAAAATATTTTTTGTTTACATTCGAATGTACCAATACAGCTTCTAAATTACTTTTTGCTAACAGATGTCTGACTTTTTCAATCCCTATTTCATTCATTTCTCAATGCCTTTCTGATCTGACACTTCGATTAAACTGGATCACTCGCAAACAGAGTCCAATTTAGTCTTTTTATAAAGGCTACCTCTAAAAAATTTTTTTAGAGGTAGCCTAACGTCTTTAAATTAATTCGTGCTTTTGATTTTTTTAGAAATCCAATTCTAATCCTGCTAAAATATCCAAATCTTCATCTGCAACAATATCCTCAATAGCTTTGTTAGTTTTTTCAGATTCTTGACTTAATTCTTCACGTTCCATAATTTTAAAGAATGGCCAATAAATAGCGATGGCTAAGACGAGCTGAAGGGCGCAAACTAAAATCGTACGCCAGTCTCCATTGGTCAAAAAGCCTTCCAAGAAAACACCAACGTAAGGCGGATCAAAAACTGGTTTCTTGAGCCAACCCCAGTGCATGAAAAACATTGGTAATGTACCGATGATTGCTCCCCCGAATACATGAGGAATAAACATGACTGGATTTAGAATGATGGGTGCACCAAATAGAATTGGCTCATTGATCCCAAACAATGCTGGGAACAAGGCTACTTTACCAATTTTTTTATACCGGATACTTTTAGATAACATACAAGCAACGATACAACCTATACTGATACCACAACCTGTAAAACCAAAGAAGGCACTACTTGTACCAGCTGTATAGAAATGAGGTAGTGCTTGTCCCGCTTGTAGTGCGGCATATTTTCAGCGATAAAGGCAACACGAATTGGACCTGTAATTGGGCTGAAAACTGATGTATGAATCCCAAAGAAGAAAATCAAACACATCATAAAATGTAGAACCAATACTGCCCAAGGGTTATCCATACTTCCGACAAGTGGTGCTAAAATCTTGGTTAAAATCGTAGGTGGTAACTCACCAATCGTTGCCATTAGGACAAAGCGCAGAACGATAAAGGTGCCACCAACAATCAAAGTAACCGGAATCAGTTCAAATGATCGAGAAACAAAATCAGGAACGCCTTCTGGCATGTTAATAGTGATATTTTTTTCTTTACAGAAATGATATAATTCAACCGTTAATAAGGCACAAACCATAGAAGTGAACAAGCCCTTAGCGCCTAAACTTGCAATTTGTAGATTGCCCTCTTCACCAAAAGTTGCGACCATAAATAAGAAGGCAAAGGTTGATAGTGTAATACACCCGGGAATATATAATTTATAGTGATTCCCTAGATTATAGGAAATCGCCATACAAGAGTACAAGCCAATCATGCCAATTGATAACGTAACAGGCAGGTTAACTATTTCATCATTGTTCAAGATAAATTGGCTGATTGCATTGTTTTGGCCTAACATATTGGGGAGTGCTGGCAAAATTGCAAAGAAACTTCCTAAAATAGTAAAGGGTGTCATTGCAACCATACCAGCCTTAATCGCACTCAAATGAGGCTGATTGTCAACTTTATGCGCAATCGGTAGAAAGATCCGATTCATCATGGCTTCAAATCGAGAGAATAATCCAGCATTACTAGTCATTTTGTTTACCTCATTTTTCTATTAAGTACCTTGCTGCAACTGATGTTTTTTGTGTGTAATCAAAGCTAATTTCATCACAGTTGCGCCATCCATTTGGCCATATACATCCTTATTAATAACGGCATAAGGTATATTTCGAGGTTTTAAAATTGACGCAATAAACTCAACTTTATGCGTAATTTGTGGTCCAACAAGCACCACATCCCAGCCATCCACTTGATCATCTAAAGAATCTGCAGGTATTGCAGTAAAATCAAAGTCTTCTACATTCATTTTGGCACTTGCTTGTATGACTTTTTTCATATTTTGCATTAACATGTTCGTTGAAAAACCACCTGCACAACATAATAAAATTTTCATTTTTACTTCTCCTTTTGAACTTCTATAAAAATGTATAACCTAAGTTTGTGTTTCAAACTACTTATAGTAGTAAACTTATCCTTAATTTAAAGTATCGTTAACTTTTGAAAACAAATGGTCAAAGACCTCAACAAGTTCCTCAATTAAGTCTCTAGCAAGTTGACTTGTCATATAGTGATCCTGCGCATGCACCATCAGCATGCCAACCACCGATTCTCCTTCCTGGCTCATTTCTTGCTGAATCCATTGTGTCTGCATATTGTGCGCTTCTAAATCCAAGTGCCGTGATTCTTTAATTAACTCTCTTGCTTTATTGAATTCTTTTGTTTTCACGCATTTCAAGGCTTCAAAGGCTTTTGCTTTATTTTCGCCTGAACTGGAAATAATTTTGACAATTGCTAATTCATTTTCATTCATTTTCTTTTCCCCTATTAAATAAAATTTTGCACACGTTGAAAAACGTCTATATCAAAATTGATTAATATTTCTTGATATAAGTTAATCATTTGTTCGATATCTTTGATATTAACAATTGAATAAGCGCAATGGCCATATCGAACGGGTACGATATTAACGATTGTCGGCTTTCCTTCATTGACCAAATGTGCTTCTCCACCATCTGTACCACCCGTTTTGAACATATCTAGTTGGAGAGGAATCGAAGCGTTTTTAGCGCTTTCCTTCACATAAAGTTGTAAATTTCTATTTGGTAATAAGGTACGATCATAGTGTGTTAAAATCGGACCTTTACCAATTTGGCGTTGATTGGTATCATCACGTACAAATTCATTGCTAAATGTCGCAACATCTATGACCAATACAATATCTGGATTCATCTTTTGAACTGCTGTTTTGGCACCGTGAATCCCAACTTCTTCACTACTGGTTCCAACCAAATGCAAAGTATAATCTAAACTTACACCGTCTAATTTCTTCAGTAATTCACCGATAATAAAGCAACCTAAACGATCATCAAATGCTTTTCCTGCGTAGATATGTTCAACTGCAAATTTTTCAAATTCTGTCGCATAAGTGACCATGTCTCCGACATCAATGCCTAAATCAAAAACTTCTTGTGCTGTTGTTGCACCGATATCACAATATAGGCCATCTGTTATACCATCTTGATAAGTGCCATTAATGACACCACTGATTTTTTCACCCTTCAAAGTTGTAATTCGAACCTTTTGTAAATGTTGGGCCAAGGGCTTGACACCTCCAACTACCATGAGCCGAATTAGACCTAAATCACTAACACTGCGTACCATGAATCCAACTTCATCCATATGGGCACAGATCATAATACTTTTATCCGATTTTCCTTTTTTGGTGAAGATAATGCTTCCTAGACCATCTGTCTCAACGCTTGAACATTTCCCTTCAAGTTCTTGCAACATGACTTCACGAACTTCCTGTTCATTACTAGCAATTGCATCGGCGTTAGATAGTTTTTCTAAAAACTCAATGTTCATCTTTGATTTCTTCTTTCTATCATTATTTATTATTACCAACGATACAGTTGACAAATGCTGCATGATCTTTTGCATCTAAAAGCTCACCATATCGTTTAGGATCGTTCACCACATCATTAAACCATTCGAAAAACATGTTCATATAGTTCCTGTCTGCCTTACTAATCGCAATTAAGAGCACCAATCGAATTTCAAATTCTCCCCACATAAGTGGCTGCCTTAGCTGCATCACTGATAGACAGGAGACATTTGCCATAACCTTTAAACTATGTGGCATGGCAAATCCATAAGCAAAGGAAGTAGCTGAAAAAAATTCTCTTTTAAAGACATCAGCCTTAAATTCTTCTGGTGTATAGCCTTTTTCATATAGAGCATCTAGCATAAATGATAAAATATGTTCGACTGTTTCAAATTTAGAGACTTGATTGATATAAAACACATCTGGCCGAATTAAGTCACCCACCTTTTCTTCAAATATATCATGAAGCTTTTGATGGTCTAATTACGTCAGTGCATCAATGACTAGACTCTCATCAGAGTGAGTGACAAACAACGTCAATTGAACTGTCAAGATATTTAAGGAATGCGAAAGGGGAAGTGACGTCAAAATTAAATCTGGGTTCAAATCTTGAACAAGACTTTCTTCGAAATAACTTAGATGCGCAATTAGCGCGATATCTCCCTTAAATCGTGATTCAAGCTTGGCAACAAACTGACTATTACTACCTTTTTCGTCTGGATGGATGATAACAGTTCGATACTTGCTATCATTTCTACTTGTATCATAAGAAGCACCCAGATGAATCGCTAAGAAAGCGATTTCATTTTCGCAGATAGTAAAGTGCATTTTCTCTTCAATAATCTCACCTAATCTAACTGCCATATCAAAGATCAAAGGATAATGACGTTTCAACTCTTGTCGGTAAGGATTTTGAACTGCAAGTTGATTTTTCTGACGGTTGATTAAGCCTCTCAAATGTCTTTCAAGTCCACTTTTCAAATGTTCATCTTTATAAAAATTGATATCATATTGAGAAGCAAGTACTGTCAAGATTTCAGTTACAAGCGACTTAATTGATTGATCATCAGTATATGCTACATTTAACTTGCTAAAATTAGCATTTCGGTTGCCAAGTAAAATTGCCAGTAAAACAATCTCTTCCTTTTTAAGCTCGATAGGTAGACTCTGAGAAATTTGTTTATAAAAATTTTCAGCAATTTGATACTCAACACTATTTTGTAATTCAGCATCGTGATAAGGTAAACTCACAAAATTTCGATTTAGCATGCGTTCAATGCCGATACCAATATGAAGCATCATCATTGGAATATCAATTTCTCGAACCCGATAGTGGTAATGACGACAGACACCATCAAACTTTGACTTAATTGTCATCAAATCAAGTTTTGAAAAAAGTGTTGAAATCGTCGTTAGGTTAAGGAAATTACCTTTTGTTTCCTTAGATAAAAGAGTTTTATAAAGATGACGCTTTTCATCCTCTATTCCTTTTAACGAAAGAATATTTTTTGACCGTAGCAACTTGAGGGAAGGATAATCAAGCAAAAATTGGCGAACCTTTTTCAAATCGTTCTCAAGCGTTGACTCACTAATAAAAACTTGCTGTTGAAAACTTATCAGGTTTATTTCTTTTTTACTCACTAGCAAGTGCTTCAATAAAAATAAAGCACGTTCATTAGCGGTTTGTGGTATAGCCATTGACAACGGTGTTTCAATAGTTTTAGCAGTCATTTCTCCTTTAGATAAACGATAGCCTTCTCTTCGATTAGATTGGATCAAATTGAAACCATAAAAATCATTAATCTTTCCAACATCTGAACGTATCGTTCTATCAGAAACAGACATCAGATAAGCCAATTCTTTTCCTGTTAGCCAGGAACCATCCTTTTCAAGATAATCAATTATTTTTTCCTGCCTTTTCGTTAACATTTTCTCCTCACCCCTTTCTATATTATAATTATAACCAATTATTTTTATCATTTAAAGCAATACTCTTTCCTAACTGTTAGGAAGTGTTCACTTTTTTGACTTATTTTACTTCAGTATTTCACACTTCATTTTTTAGTTTGATGACACGATAATCCTAATATAGCCATTAATTTAACTTTCTACGCTATCATATGGTTTACCTTTTGAAAATAAAAAACTAGCCTACTCAATACTGCACTAGCAAGATTTAAGTAGCCTAGTTTTATTAGGTTATCGAATCACACAAGCAACGCCAGCAGTAGAAAAGACCTGTTGATAATCAATCAAGTCTTCGCTGTGTAGTTGTTTGACATCTTTAAGCTGATAGGGGCGATCTAAATAATCATATTTTTTCTCACCAAATTGATAAAAAGGAAGTACTTCGATTGCTGTCACGCCAACTTCATTGAACAATTTTGCAAAAGCTTGCGCATCCTCTAAACTATCATTATATTCAGGAATGACTGGGATACGCACGGTTAAATTAGGATGCGTCTTAACAGCAATTTTTAAATTTTCAAGAATTAATTCATTGCCAACTGCAATGCCAGCTCTATGCTTTTGCGTATCATAATGTTTAATATCCAGATAAAGATTATCTACCCACGCAATAAAAGATTTGAAAACCTCTGGTTTAGCATATCCTGTCGTTTCGCAGGCTGTATGAATCCCCTTTTCTTTTAAAGCTTTCAATAGCTCTGTCGCAAAAACAGCTTGAAAAAGTGGCTCCCCTCCAGATAATGTGACCCCACCATCTGACTCTAAATAAAAGGGTTCATCTTTCATAACCTCTATCATAATCTCATCAATTGTCTTGTATTCTCCAACAATCTCTGGTCGCTTGGTTAAATTATCATACATTTCCTCTGGTAGTCCTGACTGTGATTCAGGATTAGAACACCAAAAACAACGTAGAGGACAACCTTTAAAGAAGACAACACTCCTAATTACCTGGTCCATCATGAATACTAAAATGTTGGATATTAAAAATACATGCTTGTTCTGTCATCATAACCTCACTATTTATTAAATGGTAACGTAATCATTTCCTTATCATAAGTATACCATCATTTCATACGTAAGTAAATATTTATCATATGAAACAAAAAATAAATTTTTAAAAAATGCCTCTGCCATAAAAACAGAAACATTTTTAGTTGTCACAAATCAAAAATCTTCCCCGGATTCAAGATATTTTCCGGATCAAAAGCACGTTTAATCGCCTTCATAGCTACCAACTCACTGGTCCCAGTGTATTTTTGGAAAAAAGGCTTCTTGAGCAGACCAATACCATGTTCTGCTGAAGGCTTGCCACCGACTTGGGCCACATAAGCATAGAGAACATCCAGATAGGCTTCAAGTTTTTCCGTCCATTCCTCATCCGTCAAATCGTTTTTGATAATGTTGGCATGGATATTACCATCGCCTGCATGACCGAAAAAGATAGCCGATAAATTCGCTTCTATTGCCATTTGCTTCAGCGCTATAATCGTTGGTGCTATTTTATTTACGGGAACAACCACATCCAGTGGTTCTTGGATACTTTCAAGTTCTACTGAGGAGACGATTGCCCCTCGGAGTTGCCAGACAGCGTTACGCGTCTGCTCATCTGTCAAAATCAGTGACTCGTCGCTCAGACTTGCTAGATAGCTCAGCTCATCTTCTAGTTGCTGTTCCGCATTGCCATCTAAGGTTATGAGCAGGAAAGCCTGACCCGAAATGTCAGGAAAGGCTACTTGTAAAGCGCGCTCTGAATAAGCCATGCTGTCTCGCTCGAAAAATTCCAGAGTAGCTGGCATTAGACCTGATGCTAGGATTTCAAAAACTTTGGGTGAGAGCTGCGTCAAGTTCTCAAAACCTAATAAAACATCTCGACTGAATTTCGGTTTGGGCTGAATTTTCAGTTCAAGTTCTGTGATGACACCCAGAGTACCTTCACTACCGATGAAAATATCTTTGAGATCATAGCCTGAACTATCCTTACGGTTGATAGAACCAACCCGAAGCTCACGACCATCTGCCAAAATCACACGCATGGCCCGGATATTATCCCGTGTTACCCCATATTTGACTGCTCGCATCCCACCAGCGTTTGTCGCTGCATTTCCACCAATACTGGCTTCCTTACTCCCTGGGTCCGGTGCATAAAAATAGGGTGTATCAACCAAGTACTCTGAAATTTCTGCAATCGTGACACCTGCTTCCACTGTTAGTGTCATTGTCTCAATATCTAGTTTAATAATGCGATTCAGTTTTTCTAGACTCATTAAGACTTGATGGTCATCAGGGAAAGTCGCACCTGATAGGCCTGTATGTCCTCCTATCGTGATTAATTTCTGCTGATTTTTTCGAACATCCAGCATGATCGCCACTACCTCTTCTTGCGATGTTGGAAAATAAATCGCAGTAGCTTGACCAATTTCTCCTGTTACACGATTAGTCAAATAATTTTCTGAAATCTCCATTAAATCCCCTCTTTCTCAAGCAAGTCAACAACTTCTGTCAAGCTTTTCACTGTATAGTCTGGACGTGCTACCTCACTTTGAGGCGTATCCTTGCGATTTAACCAGACAGACTTCATGCCCACTGCATTTGCACCCAAGATATCTGTAAATAACTGATCTCCAACCATGAGACTTGTCGCTATATCCGCTTGGGCACGAGATAAGGCAAAGTTAAAAAAGTCTGGCGCCGGTTTCCCCTGACCGAAATCTCCAGAGATGATGATTTTCTTGAAATATTTTTTAAGTTTTGGTGCTTTCTCTAACTTCAACTTCTGTAAAGAAGGCGAACCATTAGTCAAAAGAACTAGTTGAAACCGTTCATATAAGGCTTCTAAGCTGGCATAGGTATCCATATAAGGCACTGAATTTTCAGTTCTGACGACGATGAACATTAAACTGATGAGTTTGGCCAATCGATTATCTGAAATGCCAACATCTGCCAAGGCCATAGACCAAACTTGCTGACGATAAGCCTTGACTATCTCTGCTAACTCAGGAAATCTTAAAGTACGATCCGTAAAGTCGCCCCATAAGGCTTCAAAGGGACTAATCCCAATCTGCACTGTAAAATCATAGATTGCATAAGTGTCAAACAGTGTTACAGCTCTATTTCTTAGAGCTGCCTCAAATGCTTCCGCCTTGATACGTGGATATTTACTAACTAAAAAAGCGGTCGTTCGATCAATCGCTGTTTGAACTGCCAGTTCATCAGACAATAAGGTATCATCCAAATCGAAAAAAATTGTTTTGATTGTCATCTTATCATCCTCCGTGAGCTAGCACTCAGTTTTATAGTTCTACGACGTCTTTTACGCTACCATCCACATCAACAAAATAGCGCTTCATGTTTCCTAAATCATAATACACATCAATCAAATCGTCTCTCAAAAATGGGACAGGATTACGGCGGAGTGGCTGACTTTTGAAAATGTAGTCTACTCCATTAATTTTACCTGTACATGTTAGTCTTGATAACCTACTATTATTAACGTTGAGTGCTGTCGCCTGAAAATCAACGAACTTAGCTGTGATTTTTGTTCCTTGTTCTATCAACCGTTGATTTTTATTATTTTGATAGTAAGGATAACCGATAAGGTACAGTCCTATCAAAAGTAAAATGAAGCCAACTCCACCAAAAGCAGCTAGGAAAATTAGGCGAAAGTTACGGACAGCTGATACACTTTCTGTATAGACACCATTGATCTCAACACCAGTCATGGGAACAAGTTGCATCACAACTGCCACAACCATAAAGATAAAACCGATTAGCAATGGAATTAATCCAATCCACCAAGTTTGATAAATAAAACTTTTCTTCTTCATACTATCCTCCTTTCTAGATGCAAATAAAAATAACCTCATTGTTGCCAACGAGATTATTATATCATAAACTTATCATATTATCAGAACCCACCCAAATCAACTGCCTTGTATTCAGGTTCAATACCTTCTGCTTTCAAATAGTCAGTTAGTGGTACTAAGCTTTCAGCTTCATAGCGTTCACGGTAAGCAGTAATTGCTGCTTGATCATGAATTTTTTCATCCAAGATAAGGGCTTCGACTGGAATCGGTCTGTCACCTGAGATTTTGGCATCAATCAAAACGGTTTCACCTTTAGCAATATCCGCTAATGCTGCATCAAAGACAGATTTTGCGTCATCTATACTTGTTAAGGTATAACCTTTTGCGCCCATGCCTTGTGCTATTTTAGCAAAATCTACTCCCATGAATTCAACGCCGATGTAGCCTGAGTTCGTCTCTTCTTGTTCATCTTTGATGAAGCCGAACTGATTGTTGCTGAAGACAATGTTGATAATCGGTAATTTGTACTGCACTTCTGTTGCTAGATCTTGCATGACCATGTTAAAGCCACCGTCACCTGCTAGATTCCAGACTTGACGGTCTGGGAAGTCGAGTTTGGCAGTCAAGGCACCTGGAATACCTATGCCCATGGTTGCAAAGAGATTAGATGTCCGCCACATTTGTTTTGGGTTGAGATGAAGATGTCGAACAGAAGTTTGTGTGACGTCACCCACATCAATTGAAAAGATCGCGTCATCTTCTGCGTGGGTGTTGATTTGGTGATAAACTTGATAAAGCTGCAAGTCACCTTCTGTTTTAGTTTCAAGTTTGTAGACGTAGTCGTTCCAGTTTTTGATGTTAGCAAGATTGGCACGCCACCAACCTGTTTCTGGTTTTTCTTTAACGAGTTTTGTCAATTCTCGAATAGCATCACCAGCATCACCTAGGATAGTTACATCATTATGGTTACGTTTGCCGAGGTTCGCAGGATTGATATCAATTTGGATAAAGTTCTTAACGTTTTCAAAGAGATTGGTAACTTCAGCAAATGGATAGTTATTGCCGACAAAGACAACTGTATCGGCGTTTGGGAAGGCTTCATTAGCAGGTTTAGTTGCGACACGATTGGCAGAGCCTAACAAGGCTTCAAAATTCGCATCAAATGCATCAAAATTGATGCCGGTCACTGCAACAGGCGCTTTGATCTTACGAGATAGATCGACCACATCTTAACCTGCCCCACGGGTGCCGATACCAGCATAGATAACCGTTTTCTCTGACTCGTCTAAAATCTTAACAGCTGCTTCGATATCTCCATAATGCAGGGTTGGTTTTGGAAACTTACGATAGGCATTAGCAGCAGAGTAAAAAGGTTTGGCTGGAATATCAAATGTCCCTAGATTGACTGGTAATTGAACAACAGCAACACCACTTTTAGCGTAGGCTTGGCGAATGGCTTCATCAATGACATGAGGGATTTGTTCTGCCGTTGTAATCGTCCGATTATAGACGGCAACATCTGCATAGATGGGATTTTCGTTCATTTCTTGGAAGGTATCCATGTTCATCCCATTTGTCGCAAACTGTCCAACAATCGCTAAAACAGGAACATGATTTTCACGCGCATCATATAAACCGTTGAGCAAATGTGTGCCACCAGGGCCAGCTGACCCAAAAGCAACTCCGATATGCCCTGTGTATTTAGCATGCATAGAAGCGGCTAGAGCACCGACTTCTTCATGACGAACTTGGATATAGTTAATTACATCTTTTTCGTGTAAGAGAGCATCCATCAAGGAATTGATGGAGCCACCAGGAATTCCATAGATATGTTTCACTCCCCATTCTTCTAAAACTTTGACTGCTGCAACACCTGCGTTAATTTTTTCCATTATCCCTACTCCTTTTTAAACGAGTGACTCGTCCATAAATTAATAACTGATCAATTAAACTCATCAGACAATCCAGTTAAAACGCTTATTTATTTTTCTACAGGTTCATTATACACCTTCTGATTTATGAGATAAAGAATAAGCTCCGAAAAGCGAAGTCTTTTCTAAAAAAGGATGATGACTATAATTTGGAAAAAAAATGAAAACTTCCTATTGCCAAGGCAATAGGAAGTTTAAACAAACTAGATTTAATCAACTTCTTTTGTCGCATTAGCGGCAAGGACAAACGGTGTCCAAATCGCAATGGCTGCTATGAAGCTGACAAGCGTTACGATTGGTGCACGCCAGTCATAACCAGTTGACATCAAACTATACAAGAACGGCGGAATAACCCACGGAGTTGCTACAACAACTGGATCTACTAAATTAGCTGCGGTCGCCAACCACCCAATGGTTACACCGACAATTGGTGATAAGATGAAAGGAATAAAGAAGATTGGATTCAATACAATTGGCAAACCAAACATAACTGGTTCATTGATATTGAAAACTGATGGTGCAATCCCTAATTTTGCTACCATACGATAATCCGCACGTTTTGAGAATACTAAAATTACAATTAAGAGTGTGATGGTACCTCCGACACCACCAAACCAAGCATAGGAATCAAATGAACCACGCACCCACATATAGGCATCGCCATTTCCTGCTTTAATGGCCTCTTTTACACCTGCCATGCCTGATCTGTCATATACGTTAGTATTTTTAAGTAAACCAACACCCCAAATACCTTCAAGTACAGGCGCCATAACATTTGAACCATGTAGACCGAAGAGCCACATTAATGAAACAAGGAAAGTCACCAAGATAATAGCACCCAAACTTTGTCCGATATGCAAGAATGGATCAGCAATTGTTTTTTGTACCCAGCTAATTAGAACATCACCATTTTTACCAAGTGTCAAACTAAAGATATAGTACATAATCGCTGTAGCATAAAGTGCAACGGCAGCAGGGATAATCGCTGTAAAAGCTTTAGCAACAGCCGGTGGCACACTATCAGGCATTTTAATTGTAATGTCTCTAATCATCAGTTTTGCGTAGATGATTGTGGCAAGGCCACCAACTACCATAATCACAAAGTAAGCGTTACCATCTAATTGACCAAGCTTTAACCAACCCCAACCGCCGACATTTAGAGCACCATCTGCATATGAAATACCTGTATCTGCAGATCCTACGTTAATTATTTTTGCTGCGGCAGCTGGAAGTTTCATAGCCGCTGAAGTTGAAAATGAAAATCCAACACCTTGAAGAAGCGCGGCAAGCGAAACAATACCACCAGCTAATTCATTGACTTGATACGCTCTAGCTAGATTATATCCCCATGAAAAGGCGAAAATAATTCCGACAACGGCAAGTGTACCACTCCACATAAAACCATTAACGGCAATGATTTGTTTGATAACAGGGATTGTGCTACCATCATAACCTTGGATAAATTTTGCGGGCATATCACGGACGATTGCGTTAAGCATAACTGCAATGGCGCCAGCCATTGTTGCAGGTAAGGTACCTATAAAGGCATCACGCAAGGCAACTAGGTGTTTTTGTCCACCAATTTTAGCTGCAAGTGGGACGAAGTACTTCTCCATCCAAGCTGTAATTACATTCATGAAAATCTCCTATTAGTATATTGAATCTATCTTAAACTACTGAAATAAGCTTAGATATAGAAACATCATTTTTTTGCGATAACCTTATATAATTCAATGATTTCTCTTGCAAGATCAACAAATGCAATACCTGTCATCAAGTGATCTTGTGCATGAACCATATAAATAGATACTGCTACTTCCTCACCATTTGCGGCCTTAGTCAATAATTCTGTTTGACCATGATGCGCCTCTACAATGGCTTTACTTGCTGCCTCAATACGTTCATCAGCTTTATCAAAATCACTTTCTTTAGCGGCACGAATCGCTTCAATTGCGGAAGATTTAGCTTCCCCTCCAAATATAATTAAGGGCATGATAACTGCCATTTGTTCATCGTTCATCAATTTCTCTTTTCTAATTTTTTATAAAGATATAATTATATCGAATGTAATGCGCATTACAAATCATTCTAACTCATCACTTTTAACAAGTCAATAGGTATAGACCAATTTCAAAAAATATATCTTTACGAGATATTTTTTGGTACAATCTATCTGAAAATTCGTTCTATTAATTAATAATTATCCTCTCAAAAATAACTATCTCTTGTTCAAACAGTAAAAATTTGATCAAAAAAAAGCTCCAAAAATGGAAGCCTCTTAATTTTGAAAAAAATAGATGACAAGCGCCAGAATTGAGCCAACTAATGAGATGCTCCAGAAGAAGAGATCAACACGCCACTCTGACCATGGTTTGCCATGCCCTGAAATCCCACCTAGTTCAAAATGATGATGCACTGGCGTCATCCGAAAGATACGTTTACCATGCGTGATTTTAAAGTAAGTTACTTGCATCATGACGCTGACCGTTTCAAAGACATAGACGATGCCAATCAAAAGCAAAGTCCACTCAACGTTTAAGATGATGGAAATAATCCCTAAGAGACCGCCTAGCGCTAAACTACCGACATCTCCCATAAAGATTTTAGCTGGTTTATGGTTGAAGATGAAGAATCCAAGTAAGCTACCAATAACAGCAACGATGAGAATCAGAACATCAAAACGGTTTTGGTGCACTGCAATTGCTGCATAAGCAAGAAGAGAAATCACGACTGAAATCGAAGCTAAACCATCAATCCCATCCGTCAGATTAACGGCATTTGAAAAGCCAACTAGCCAAAAGACTAGGAAGATGACAAAGAACACACCGAGATTCAATCGATAACCAAAAATATTCAAAAAGTTAGCTGATGTTTCATGGGTATAAACTAGATAGGCTACAATCCCTGTCGCGATTTGCGCCACTAATTTTTGCCAACTCGTCAACCCTTGATTGATTTGTTTAAAAATTTTCAAGAAGTCGTCCAAGAAACCAACAACTGCGTAAATGGCAAAGACAAACCAAATAACCATGAAAGCAGCTGTTAACTTGCCAAAAATAAAGGCAAATAGCAATGAGACGACTAGACTTACCACGACAAAAACAAAGCCACCCATGGTGGGGGTTCCAGCTTTTGCTGCATGTTGTTTGACATCTTCATGCATTTGTTGACCGCCAATTCTTGCTTTATGGTAAAAGCGAATAAAGGCAGGGATTGTGAGGACTGTGACGATAAAAGCCACAAGACCAGCAATAATAGAATTTAATATCATATTGATTTCCGTTAATTTCTAGAGCATCAGATAATGCGTTAGGCATCGATCGCGCTTGTCCTGATTTTGACACAAAACAAAAGGATTGGCATGAAAGGAGGTCTAATCATCCCATCTCTAGCATGTTCACATTTGTCACACTCAGTTGAGTGTCACCGTTAATTTTTGACCTTTTTTCAAGTTTGCATTCATCTTAATACTTTGTTCTGTTACTTTTCCAGTTTCAGCACCTTGATAAGTGACGGTTAAGCCAGCCCATTTAGCCAAGGTCTCAACATCTTCCTTAGACCAATCATAGATATCTGGCATATCAATATCCCCATCTGTCAATAATAAGACACGAGCATTAGCGCCTAGTTTAGTTCCTGCTTCAATCGATTGTTTGGTAATGACTGACCCACTACCGACAACGACTGGTTGTAAGATTTGTTGGCGCAAGAGATCCAAGGTATTACCAGGTTTTTCACCTTTGTAATCTTTCAAAGTAACTTTAGCTTCTTTGACATTATCACCGTTTGTTGGCATTGATGTCGCGTCAATCGTTGATTTAAGCTCATAAGCCCGCGCCAATAACGGATTAGCGATATCTGAAATGTAAGATAAGGTCCAATGTTGTGGGAGTGTCACAGTCATATAGAAAATGTAGTCTGGATTTTCTGAAGGAACCATGGCAACTGCCGAATAGAGATAAGATGTTTCCCCCTCATAGTAACCACCTGTAGTTTTGGCAACTTGAGCTGTACCTGTCTTGATAGAGACATCTTTACCATCCACTCGGAAGTAAGGTTGAGCATTTTTCCAGTCATAGGCGGTACCAAAAGTAACATCGGTACCAACATTGACCATATATTTAAGAACATCATCTGCCGTTGATTTTTCAATTGGTTTACCAATTACTTCTGGCTGACTCACGCGTTCTGTGGCTTGATCGATGTTGGCGATTTTAGAAATAAAATGCGGTTCTAACATTTTACCACCATTGGCAATAGCGGTGTAGCCTCGTATCATTTGAACTTCTGTCACACCAATCCCTTGGCCAAATGATGAATTGACCTGGGAAACGACATTTTCAGACGGTAGTGTTCCAAAACTTTCACCACCAACACCCATACGCGTTGGTACACCAAATTTGAAACGTCTTAAATAATCATCCCACGTTTTATCACCCATAGCCATTTGAAGCTTAGACATACCAACGTTTGAAGAATGAGAAAACCCTTGGGCAAAGGTCATCGCACGACCATTTTTAAATTCTTCAACATCCCAGTCATTGACGGGTGCATCGGCAACCATAATAGGCGCTGAAACATAGGTTGCATTTGGATTAAAAGTTTTAGTTTCAATCCCAGCTGCTAATGTAAAGAGTTTAAAAGTCGAGCCGGGCTCAAAAGCCGCTTGATAAAGCAGATTATTCTGACCAAAGAGATTTTCTTTGTCAGATTTTTTATCATCTTTAGGGCCAATGACGGTTTGTGTCGCAGGGTTAAAGGTTGGGCGTTGGGTTGTGGCTAAAATCTCTCCTGTATCAGCCTTGACGAGCGTTGCAACAATATTTTGAGCACCGGCATCTTTCACAGATGTCGTATCCATCAAGTTTTCTAAGTACTTCTGTAGAGTACCGTCTATCGTTGTGTAAACATCATCACCATCTTTAGCTGGCGTGACTGACTTGGCAACACCTTGTAAGGCTTGACCATTTTTATCTTTTTCCAGCGTTTCAACACCATTTTTTCCTGATAAAATGCCATTTAATGACGCTTCTAAACCAAATTGACCGATAAGCCCTTTGGTGTCATCATCACCATCTTTAAGACCTGCGAGTCCGATAAAGTTTGAAGCAAAATTATTATTGGGATAAGATCGTGCCAAATGAGAGGTAAAGCCGATTCCAGCAATCCCTTTTGCCTTGGCTTCATTTTCAATCTCTTCTTTTTTTGTAAATGAAATATGCTTGCCAGATGTGCCAAACTCAACTTGGCTCGCACCTTTACGTTGGAGTTGTTCTAGAGTATATTTTTCATCTATCCCTAATTTATCCTTGAAAAGCTGGGCAATGGCTGGAAAATCTTTCGGCGCAGCAAAGAGTTTCTTACCCTCCCCCGACACATAAGTCGTATCCAAGATCACATAAATAGAGTAATCACTAGAATCCATAGCAATCGGTGTGCCATTTCGATCAAAAATAGTACCACGTTTTGCATAAATCGTCGTTGTTTCAGAATAATTCGCTTTGGCACGTGTAGACAATTTCACACCATTGCTAGAGTCCGTGACGATAATCCAAGAAAATCTAACGATAAAAACCGTAAACACAAAGATAGCGAGAATCAAGATGTCCTGCGCAATCCGTTTACGGTTGGCTTGTGGGCTTAAATGCGTTTTAGCTGCACTTTTTGCTACTTTTCGAAAGGGAAAGAGTATCAGATTTTTTAAAAATTTTATCATTTATTTCGTTGCCTTTATCACATTGTCATTATTCATTTTCAATCCACTATCACTTGCTTGTTTTGCAACGCGATCATCTGTCATCAATTCATTGATTTGCTGATCATAAGCTTTGAGTTGGTCTTCTTTTGTTGTAACCTCTGCCTGAATCGTCAAGGTATTTTGCTCAACTTCAATAATTTTAGTTCGAACGAAGACCATGCCAATCGCAAGCACAATAGCCGTCACAATCACTGAAAGGTAAAATACTTTTTCAACATTTGAAAGTTTCTTAAATTTTCGCGTCAAAAGCTCTGGCGCAATTGAATCCGCAGAAATATTATAACTACCATTTTGATTGGCGGTTTTGATATCAAAATATTCTTTTGGTTTAGCTGCCATGATTTACCTTTCTACAATTTTCATTTTGCGAACCTAAGTACGCTTAAAATATTTCTGATTTTATTTAATGATTAATTTCAATTAATTTTTTTGAGCTACTCGTAATTTAGCAGAGTGTGCACGATTATTATACGCTAACTCGGCTTCAGATGCAAGAATTGGCTTACGGTTGACGACTGTTAAAAGAGGCTTCATATCCACCGGTACCATGGGTAAGCCACGAGGTATATCAACTGTCGCATACTCTTTAAACAAAGACTTTGTCAGCTTATCTTCTAAAGAATGGAAAGTAATCACAGATATTCTGCCCTCTTTTTTCAGCATGTGAATGGCTGCTTCGATCGATTCCGCAGCAGCACCCAGCTCATCGTTCACTTCGATACGAATAGCCTGAAAAATTCGTTTAGCCGGATGACCTTTTTTCTTCAATTCTTTTTGAGGAAGGGCAGATTTGATAATCTCTGCTAATTCAAGCGTTGTATCAATCGGCTGAATTTCTCGTGCTTTTTCGATTTTACGCGCAATCTGTTTAGAGAATTTCTCTTCTCCATAACGGCTAAAAATCCGCATCAAATCGTTAAAAGCATAAGTATTGACGACATCGTGCGCGGTCAATGCCTGTGATTGATCCATCCGCATGTCTAATCTAGCTTCTTTCTTATAAGAGAAGCCCCGTTGGCTGTCATCGAACTGGGGACTTGAGACACCTAGGTCATAAAGAATCCCATCAAATTCAGTGACACCATGTTCTGCTAGCGCTGCCTTAAGATGTCGAAAATTATTCTTAATCAGAGTTACTTGACTAGCTTCAAGTTGTGTTTTTAGTTTTATTTTAGCATTTTCATGGGCTGTTTCATCCTGATCAAACGCATACAGGTGCCCTGTTGTGAGTTGGCTCAGCAAATACTCGCTATGACCGGCGCCACCAAGTGTGGCATCTACATAGATGCCATCAGGCTTGACCTCAAGCATATCAACGGTTTCATGAAGCAGAACGGTATCATGCTTAAAAGTTGTCTGGTCTGACATGTGGGCTCACTTTCTTAGGTTTAGGACTGATTTAATATTATGGTATCAAAATCAGCTGATGCGATAATGCAACTCCTAAACAAATCTTATTATACCAAAAAAATCTAGCAATATCTAGATTTTTACTGAATTGTCATCTTTTAGTCATGAAATCGTGACGATTATCTTATACGTATCGCAATGATACAGCTTTGCCAGACTAAAAAACGTCATCTTAATGACGTCATAATTTTTAGCCACGAGTTTGACCATTTCCATTGATCAAATATTTGTAAGACGTAAGTGCTTCGAGCCCCATCGGACCACGGGCATGAAGTTTTTGAGTTGAAATGCCAATTTCAGCTCCTAAACCAAAGACAAAACCGTCTGTAAACCTCGTTGAGGCATTGACATAAACTGCTGCTGAATCAATTTGTGCTTGAAATTGGTCGGCATTAGTCAAATTATCCGTGATAATACTCTCTGAATGTTTGGTGCTATAGTGATTGATGTGGTCAATAGCCTGATCAATACTTGAAACAACCTTAACCGACATTTTATAATCTAAATACTCAGTACCAAAATCCGCTTCTAATGCAGGTTGGCCTACCATCAACTCAGCCGCCAATTCATCAACTTTAAAGTCAATTTGTTGGACTGTATTAATTGCCGTTTGAAGTTTTGGTAAAAACTCAGCAGCAATTTTTTCATGAACGACCAAGCTTTCAGCAGCATTGCATACACTTGGGCGCTGCGTTTTAGCATTAATGACGATTTTAGTTGCCATCTCTAAATCAGCAAACTCATCAACATAGATACTGACATTACCTGTTCCTGTCTCAATGATTGGGACACGAGACTGCTCTTTTACCGTCCGAATAAGCCCTGCACCACCACGTGGAATGAGGACGTCAAGATAGTCAGTCGCCTGCATCATTTCTCTCGCTACTTCATGGCTTGTGTCTGTCACAAGGCCTACCGCATTTTCTGTGATACCAGCAGCTGTTAACGCCGATTTAATAACTTGAACGAGTGCTTTGTTGGAATGAATAGCATCTTTTCCACCACGTAAAATGACTGCATTATTGGTCTTGAAACACAAGGCAAACGCGTCCACTCCAACATTTGGACGGCTTTCGAATATCATCCCAACAACACCTAATGGCACTCGTTTTTGGAGGATTCTCAAGCCGTCGATGTTGGTATAACCATTAATAACTTGACCTACGGGATCTGGTAAGGCTGCGACTTGTCGGACACCCTCAGCAATATCCTGGATTCTTTCTGGTGTCAAACGCAGACGATCTATCATAATCTGACTGATTCCATTTGCCTCTGCATTGGCTAAATCTTTAGCATTTTCAGAGATGATCTCAGCAGTATTGTCAACAAGTGCTTGCGCTAACTGTTGCAAAAATTGATTTTTTTCAAGTGTGGCGTATTTAGCTAGCTCAAAGGCTGCTGTTTTGGCATGTTTACCGAGTGTCTCAATCATCTGGTTTCCTCACTTATTTTATTTTTTTACGGAATTTGTAGGCAAGATTACTTAAGGAATAGAGTAGGCCATTGACCGGGATGTTGAATTCACCAACCAACTCTTGAATATCAGGGTTAAAATTACTCTTGAATTTAGATAGACCGTCATTTAGATCGCCTTCTACACCACCCATATTTGCCCATTTAGCACTGGCAGCAAAGGCATCGTCAAAGGCTTGTGGGTAAAGGAGATACTGCGGGTAGAATTTTTTGAAGGCATCATTCATCCCAGCATAGAGCATCTCCATCGTATCTCCGAATTTTATAGATAAGATCCCTGCAATCACCGTTGAATCTGCGGACTCTGTATCATAGTCTGCAAATTCTTTTAGGTATTTTTCAACTGATTTCTTCTGATCATTCAGGCGATTGAAACGTTTTTTCTGATTTTCAGGTGTCTCAGCGATGTCTTTCTCAATCTGTGCTTGTTGTGCTTGCAGCTCAGCATATTTTTCTTTGAGATTAACTTCTGCTAAATGCAAATAAGCATCTTCCCCATACAAGGTCATGAGCTGCTCAAAGTAATCCCGATTTCTTAAGGCAACGCCTTTACGACTTTCGGTCATACTCACAACTTCACTAAACTTATCTAAGTGATCGATCCCTACACGACGACCGGTAACACCACGATTAATGGCATCCTTCATAATCCGTTTCGCGTGTTTAGGATAAATCGTCGTCATATCACTAACCAAAGGCTCATTCGCTTGATAACGCGGTTGAATCGTCTCACTCATGACTTGATTAAAGCCAAGATGTTCAGCGCCTGCCGCCTTGATATTGTTTAACATCGTCACAGCTCCCGGCAAAATGTCAGAGGCTTCTCTTTGACCAAATTTTGAGGTCCGGTAAAGGATTGCAGGATCTATTTTTATAAATAGTGCTTTCTGTTTTTTGGCCATTTTCTTTAATTGGTCGAAAAAGAACGACACCAGCTCAGCATTTTCGTAATCCATGATTGGTCCACGTGGTGTATAGAACATGGTAAAGCCAAGTGGTAATTTTTTGATTAAGACCAAAGAAGAGGCAATGAGATTTCCAGCATCATCTGTCACCCCAACAATTTGAGATGCCCAATTATCTTTAACTTCAGCCCATGTGCTGGATTGTAATAAATGATTGAGTGGGCTTTGTTTAACAAATTCATCGTGTGCTTTCGCATCGACTGCTGTATTAAATTTCATGATAGACGACTGCTTTCTAACGTTTGATGACAGCTTTTAAAATTTCTGTCATTTTATTTAAGATTGGCTTCACAACTAATTCATAGTTTCCTGAGGACTGCCAAATATAGCCCTTAAAGTTTTGTTTAAATTTCAAAACACCCTGATCTGGATTATCAGGCGCATTGACCCCCATAAAATGGTAGTGATCAATGTGATGCGCAAAGGCATATTGCAAAATGTAATCTTGAATCAAGAAAGGTGCTGAGAATTCCCTGTATTCATCATACATCCCGCTAAACATATAAAGGATGTCATTAGGCATGATAAAGAATTGGGCTGCGGCTAAAATCACATCTTGATCACCGTGCATCTCCGCCAACTTTTGGAGTTCTGTTTGGAATTTTTCAAGACGTGACACCCTTTGATGAAGGGTATCAAGGCTCTTTTTCTTATTTTGCGACTGAGCTTGCTCAATTTCCTTGTGAACGCCAGCCAATTCAGACTGATTGGCTACCAATTCTGTTTGAAAGTTGAGCTTAGCCAAAACAAACTTAACACGGTCCCCAAAGGCTTGATAGACCGCCTGGTAATAGGATAAGTCTCGCGTTGAAAAGTTTCTACGCTCTCCTGCCTCATCGACAACTTTCTTAAAATCAGCCAATTCATCATAGCTCGCTTCATAGACTTGAATGCCTAATTTACGCGCTTTCTTGATTGTTTGAAGCCCATTTTTCTTATATGATTTTTCAAGTTTAGCAAAATTTTCAAAACCCGTCAAGGTTTTACTGTAATTGTAGTTAAAGCCCTTTTCAAAATCGCTCAGATGACCTTCTAAAAAGCCCAATCCCTGATAAAAAGCATCTAAGTCTTGGTTAAATTCACCTACTTTTTCCCAGTTATCATCATACTTTTCAATCATTTGATTTGAATGGATGATGAGTTTCAAGACACCTTGCTTCTTAAGTAAAGCTTTGGCACCTGAAACGAGCAGTTGATTATCGTTTGCTACTGTTGAAAAGTATGGATTGCCATGGGCTTCTGCCAGATATCCAAACCGAACCTTAGCCAGTGTTACTAGCATTGCCGCGACGATTGTCTTGTCATTTTTCACCGCCAAGTAAAAAGGCTGATGTCCTAAACTATCTTGTAAGTCACCAAATGCTTTGGTTTGCTGGAAATGAACATCATCACGTGTCGCCACAAAATCAGAAAATTCTGCTGCTGTGATGACTGTAAATTGACTACTGTCCAAAGTAAGTTCCTTTCTTCTTGCCAGAAATGATGTCCCGAATCTCACGGATTCGAGCACCATTGGTCAGCACCATCTGTTTGTCATTATCAAAAATCAGTTTGGCAGCTTCTAATTTGCTAGTCATCCCACCTGTACCAAAACGACTACCGGCACCGCCTGCTACTTTCATCAACTCGTCTGTAATTTCAGAGACAGTGTCAATGAGTTTGGCGTCGTCAAAAATATTGGGATTTTTGTCATACAGACCATCAATATCAGACAGCATGATCAACAAATCAGCATCTGCTAAGTTCGTCACAATAGCACCTAATCTGTCATTATCACCGAATTTTGTCTTATGATCCATCTCATCGACACTAACCGCATCATTTTCATTGATGATAGGAATAATGCCCATGCTCAAGATTGCTTGGAGCGACATGGACGCATTTTGCCGGCTTTCAGGATATTCAATGACATCATTTGTCAACAAGAGCTGAGATACTTTTTGCTGATAACGAGCAAAAATATGATTATATAAACTCATCAACTCAACCTGACCGATTGACGCCAAGGCTTGCTGTTGGGCAATTTCTGAAGGTCGTTTGTCCATTCCTAAGACATTGAGACCAACACCGATCGCGCCTGATGTTACCAAAATGATGTCATAGCCTTCGTTTCTTAAGCTTGACAAGGTAAAAGCCAAGTCGTCCATATTTTTCAGATTGATTTGCCCATTGGCCAAAATTAGGCTTGATGTGCCGATTTTGATTACAATTCTTTTGGCCGTTTTTAGTTTTTCTCGATTCATCTTCTTATTTTTCCAGTAATTTTTTGGCTTGTGCCAGTGCTTCAGGCGTTAAATCATCACCTGCTAACATCTTAGCAATTTCGATTTCTCGTTCTTCAAGCGTTAATTTTCTAACCGTTGATGTGGTGCTATCGTCCAGCTGTATTTTTTCAATATGGTATTGGGTATCCGCAATCGCGACAACTTGCGGTAAATGTGAAATACACAAGACCTGACCACTTTGGGAAATCTTGTAAATTTTATTAGCAATCGCTTGAGCGACGCGTCCTGAAACACCAGTATCAACTTCGTCAAAGACAATGGCTGTTTTATTTTCACGTCTGGCAAAACTTGACTTGATTGCAAGCATGATCCGGCTCATTTCCCCACCCGATGCTGTTTTAGCCAGAGGCTTGAAGCCTTCTCCCGGATTGGTTTGAATGAAAAACTCGACGTGCTGATTCCCATTGACCGAGAATTTCGCGGGTTCAAAGTGAACCTTGAAATCTGCTTTGGCCATATAAAGATCCGCCAACTCGCCCTTGACATCTTTGGCAAGTTTGTCAGCAATGATTGCTCGTGCTTCCGACAGCGCTTGTGCACTGATTAAGAGTGATTTCTCTGCTGCTTTAAACGATGCTTCTAGATTTTCTGAAGAGTTTTCATCCCCTGTCAACGCTTCTAGTTCTTTTTGACAGTTGGTTAAATAAGCCAACACATCTGTCAATTCTGGACCGTATTTTTTCTTGAGGGTCGTCAAAACTGAAATACGATCTTCAATCATAGCCAACTCGGATGGATTGAATTCCAAATCGTCAATCCGTTTTTCCAAGTCTGCTGCAGCATCCTCTAACAGATAGTAGGCTTCTGCAATTTTTTCAGACAATTTAGCATAACTTGGTGCATCAAACTGGCTTGCCGATTCCAACTCATTCATGGCATTTCTCACCATGGAAAGACTTGAATAATCAGACGCATCATCATCTAAAGAATAATAAGCTGCGTTTAAGTGTTCTGCAATGTGATTGGCATGCGTGAGCAAGTCACGTCTTTGATAGATGCCCTCATCTGATTTCAGATCAATCTCAGCTGAGGCAATCTCATCGATTTGGAACTTCAAGATATCGATGCGTTGGGCAAACTCAGCTTGATTTTTCTTCAGTGTAACGAGTTTTTGACGGAGTGTTTTATAGTCTGAAAATTTCTGCGCATAGTCTTGCTTGATTTTTCGGAATTTTTTGTCACCAAATTCATCCAACATGGCCAGATGATGGGCAGGACTCATAAGCTCCTGATGATCATGCTGACCATGAATATCAACCAAATAACTACTAATGGCTTGGAGATTTGATAAGGGTGTCAAGACACCATTAATCCGACACGATGATCTGCCGTTGGCAAAAATTTCCCGTCGCAAAATCAGCTCGCCTGTATTTTCAAAGCCTAAGGCTTCTAATTGGGTTGCGATTTCTGGACTATCTTGATAGAAGAATAGCCCTTCTATTTCCGCCTTGTCTGCACCATGGCGAACAAAAGATGTTTGTGCCCGTGAACCTAATAAGAGGTTCATAGCATCGATAATAATCGACTTACCAGCACCCGTTTCACCCGTCAAAATCGACATGCCTTGATCAAATTGCATGGCAATCGTGTCGATAATGGCAAAATTTTTGATCGATATTTCTTGTAACATCAATTTTCCTCCATCAAGCTGCCTTGGCATTTCTTGATCACACGATACGCTTTTAAGTAAAGAAAATAAAACAAAATTTATGAAATATTTTTCGTCAATTCGCGATTTATCTAAGCGCTAAACGAAAACATGGCGAATCTAGCCCTCAATATTTGCTTTATTATATCAATTAATTTGATAAATCTGAATAAATCTTTTCAGCAGTTTCTTCAGATGTGGCGATTAGTAAAATCGTATCATCATCTGATAAGACTGTAAAAATAAGCGGTTCAAAGCGCGTCAACAACCGATTTTTAAGTAACATGGCTGACCCAGGACTTGTTCTAATTGCCAGTTGGTCGCCTTGCTTTTTAATTTCTCCAACGACTGATTTGAAGAATTCAGTATCTGTGTTAGCCCGACTACTTTCAGGCAAGGCATAGCGATACCCCCCTGTTTTAGCAGGCACTTTCACCAAGCGGAGTTCCCGCATATCACGCGAAACAGTGGCTTGTGTGACTTCAATTTTTAAATCTAGTAGTGCCGACACCAAGTCGTCTTGCGTCATAATATCTTGTTCAACCAATATTTTTTTGATTAAATCAATGCGTTCACTTTTTTTCATCTAATTCTCCATGTGCCTCTGCAACCACCTTTTGAATTTGTGGTGTCACTTGATCAAGCACGTCTCTTGCTTTAGACAAATACAGTAAAAACTCTATATTACCATGACCACCTTTAATCGGCGAACTTGTTAAGCCTAGCGTAGAAAAGCCTAGACCATTTGCCATATTCACTACGGCTTCAATTACAGCTTGGTGAATTTTAGCATCTTTAATAATACCGTTTTTCCCGATTTGTTCACGACCTGCCTCAAACTGAGGTTTTATCAAGGCCACAACCTGACCGCCTTCCAGTAAAATATTATACAAGGCTGGCAAAATTAAAGCTAGACTGATAAAAGATACATCAATTGACGCGAAGGTTGGCAAATCATGGCTAAAATCTTCTGGTTTGGCATAGCGAAAATTAAACTGCTCCATAACGACAACTCGGTCATCTTGTCGGATTTTCCAAGCCAATTGATTGGTCCCAACATCGACAGCATAAACTAATTTAGCGCCATTTTGGAGCATGACGTCAGTAAAGCCACCTGTTGATGAGCCGATATCAATGGCTGTTTGATCTAAAACCGAAATGTCAAACGCTTGGAGCGCTCGTGCCAATTTCAATCCGCCACGGCTGACAAAGGGCAGTTTTTCACCCTTAATCATCAACTCTAAATCATCGGAAATTTTTTCGCCCGGCTTATCAAAGCGCTCTCCATTAAGGGCATTGATGACAATACCTGCCATGACACCACGTTTTGCCTGTTCGCGTGTGTCAAAAAGTCCTTGATTATAGGCTAGGACATCTACTCGTTCTTTAGTCAATTTTTAATCTTTCAATTTGTTTCAAAATGCTGTCAGGCACTAGCTGCGTTGTGTGCGAAAGCTCCGCCAAAATACCTTCAGCTGCTGCCAGATTGGCTGATAATTCTGCCTTGGCACCCGCCAAACCTAATAGTTTAACATAGGTCGACTTATCTGCAACTTCATCTTTACCAGGTGTTTTCCCGATTTGGTCAAATGTTGCAGTGACATCTAAAATGTCATCTCGGATTTGGAAGGCTTGGCCTACTTTTTCCCCTAGATTGCGGAGCGATAAGATGACCTCATCTGACTGCTGCGCAATAAGGCCTGCGGCAACGAAAGGAAATGTTAGCATTTTACCTGTTTTCAAGGCATGAATTTGTTTTAGCTGCTCAAAAGTGAGTGCTTGTGTTTCCCCATCCATATCCAAAACTTGACCTGCAACCATCCCATGGCTACCTGAGGCTAGTGCCAACTCTTTCACCAAAGCGACAACAACCCCTGAAGGTAAGTCAGCATTGGCCAATAAGAGATAAGGATCTAACAAGAGGGCATCGCCTGCTAAAATCGCCTGTGCTTCTCCGAACACTTTGTGGTTGGTCGGTTTACCACGACGAAAATCGTCATTATCCATGGCCGGTAAGTCATCGTGGATGAGCGAGCTAGTATGGATCAGCTCCACAGCACCGGCAACTTTGAGGTGTTCTGTCGTGATGGTCACGCCAAAAGCCTGCAAGGTTTCGAGAAGAAACAGTGGCCGAATCCGCTTGCCACCTGCCTGAATCGAGTATTGGATACTCTGCGTCAGATGGTCTACTAAATCATCCGCAGCATAAAAGCCATCGAAGATAGTTGTTAATGCTGTTAATAAAGCTTTATTGTCCATCGAATACTTGCTCTGTGCCATCATCAGCCATCACTTTGACTAGCGTAGCTTCTGCCTCTTTCAAGGTTTTTTGAAGGGATTTAGACAACTTCATGCCTTTTTGAAATTCAGCGATGGCTGCTTCCAAAGGAACATCACCATTTTCTAAACGTTTGACGATGTCTTCTAACGCTGCTAAGTTTTCTTCAAAAGTTACTGCTTTAACCATTTTTCACCTCTACATTTATCAGACCGTCTGAAACTTCTAGGCTCAGTTGGTCACCTGTTTTAACATCTTGGGTTGATTTAACGACTTTTTGATCTGCTGTTCTTGCGATTGCAAAGCCACGTTTTATAATTTTTTCTGGATCGATCAAGCTCAAGCCGTCATATGCTTTTTCTGCCCGCGTTTTTTGATAGGCCAAAAAATTGGTCATATTCAATTTTAGACTCGCCAATTCCCGTTCCAATTGCCGATTGGCTTCTGAGATTTTTTGATCAAGTCTTAAACTCGTCAAACGACTAGTTAAGAGTGATTGGGCTTGCTGATTTTTTTGGTAATGCTGTTGCAAGCGTTGGGTTAGCGTATTGGTTAGCTGATCTAGTTTCTGGAGATAGCCGTCATATAAGCGCTCAGGCTGTCGGAAAATCACTGAATTTTGAAGTCTGATCAGTCTTTCCTGACCTTGGTTAACGCTACGTTGCATACTGCTCGTTAGTCTTGTTTCACTGTTTGTCAAATACTGTAAAATATCTAGTTTAGTGTTTGGTGTTGCAAGCTCTGCTGCTGCAGTTGGTGTTGCAGCACGTCTATCCGCCACAAAGTCTGCCAACGTCGTATCTGTTTCATGGCCAACTGAGGAAATGACAGGGATTCTTGATTCAAAAATCGCGCGGACGACGATTTCCTCGTTAAATGCCCAGAGGTCTTCAATAGAACCACCGCCTCGACCGATGATCAAGACATCTAAGTCTGCCCGTTTATTGGCTTCGCGAATGCGACTAGCAACTTCATCAGCTGCACCATTGCCCTGAACCTTGGCGGGAAAGAGTAGGATTTCTGTCATGGGGAAGCGGCGATTGACGGTGGTGATGATGTCACGAATCACGGCACCGCTGGGACTTGTGATGACCCCGATTTTTCGTGAAAAGCTAGGAATCGCTTGCTTAAAGTCAGGGTTGAAGAGGCCTTCGGCAGTTAGTTTTTTCTTGAGTTGCTCGATCTGAACCGCTAGGGCGCCGATGCCGTCGGGCATCATTTTTTCGATGATAATCGAGTAAGAGCCGCCCGGTTCGTAGAGCTGCACGCGGCCCACGAGGTTGACTTTCATGCCTTCTTCTAAGTCGAAGTTAAGTTTAGAGAAAGCTCCCGCCCACATGGTCGCTTGGATTACAGATTTCTCATCCTTGATTGCAAAGTATTGGTGCTTGGGACGGCGTCTAAAATTGGAAATTTCACCCGTCAGAAAAACCCGCTCCAAATAAGGATCACGGTCAAATTTGGTCTTTAAATATTTAGTTAATGTTGACACACTCAAATATTCTGTCATGTTTCTATTGTACCAAAAAAACGGGAAATTTTCCCCGTCTGAATTTAGTGCTTATTTGCTTAAAGTCCGTTTGGCTGCTTCATAGGTCTGTTCCATCAACATGGTAATCGTCATGGGACCAACACCACCTGGTACTGGTGTCATCAGGCTAGCAATCGGTTCAACTTCATCAAACTTGACGTCGCCGATCAATTTACCATTGTCATCTCGGTTCATACCGACGTCGATTACAACAGCACCTGGCTTGACGAATTCTGCGGTAACAAAGTTACCACGGCCGATGGCAACTACTAAAATATCTGCTTGCTTGGCTAATTCAGGTAGATTTTGCGTTCTTGAGTGGGCGATGGTCACTGTTGCATGTTGATCTAACAGCATCTGTGCCATGGGTTTTCCGACAATGTTAGAGCGCCCAATCACTAGCGCGTTCTTACCTGCCACCTCAACGCCATAAGTTTCCAGCATGACCATGATCCCTGCGGGTGTTGATGGGATCATGACAGGATTACCTGACCAGAGGCGCCCCATGTTGGTTGGATGAAAACCATCGACGTCCTTATCTGGGTCAATGGCGAGTAAGATTTTTTCTTCGGAGATATGTGCGGGTAAAGGAAGTTGTACTAAAATCCCATGCCATTTATTATCTTGGTTGAGTTGCGCGATCAGTTCTAAAAGTGCCGTTTCCGTCGTGTCTTCAGATAGACGAATGACTTCTGAGTTAAAACCGGCTGCTGTTGCGCGACGTTCTTTATTTCTGACGTAAACTTGACTGGCTGGATTTTCACCAACTAAAATCACAACCAAACCTGGTGTGACGCCAGCTGATTTCAAGTCGTCAACTTTTGCTTTCAATTCAACAGCCATTTTATCGGCTAATGCTTTGCCATCTATTAAGGTCATGCTATGCTCCGTCTTTCTTTTTTACCATGTCGCGACCTACTAAAAATGCTAGCTCATGACGGGTTCTAAAACTATTTTATCAAAAAAACAGTGAGAATACCGCTGTTCCTCACTGTTTCTGAATATGAATATGTAAAATGTTCGGTATTACTATGTGTTACTTTATATTGCATTTTCTAGCCGTAAATCTTTCTTAATTCGTTCTTCTGCTGTTTGATAGGCAATTTTACGAACAGATCGCGGCAAAAACTTTCTGATATCGTCTTCATTATAACCGACTTGAAGTCTTTTATTATCAACTATCAAAGGTCGTCTCAGTAAACTTCTATTTTTTTCAATCACTTTAATCAAACAATTCATAGAGAGATCATACAAATCAACATTTAATTTTTGGTAGGCTTTACCACGTTTGGAAATAATCTCCTCAGTTCCATTCTCTGTCAATGAGAGAAGATGGAGAATTTCTACATCTGATAATTGATCTTTCACCAAATTAATTTCTTCAAATTCTAAATTGTGTTCTTTTAACCACTTTTTAGCCTTATCACACGATGAACTATAGGCAACTGTATATATCTTAATCATAACCCTCTTATCTTTAAATACTATTAAAAAACTACGACAACGTAAACAAATTAGTTATTTAATTCGTTTGTAAAAATATTATATCGCAATAAGAAACTTTTGTAAATAGGTCCACATCAAAAACAATGTTATTTTTACGTTATTTTTTATTACGATTATATAACAAAAAAAAGCCCATCTTCAACAAGATAAACTTTTTTTGATAGCAATATCAACTTGCGACATGATTTCATCACTAAGATGCCCCGTTTTTTCCCGTAAACGACACTTATCAATTGTTCTCATTTGTTCACATAGAATTACTGAATCTGAGCCAACGCCTGCTGCTTCTTTACAAATAGAAACATGTGTTGGTAATGCTTTCTTCGTCTTTTTTGCTGTGATTGCCGCAACGATTGTCGTTGGTGCAAAGGTATTCCCTGCATCATTTTGAATAATCAAAACAGGTCTAACTCCCCCTTGTTCGCTGCCCGTGACAGGCGACAAATCGGCAAAAAAGATATCTCCCCTTAAAATTTCTCTAGCCATTTTGATATATACGTTTAATCCGATCACTTAATAAACAAACTACTTCATAATTAATTGTTCCACGATGTGCTGCCACATCATCTACTGTTATTTTTTCATCACCATCTTGGCCAATCAATGTTACTTTTGTACCAATTGGTAAAGTTTCATTTAAAGCAATAGTCATTTGATCCATGGAAATCCGACCTATAATCTGACATTTTTTCCCATTAACCAAAACGTAGAATCCAGTCATATCACGTGTCCAACCATCTGCATAACCAATTGGAACAGTACCCACGATGGTAGGCTTATCTGCAATAAACTCTGCCCCATATCCAACCGTCTCGCCTTTATTGATTGTCTTGATATGCATCAATTCCGACTTCAACTCAAGCGCTGGTGTTATATTATAGGTCATTTTGAGCATTGATCCACTTGGATTTAAACCATACATGGCATCTCCCAAACGCTCAATATCTTGAATGGTTTCCTTATGCCAAATACCTGCGGCAGAATTACTAGAATGGACATATTTTGGTCGACGAGTTATCGCTGCGACAATAGTTTCAAATCGTGTCCATTGTGACTCAAATTTTTCTTGTGCTGCTTCATCAGCTGTGGCAAAATGCGTAAATATACCATCAAAGACCATACCATATTGATCTGCTACTGCAATGATGGCGTTGGCCTCTTCAGCTGTCGTTACACCAATCCGGCCCATACCAGAATCGACCTTGATATGAAATTTTAAATGCTCTATCTCGACATCTTCGAGATGTTGAGCGACCAGTTTAAGCCAATCCAGAGAAGGTACAGTTACAGTCACACGTAAGTTAACCGCAATATGAATATCTTCTGGAACAATACCACTCAAAACTAAAATCGGCTTAACAATCCCATGACTTCTAAGTTCAATCGCCTCATCAAGGTTAGAGACACAAAAGCCTGACACTAAATCATTGGCGCTTTGCGCCACATCATTTGCACCATGACCATAACCATTGGCTTTGACAACTGCCCAGATCTCGGTGCGGTCACCTGTATACCTTTTGAAGTTTTTAATATTAGCCTGAATCGCCGCGAGATCTATAATCGCTTGCGTTGGCCGATGTGTACTTGGTTTCATTTCCTATTCACGACTTTCTAAAATAACGAAAGCAATAGCTTCCAAATTGCTATGACTGATGGATAAGTGCGCCATACCCTGTTCAGAAAAAGGATGTTGGATAAACTTGGGTGCGCCTAAATCATCATGTAAAATGGTCATATCCTGAAAAGATAAATGCCCGCCTATACCGGTGCCATAGGCTTTAGAGTAAGCTTCTTTGGCTGCCCATCGACCACCTAAAAATTCGATTTGACGTTGACCTGATAGGGTCATAAATTTGGCCAATTCATTTTCCGTGAGCACACGTTGGGCAAATTTCGGATTCCGATTTAAAGCCTTTTCAATCCGCGAAAGTTCTATATTATCAACACCATTACCATAAATCATAATCTCATTATATCAAAAAAATCCCGTGCCATGGGATTTAATTGTTTTAGTTTTGTTTAATAAAGGCTACAGTCCCTGTTTTAGTTAACAGTCTATCCGTCACAATACCTGCCACCATTGAATCACTAACATTGAGTGCTGTTCTTGCCATATCAATTAAAGGCTCAACACTGATGACTAGTCCCACGATAGCAATTGGTAAGTTCATTGAAGATAAAACGATGAGTGAGGCGAATGTCGCACCTCCACCAACACCTGCAACCCCTAGTGACGAAATCGTCACGATTGCAACGAGTGAGAGGATAAACTCAAATGAAAAGATGTTAACCCCAACTGTTGGTGCAACAATAGTCGCAAGCATGGCTGGATAAATACCAGCACAGCCATTTTGACCTATGGATAAACCAAAGCTCGCTGAAAAGTTAGCAACTGCTTCATTGACACTAAATTTTTCAACCTGTGTCTCAACATTCATCGGCAACGTCCCTGCACTCGTTCTTGATGTGAAGGCAAAGAGCAAGGTCGACCAAGCATTGCCTAAGTATTCGCTTGGTAATACTTTCACCCAAAGCAAAAGAATGAGATGGACGGCGAACATCACCAGAATAGCCGCATAACTTGCGATAATGAAACGACCGAGATTGACCAGAGCTTCAAAATCACTCGTTGCCATGACACGTGCCATGAGGGCAAAAATCCCAAATGGTGTCAATCTTAAAACTAAGGTTGTCACGCGTAGGATTATTTTTTCAAGTGACTGAATCAAGTCAGCAAAAGTTTTAGCTTCTTTCGTATACTTTCTTTGGATACCAAGAAAAGCAATGCCCAAGAAAGCCGCAAAGATGACGACAGCAATCGTACTTGTCGGACGTGTGCCCGCAAAATCTGCAAACACATTACGAGGAATTAGATTAAGTAACTGATCAGTGATGGGAACACCCTTAACCTGAAGCTGTTTTTCCGTCAATGCTGCAATCCGTTCTGCTTCAGCTGCCCCTTCAGCGAAAACAGCACCATTTAGTCGGAAAACAATGACCGATAAGTAACCAATCGCCGCCGACACCGCAGTCGTGCCTAATAAAATCAGAAGAACATTTCGTGCCATTTTACCCAAATTTTTAGAGACTTCCAACTTGGTAAAAGCCCCAACTATAGAAATAAAAACCAACGGCATCACAAGCATTTGCAGAAGTGCAATATAAGCATCTGCTACCAATGAAATCCAAGAAAGACTGGTAGAAAAGTTCGACACCTTTTCAAATAAGAAACGAATCAAGAGACCAAAAACAATACCGCCAAACAAACCAAAAAGCACCCGTTTGTTAAAGCTAATATGCTTCACTTGCAAGCGAAAAAGCCACAGCAAACTACCAATGAAACCCGATAATATAATAAGTAATGATAAAATAGTCATAAATTCCCCTTAAAATTGATATAGTCTATTTTCTCATGCTATTTTATGATCTGCCATATGAAAAATTTATGCCCGTGATCAAGTTTCATAAAACCTCATTGGCTAATATATTTAAGCCCTTTGAAATCAAAAAAACACCACCAACTTCTGGTGATGTTTTAGTTATAGCTTGACTTATTTGGCTAATTCGTAGATCGCCTCAGCATAGATAGCCGCTGCACGCAACAAGACATCCACCGGAATAAATTCATTAGCTTGGTGCATGGTGTCAATGTCACCAGGGAACATAGCACCAAAGGCTACGCCGCGTTTAAGTAAGCGACCAAAAGTCCCACCACCGATGATTTGTTCGTGGCCTTTAAGACCTGTTTGTTTTTCATAGACAGAAAGCAATGTGCTCACCAATTCATCATCCATTGGCACATAGTGTGGTGTGTGCTCATGGGCAGATTTAGTAACCGCATCAACGCCTTCAAGCGCTGCGAGAACGCTATAAATCGCATCTGAATCTGTCCCTTGTGGGTAACGGAAGTTCAAAGCAATCGTGTTGTCAGATGACGCGTCATCAAAGTTGAAGACACCTGCATTCATTGACAAGGCACCCATTTTAGGATCTTCGAAGGCAACGCCTGTTTTGTCACCTGCATGATCTTCAATGAGGATCGTCCCTGCAATTTTAGTGAATGGTGATACAACGCCGATTTCATCTAGGAATTTAGCGAGGTATGTTGCACCATTAACACCTTTTTCTGGCATGGCACCGTGGGCTGAACGACCATGAAGTACGACTGTTACTTGACCATCTGAAGTGGCTTCAGTTTCAAATCTAAGGTTTTTGTCGCTATGGGCGCTGACAAAGGCTTCAAGTTTTGCCTTAAGGTCTGCTAGGTCGCCAGAAATCACTGCTGTTGCAGATTCCGGTACCATGTTTTCACGCAAACCACCTGTAAAGCTGTGCAGGTGAACCGTACCCGTGTTATCGCATGCGATGTGGAGGTATTCTGTAATGTTACCTTTTTCACCATTGATGATCGGGAACTCGGCATCAGGTGAGAAACCAAAGTCAGGTTCAGGTAGACCAACATGGGCAAAGTAGTAATCCATGTCTCCCCAACCTGATTCTTCGTCAGTGCCTGCGATGAAGCGGATTTTTTTAGTTAAAGGCACGTTCAACTCTTTTAAAATTTTCAAGCCATAGTAACACGCCATGGTAGGACCTTTATCATCCGAAGCACCACGGGCATAAATCTTGCCGTCACGGATTTCAGGTTCGTAAGGGTTGCTATCCCAGCCAGTGCCAGCAGGGACAACGTCCATGTGGGCGAAAATCCCAAGGACTTCTGCATCTTCTGGTAGGTCATCGCCATATGTAAAGTGCCCCGCATAGTTATCAACGTTTTTCGTTGCGTAGCCATCACGTTCTGCCAAACTCAAAAATTGTTGGAGTGCCGTAACTGGACCAGGGCCAAAAGGTGTTTCTGGTGTAACTTGGCTATCGTCACGTTCAGAGTTAATTTTCAAAAGTGAAAATAAATCTGCTAATAAGTCCTCTTTACGTGCTGCAACCTCTGCTTTAAAATCGATATGTGTCATTTTCTTCCTAATAACCTTTCTTTATATTCGTCATATTCTTCTGCGGTAATCAAACCTTCTTCCATTGAAAGCTTGGCAGATGACAATTTTTCATACATCGTGGATGTATCATAGACAACTTTTGGCTCTGCCGTTTGTTCTAGCATGGGCTGTTGCTGTTGTGATGATCCTGGCATTGGGGCATTTGTCTGATAACCACCATACATCTGGTTATTCTTAATATCGCTCACCCCTTCTTGGATCCGCTTAGCTATCCTTCTGACGACATTTTTCGTCCAAAAGACTGAAAAATTATCACCTAAAGATTCTACTCGAACATGACCCCAAATAATATGGGTGATGGGCTCGATATTTTTGATATCATTGAGCGGAATTGAAGATACCTTGTGAAAGAATGGTCGCCAGCGGGCATAGACTAAGCGATTTTCGTTAGTGATGATATAAGCATAGTAGCCTTGGGTATTGAAAAACTTAGGGTCTACTTGCCCGCCGTCACTTTCTTCTCCTTCGTCATCATCATAATCTGTATGTCTGCCGATAAAACTAGAGACAGCGTATTCGTCATCTAACAAACTCTCAGCGACAATCTTAAAATGTAATTTCTGCAACCATGCGCCCCAAAGGTTAAAGCCAAGTTTATTTTCTCTGGCAAAGCGATACATATCATCTGCCGTCCAGAGTTGGGCTTTGTTCGTCATCTGTCACCTCTTTTCATTTGGGTATCGTTATATCCTTAAGCTTGATTTGCCATCATCACTATTTTATCAAAAAAACGTGCAAAATGGCGCATTCAGCTCATCTTTTCCCGAATTTCTAGAAAAGACTTACTCTTTCTCGTCTTCTGTCGGTGACAGGGTTTCTATGATTCGGCGTGCGACATCATAAGGAATCCCTGCTTCGTGAATCGCTTCAGGCGTGGCTGTTTGGATATTGGTCAAGGACTTGAAGGTACGCATCAATTTTTGTTTGCGTTTAGGCCCTAGGCCATCTATGCCGTCTAGTTTGCTAGAAAATGAATTTTTCGAACGAACTTGTCGGTGAAAGGTGATGGCAAATCTGTGAACTTCATCTTGAATCCGCTGTAATAAGAAGAACTCTTGACTTTGTCGACTCAATGGCACGACTTCCAAAGGATCACCGAATAATAACTCCTGCGTTTGGTGCTTATCATTTTTGGCCAAACCTGCAATCGGAATATCAAGACCTAGACTATCCAAAATTTCCTTAGCTGCATTAATTTGCCCAACACCACCATCCATGATAATTAAATCAGGCAGGATACCATCTTCTTTGATGGCACGACTATAGCGTCGCAAAATAACTTCGCGCATGCTGGCATAGTCATCTGGTCCCACAACAGTCTTAATCTTGTATTTGCGATAATCTTTATTAGAGGGTTTCCCATCTACAAAGACAACCATAGCACTGACTGGACTTGTCCCCATAATATTGGAGTTATCAAAGCTTTCAATTCGATGCGGTGTCGGAATATTCATGATGGTACCAAGATTTTCAATCGCACCTTGAGTTTTTTCGATATGTTTTTCAGCTAATTCAAATTTTTGCTGCAGACTAACACGTGCATTTTTAGTCGCCAAATTAACCAACTGTTTCTTCTCTCCACGAGACGGCTGAATAACATTGGTTTGTGTCAAAGCCCGAACAGATGCCAAATCAATATCCGATGGAATGAAAATCTCCTTGGGAATAAAGTGACTTGTCCCCTTGTAAAATTGACCAATATAGGTCAAAAAATCTTCATCTGCATCATTATAGTAGGGAAATAGATTAACATCACGCTGAATAAGCTTACCTTGCCGAACAAAGAATACTTGTACACACATCCAACCTTTATCCACTGCGTAACCAAAGACATCTCGGTCCTGTAAATCATGATTCATGACCCGTTGTTTGGTTCTAAGCGTTCCGATATTCTTGACCAGATCGCGATACTCAGCAGCCTTTTCAAAATCAAAAGCTTCAGCTGCTGTGTGCATTTTCGTCTCTAATTCCCTGATGATTTTATCTTCACCACCATTGAGAAACTTAGTAATCTCCTCTGTCATCCCCTCATAAACCTTGGGATCAATATCAAAGACACAGGGTGCCAAACACTGGTGCATATGGTAATAAAGACAAACTTTGTTGGGCAAGACATTACACTTGCGCAAGGGAAAAATCCGATCCAGTAGCTGCTTGATCTCATTAGCCGCTCTAACATCAGGATAAGGACCAAAATACTGAGCCCGATCCTTCTTAACTTGCCGCGTAATCAAAAGACGCGGGTACTTCTCGCGTGTGATTTTAATGAAAGGATAGGATTTATCATCCTTAAGTAAGATATTGTACTTGGGCATATTCTCTTGGATCAGATTAATCTCCAAGAGCAATGCTTCGATATTTGATTCAGTAACAATAAATTCAAAATCGACAATCTCCGAAACCAATAGTTCTGTCTTTGTATCATGCGACCCACGAAAATAAGATCGAACACGATTTTTCAGATTTTTGGCTTTGCCGACATAGATAATCGTGCCATTTTTATCTTTATGCAAATAACAGCCTGGATTATCTGGTAAGATGGCTAGTTTTGCCTTGATATTATCATTCATACTGTGGCCAGCCCTAATGTTTTCAATTTGACCATTTGATGCTTTCTCCTTTTCATTCGTAGATCGTGCGCACAATTTAGCAAGATCTTTGCGCCCTATGATTTACCTACGAACTCTTGATATTAAAGCCGTTTTTAGCGCCGCTTTCTTTCCATTATAACAAAAAAACGCCCTTTCGGACGTTTTGGCAACCTTTAATTAAAAGTTGTTGATATCGAAATCATCACCTAAGAAGTCAGCAAGTGAGAAGCCTTCTTGCGTTTCTGGCAATGTGTATTCTGGTTTAGTGTTGCGACGTGGCGCGCGTGGTTTAGCATCACGACGTTGTCCACCTTGTGCAGCGTTACCTGAATCGTTTGAACGTTCTTTACGTGCAGGCGCTTCAGTCAAAGCTTTGATAGACAATGAGATACGTTCTTCAGCTGGTTTCACGTCAAGTACTTTAACTTGAACAGCTTGACCTACTGACAAGACATCTTTAGCGTTTTCAACACGTTCCCAAGAGATTTGAGAAATGTGAACCAAACCTTCAACACCTGGGAAGATTTCAACAAAAGCCCCGAAGTCAGTGATACGTTTAACAGTACCATCGAGAACAGAACCAACTGGTGCTTTTTCATCGATGTCATCCCATGGGCCAGGCTGTGTAGCTTTAAGAGAAAGTGATACACGACCAGCTTCTTCATCAACTTTCAAGACTTTAACTTGAACAGTTTCGCCAACTTTAACAACATCGCTAGGTTTTTTAACGCGTCCGTGAGCCAATTCAGTCACGTGAACAAGTCCGTCAACACCACCAAGATTGATGAAAGCACCAAAGTCAGTTGTACGTGCAACAGTACCTTCAACGATATCACCTTCGTGCAAGTTAGCAAAAGCTTCAGCACGTTGTGATTTAGATTCTTCTTCGATAACCGCACGACGACTCAAGATGAAACGTTTTTCAGCAGCGTTAACTTCGATGATTTTAGCGTCAAATTCTTCACCGACAAATTTCTTAGTATCGCGTACAAAGTAAGTGTCAATCATAGATGCTGGGATGAAACCACGAACACCGTTGAAGTCTACAGACAAGCCACCTTTAACGTCTTTCAAGACTTTAACAGTAACAACTTCGCCTTCTTTGCCTTCAAGGTCAGCAAAAGCTTTACGTGCAGCAAGACGTTTTTCAGAAAGCAAGTAAACGTTAGCGCCTTCTGATTCTTTACCGACGATTTGCTTAACAACCAAGAGTTCTTTAACTTCACCAGCTTTGACGAAGTCATTTATATCAGCGTCACGTTCGTTAGTGAGTTCACGAAGCGTCAAAACACCTTCAACACCTGTACCAACGATAGCTACAGTAGCTTGATCGCCTTCGACAGTGAGGATTTCACCGCTTACGACGTCACCGACTTTAACGTCACCGACGCTGTTCAATAATTCTTCAAATTCGTTCATTTTTTAAAAAGTTTCCTCCAACAATTTGACTAGTACACATCTTTTTACGACAGATACAGTCCTAATGTTTATCTTAACATAAATATTCCTAAAAAGAAAGCGATTTTTGACTAGAAATCACTTTTTATTTTAGATTTGACTCGCTTTTTGTAAAAAATCAGCAATTTCATCTGTTTTGCCGTCGTGTAATCCCTTAACAATGTAAGATCCGACGATGACGCCATCAACCGCTTTGCGGAAATTTTCAACATGTGTGATAGATGACACACCAAAACCAGCTAAAACAGGCGCATCAGAAATCTCAGATAATTTTGCCAAGTGTTGATTCAAATCCGCTCGATAATCGTGACCAGCTCCTGTGACACCATTGACCGTCACAGCATAGATGAAGCCTTTGGCATCTTTTACTAATTCAGCTTGGCGTTCTGGAATACTAGTCAAAGTCACAAGTGGCACCAGAGCAATGTCAGTGTTTGTTAAAAACGGTGCAATCATATTTTCATGTTCACGTGGGACATCGGGTAAAATCAAGCCTTTGACCGGTGTATCTTTGAGGTCGTTGACAAATTTTTCGATGCCGTATTTGTAGATTGGATTGAAATAAGACATGATGACCAGTGGCACATCTGTTTTGATGGTTTTCAGGGTTTCGATGGCGTTTGTCAAAGTCGTCCCATTTTTCAAAGCACGAATCCCCGCTAATTCAATCACAGGGCCATCTGCTACTGGATCTGAAAAAGGGATACCGACCTCAATGGTGCTGGCACCATTGGCCACCAAAAAGTCGATCGTTTCAGGGAGTCCCGCGATGCCATTTGCGTGATCGCCGGCCATGATATAGGGTACGACTAGGGTTTTCCCAGCTGATTTGAGTGTTTCTAAGTGTTGTCGTAAGGTTTTCATCTTAAAATTCTCCTATAGTTGAACTTCAAGCTAACTTCTTAGGAAAATAGATAATTTGTGAACCTGCGCAAGCGCAGAACCAGCAAATTCCTAATTTTCTACAAAAGTTTGCGACGATATCGCACCGCTTTCAGTATCATGATTTTCAGCGCGAGCTTTGATCTGCGCGACATCCTTGTCACCGCGACCGCTGAGGCAGACGATGATGCTCTCATCTTTGCCGTAGCGTTTCGCCAAGCTTGGCAGTTGGGAAATGGCGTGTGAACTTTCTAGCGCAGGGATGATGCCTTCAGTGACGCATAGCATTTTGAACCCAGCTAATGCTTCATCGTCAGTAGCTGAGATGTACTCTGCTCGACCCGTTTCGTTCCAGTGACAGTGCTCAGGACCAAGGCCTGGATAATCCAAACCGGCTGAAATGCTGTAAGCTTCTTGCACCTGACCATTTTCATCTTGCAGCAAGCGCATAATATTGCCATGAAGAACACCGTCTGTGCCACGGTTGATAGAGGCTGCTGTTTCTCCGCTATCAAGACCACGACCAGCCGCTTCTACACCGATCATAGCAACTGATGCATCATTGACAAAAGGATAGAAAAGTCCAGCTGCGTTTGACCCACCGCCAACACAAGCCACAACAGCGGCAGGGAGTTTGCCTTCTTTTTCGAGGATTTGCGCACGCGATTCACGTCCAATGATGGCTTGGAAATCACGCACCATTTCTGGGAAAGGAGCTGGACCAGCAGCTGTACCTAAGATGTAGTGGGTGTCTTCAACACTTTCAACCCAAGCACGAAGGGCGGCATTGACCGCATCTTTGAGGACACTAGAGCCATCAGTTACAGGCACAACTTCTGCACCTAAAAGTTGCATGCGGAAAACGTTTAGTTCTTGGCGTTGCACGTCGATAGCACCCATGTAGATTTTACAGTCCATGCCAAAGAGTGCAGCAGCGGTTGCTGTTGCAACACCATGTTGTCCGGCACCTGTTTCAGCGATAATTTTATTCTTGCCCATTTTTTTGGCAAGCATGACTTGTGCTAGGGCATTATTAATTTTGTGTGCGCCTGTATGATTGAGGTCTTCACGTTTGAGGTAGATTTTAGCGCCACCACATTTTTCAGTCAGATTTTTCGCAAAGTAAAGGGGATTTTCACGACCGACATAGTTTTTGAGTAGGTCTGATAATTCGGCTTGGAAAGCTTCATCCGTTTTACTAGCCTCATAGGCAGCTTTGAGTTCTTTGACGGCGTACATTAATGTTTCTGGTACGAAGGTGCCGCCGTAGGTGCCGAAGAAACCGGCTTGGTCAGGGTTTTGGTAGATCATGGTGTCTCCTTATACGTTATAATATGCTTGAGATAGCTTATCGTTTATGACATTTAGTTTGTGCAGATGAGATAAAATGTTCTATTTTAGCCAAATCTTTCTGTCCATCACTCTCAACCCCACTAGACACATCAACCCCAGTCGGATTAAAAATAGAAATGGCTTGACTGACGTTCTCGGGATTCAAGCCTCCGGCTACAAAAAATTTGTAGCCGTCCAAGGCAGTCAAATCAACCTTGTCCCAATCAAAAGAGTGACCACTGCCACCGGCAAATTGAGCTGGTGGGGCATCTAATAGAATTGTGTGTGCTCTAAAATCGGCGATGGCAGCTAGTATTTTACCATCTTTGATACCAAAAGCCTTAATAGCGGGTACACCGACTTGCGCCGCATAGTCCGCGTTTTCTTGCCCGTGAAGTTGCACCATGTCGAGCCCGACTTTGGCTACCACTTCTTGGACAACTGCCAAGTCTTCATTCACAAATAAGCCGACTTTTTTGACTGTTTTCGGCACATCTTTTGCCAAATATTTGGCATATTCTGGCGTGACTTGGCGCTTGCTTTCGGCGAATACAAAGCCGATATGCGTCGCCCCAGATGCCACCGCCATATCAACAGCTGCGTGTGTTGATAAACCGCAAATTTTAATCCACATGGCGCTTGACCTGAAGCCCTTTCGCCGCTGCTTTCGGCTTGCCATCTTTCATCAAGGCTTCGCCAACGAGGACTGCACGGAAATCATGGGCAACTTTTCTAGCTTCAACAGGTGACTTAATCCCAGACTCTGAGATATAAAAGCGACCAGATTCTTGTAAGGCGACCAAGTCAAGACTATTCTGAAGACTGACTTCGAATGTCTTGAGATTGCGATTATTAACGCCAATCAACTCAGCATTGATACGATGTGCAACAGCTAGTTCTTCAACATTGTGCACTTCAACCAAGACTTCTAAACCGAGCGAAATGGCATAGTCATACAAGTCTTGCAAGTCTTTTTCAGTCAGGCAAGCAACGATCAACAAGACAATCGTTGCCCCACTGTTGACCGCACGCGCAATCTGCTTTTTATCAATGATAAAATCCTTGTTCAACACCGGCACGTCAACGTTTTGGGCAACCAAGCGCAAATCGTCAATCGATCCCTTGAAAAAAACAGGGTCTGTTAAAACTGAAATAGCTGAAACACTCGCCGCTGCATAACTTGTCGCTTGCTCTAAGACATCGACAGTCATATTGATAGCACCAAGTGACGGTGAGGCACGTTTTACTTCGCCAATCACCTGTAAGGTCTCAGGATTGTCACGCAGTCGCTCGATAAATCCCTTGACTTCCCGAACTTTTCCAGGCCTTTCCATGACCATCTCTGCCACTTCGATTTGCTTTTCTGCTAATATTTTTTCGAGAAAATTTTCCATTACTTGTTTTTCCTTTACTGCACGGTAAACTAATCTTTAAGATTAGCCTTAAGCGCCTGATGTTCAATCCTAATAAAATCCTCTATCATTTGACGATAGAGATTTTCGACAAGCTGTGTATCAGCGCCCTTTTCAGTCGCGAGTTTGGTCACTTTATCAATCACTTGCTGCACACGTTCAGGCGCTGCTACTTGCGCTGCTGTCTTTTTAAAAGTCGCAGCTTGCTTGACGAACTCACCACGTTTCGCAATCAAACCAATCAGAGCGTCGTCGATTTTATCAATTTCAGCACGAACTTGAGTCAGACTTTCAGCCATCATTTCAACTCTTGCATTTCGACTAACTTAGCCATTGCGGCACCGCTCGCAATCACATCACGCGCTTTGGCAACGCCTTCCGATATCGTTGTCACACAACCATTAGCAAAAAAACCTAGACCGGCATTCAAAACCGTCACTTCCAAGAAAGGACTCGGCTCGTTATTGAGCACGGACTTGAGAATCACCGCATTTTCCTTACCCTCGCCACCGCGAATCTCCTGCAGGGTCACGCGCGGCATCCCCAGACTCTCATGATCGAACTCATGCACCGTAATCTCGCCGGTCTCATCCAGCAGCGCATAGCGATTCACGCCGTCCAGACTCGCCTCATCCATATTATTTGGCCCACTCACGACCACGGCACGTCGCCGTCCCAATGATTTCAGGACTTCAGCCGTCGTTGTTAAAAGGTCGGGACGAGAGGTTCCGAGTAACTGGGTATCGAGATCGACTGGATTTGTGAAAGGACCGATGAGATTGAGCACCGTGCGAACCTCCAGCTCACGCCGAACTGGCATGACATAACGCATATTGGGATGCACATGTTGGGCAAAGAGAAAGACTAGCCCCGTCTGATCAAAAATCTCAGCCAGTTCATCTGGTGTGTGATAGAGATTGATACCGAGTGCTTCTAGCACGTCAGCCGAACCAGATTTAGAAGAAATCGAGCGATTGCCATGCTTTGCCATTTTCACACCACCGGCAGCTAGGACAAATGCTGATGTCGTCGACACATTAAATGAAAAGGACAAATCACCACCTGTACCACAGTTGTCCATGGCGGTCGTCACAGTTGTTGGAATTTTCAAGGCTTTGTCACGGACAACATCCACAATCCCCGCCATTTCATCAACTGTTTCGCCTTTCATCGCAAGGGCGATGAGAATTGCTGAAAGTTGTGAATCCGTCAGCTCACCATTAAACATAGCATTTGCCATTTGATTGACTTCGTAACGTGAGAGATCCTCACGGTTCATGAGTTTGACTAGATTTTCTTTCATATTATTTGTCCTTTGCTTTCTATCTGCGAGTTACGCTCACAACCCCACAAAATTCTCAATCATCTTAAGCCCATCAGGCGTGCCAATACTTTCTGGATGATATTGCATCCCAAAAATCTGTAGGGTTTTATGTTGTATCGCCATAATTTCGTGGTCATCAGTTGTTTTCGATAAGATATCAAAATCTGCTGGCATCTCTGAAATCACGATGGAATGATAGCGCATGATTTCATGCGTTTTGGGAATGCCTGCCAATAATGGTGTATCTTGCAACCTTTCAGCCATGGAAGTTTTGCCGTGCATGATACGTTGCGCCAAATCTAATTTGCCACCAAATACTTCAGCAATAGCTTGATGTCCGAGACAGATACCTAGGATTGGTTTCTTGCCGGCAAAGTCACGGATCATCTCTTCCATTCTGCCGGCGTCAGCAGGCCAACCAGGTCCTGGTGAAAAGACGATTTTATCTGCCGCCTCGGCCACGTCGTAGAGGTCTCGGTCGTCATTTCGCAAAACCTTAACTTCGGAAAATTCGCCGATGTATTGGGCTAAATTATAGGTAAAACTATCGTAGTTATCAACTAATAAAATCATTACTTTCTCCAATCTTGGTCATGGCTTTGGCCTTGTTCAGGGTTTCCTGATATTCGTTTTCTGGGACGCTGTCAAAGACGATACCGGCGCCTGCTTGGGCGTGTGCTTTGCCATCTTTTAGAACCATTGTTCTCAGGGCGATGGCGAAATCCATATCTGAGTTGCTCGACAGATAGCCGATGGCACCTGCATAAATGCCACGTTTTGTTTTTTCTAACTCGTAAATCCGTTGCATGGCGCGGATTTTTGGTGCGCCTGATACGGTCCCTGCCGGCAAGGTTGACTTGAGGGCATCTAGGCTAGAAACGCTATCTAAAAGCTCCCCTTTGACAACGCTGGTCAGGTGCATAACATAGCGGAAATACTCAACTTCCATGTATTTAGTTACTTTGACCGTACCAACTTTAGAAATCTTCCCGATGTCATTACGGCCTAGGTCGACTAGCATCCGATGCTCCGCGACTTCTTTTTGATCCCCTAGCAAATCTTTGGATAAGGCATCATCTTCTGCCTCATCAGCGCCGCGCGGTCGTGTTCCCGCAATCGGATTAGTTGTCACCACGCCATTTTTGACAGACACGAGACTTTCAGGACTGGCACCCATGATTTGATAATCGCCAAAATCTAGGAAATACAGGTAATTTGACGGATTGGTCAGGCGTAGATTGCGATAGTAATCAAAGGGATTGCCCGTAATCTGGCTCGTCAAACGTTGACTGAGAACGATCTGGAACATATCGCCATTTTTGATATAAGTCTGCGCCTGCTCAACCATCCCCATAAACTCTGCCTTTGCCGTATTACTCGTAAATGATAAAGGATTGAGCTTAACTGTTTCAAATTCATTTTTATGCGGTCGCGTCAGGTTTGACAGCACCAAGGCCATGGCCAATTCCTGATCAAGTTCCGAGCGCCCACTGTAAATATCCGACTCGACGATCGTAATCTGCTCCTTTTTATGGTCGAAAATCAGATATGACTCATATAGGAAAAAATGCAAATCCGGCGTCCCAATCACATCCTCAGGAATCTCCCCGATATATTCATAGAAGGAAATGGTGTCATAACTCACAAAACCAATGGCTCCGCCCGTAAATGGTAGGCTTGAAGCCTCAGTATTTTTAACAGTCAACTCACCCAGATAATCGAGTGGATCACCTGTTTTGACCTGACCATTATCCGTCAACACGCCATTTTCAAACTTAATTTCATGCACAGGATTGTAAGCAATCATGGAGTAGCGTGAATTTTCCTTTTCACGTGGAATGGATTCCAAGATCAGCTTGTGTTTCAACTCCAATCTCAAATAAGCTAGAATTGGTGTGATAATGTCTGCGTTAATCGTTTTTTTTAAAGTCATAAACTTGCTCTTTCTATACAAAAAGTCCTCGACGAAAGACTTAACTTTCGTCGAGGACGTTATCACACGCGGTGCCACCTCAATTTGTAGCGAAAAAACCTATCTGAAATAGCATTTCTCTACATCTCATCTCCCTCAAGCAAGGGATTGTGCGATATCGGGCACCTACGTGATTCTTATCGTTTCGAACCAAGATTGAACTCATCTCTAGATCAGCTCACACATTGCAGCCCATTCACGTGATCGAACTCTTGTCTCGCAATCACCGACAAGTCCCTGAAAGTCCTATTATCTCGCTACTTCTTCTGCTATTGTTCTAATTTTACGATTATTCTGACAAGTTGTCAAGCGAAAAAAACATTTATTATGAGCGAAATACTCTATTTTACTCATTTTATTTTTTTAAGGTCGCCAAAACAAGTCTTTTTGCCTATAACAACTACTTCACACGCATCAAGCGAATCCCATTCAAGGTCACTAAAATCGTTGCGCCCATGTCGGCTAGAATGGCTATCCAAAGTGTCAACCACCCTGGAATCACCAGTAACAAAGCAATTACTTTCAGGGCTAATGAAAAAGTAATATTCTGTTTAATGGTTCTTAAAGTGCTGCGGCTCAGTCTGACGATAAAAGGTAGTCTTGCTAAATCATCGCCCATCAAGGTGATATCTGCTGTTTCCAATGCCGTATCCGTTCCAGCGACACCCATAGCAATCCCAACATTTGCCATAGCTAAGGCTGGTGCATCATTCACGCCATCCCCAATCATAGCAACCCGACCGAAAGTCGCTTGTAAGGCCTGAATCTCTTTTAATTTATCTGTTGGCATTAGGTTTGCCTTGACTGCTGATACGCCAACTTCTCGGCCAATCTGATCTGCTGTGGCTTGATTATCTCCTGTCAACATGACCGTCTCTTTAACGCCCAGTGTTTGTAAGGCTTGTATGGTTTGGCGACTGTTTTGACGCACGGCATCTTGCAGGCCAATAACAGCTAGCACTTGATCACTTGTACCGAAATAGATCACTGTTTTACTTTTTCGGTGGAAATCTTGTTTAATGGTATCAATTTTCGAATCCGATACAAACAATGTTGGACTACCAATCAAGTAGGTGATGCCATATATATCCCCCTGTACACCACGACCCGTGAGTGACTTGAAATTCTCAATGCTAATCGGTGTCGCATCAATGCCTCGTTTTTGGCTGAGTGCTACGATAGCAGAGGCAAGAGGATGTTGAGAATAGATTTCCAAGGCTGAGATTTTCTGAAGTAGATCAGTTGCTTCAAACTGGTCATCTAGCACAACAAAGTCAGTCACTGTAGGCTTACCTTCTGTTAGCGTACCCGTTTTATCAAAGGCAATGGCTTGAAGTTTTCCCATTTCTTCTAAATAGATCCCGCCTTTAACTAAGACACCATGACGCGCAGCGTTGCCAATGGCCGACACGATAGAAACTGGAGTTGAAATGACTAAAGAGCACGGACAGCCGACGACTAGGACGGATAGACCTTGGTAGAACCATCTCTGCCAGTCGCCACCGAAAAATAAGGGTGGGAGGATGATGATTAAGGTCGCTAATAAGATGATGAATGGGGTGTAGATTTTTGCAAACTTGTCAACAAAAGCTTGGGCTGGTGCGCGTTCGCCCTGGGCTGCTTCGACGAGTTGGATAATTTTCGCAAGGGTTGTATCTGCTGCACGTTTTGTGACTTGAACTTCTAGGTAACCTGCTTCGTTAAGGGTTCCTGCAAAGACTTCGTCTGAGAGTTGTTTATCAACCGGTAAAGCTTCCCCTGTAATGGCGGCTTGATTAACCGTTGACTCCCCTTTAATCACGATACCATCCATGGCAATTTTTTGACCAGGCTTAATCAGCATAACATCATTGATTTGAATGTCCTGTACTGCAATCGTCTGCTCAAGGTCATTGCGGCGAATCGTTGCGACTTTTGGCGCTACCTTGACCAAGCTAGAAATGGATTGGCGAGCACGATCAGCGGCATAACGCTCAAGCGTTTCACTGATGGCAAAAAGAATCACGACAATCGCACCTTCAGCAAAGTCACCAATCAAGGCCGCACCAATTATGGCAATGGTCATCAAGGTTGCCATTGAAAAGTCAAACTTGATGAGATCTTTGATGCCTTCGATAAATAGGGCATAACCGCCAATGATGATAGCTGCGATAAACAGACTTGCTGTCAGAAAATGCGGTTCTCCGATCATGGTCAACTGGCTGACAAAAGCCAAGACAATCAAAACTGCCGCAATCAATTGGCTACGATTCTCGCGCCAGAAAGCGGGTTTCTGATGCCTTGCTTCAGTGTCTATTTCTTGTTCCGGTTTGACCTTGATATTGTCAAATGCTCCAGCTTGTTCTAGCTCAGCAATACTTGCCTGACCCGTAACGGTTAATTTAGCAGCACCGTAATTGACTTTGGCTTCACTAACCCCTTCCAGTTCCTGCACATTTTTCTCAAACTTGGCCGAGCAACTTGTACAGGATAGTCCTGTCAGCCGGTAACGCCTTGTCTCTGATTTAGCCATAGGTGACCACCTCTTTTTCTTGCGTCATGGCATCTAAAACAAGCCGTTCAATGATTGGATTGTTAAGTTGATAGTAAACCATTTTACCCACTTTTTCATGGGTCAGAATTGACAACTTACGCAAGGCGCGCAAGTGATGAGACGTTGTCGCTACCGTCGCGCCGATGATAAGAGCGACATCACAAACACAAAGTCTCTCTTGTGTTGTCAAGGCATACAAAATTTTAAGACGTCGTTCATCTGCTAACACTTTGAAGAGCTGACTAATCGAAAAAGTATCATAGGCCGCTAGTGATTCTTGGACCACTTGAACCTTTTCTTCATCAAAACATGTTATCTCACAACTATCTTCACGCATTTTCTAGTCCTCCTATTATTCAAACGTTCATTTGATAATCTTTAGTTTAACATAAAGAAAAAGCATATTCAAACATTAGTTTGAATATGTTTTATTTCATCTGCTCTTTAACTGGACAAGAACAGCCGCAATCTTCACAAGCACCACGTGACTTGATGAATTTATAAAAGGCATAGCCCGCACCTGCGATGGCTAGGGCAAAAATGACAATCGTTTGGATATTCATATAGTCACACTTTCTGCCAATTGAGGCGCTTGATAAACTGGTTTTCTAAAGACAAGATAGCCGCCCAGCCCTAACATCAGAACAGCAAGCACAGCAAGGATACCCACTTGACCCGTGACAAAGGCATGACCCAGCTGATAGACGATAAAACTAAAGATATAGGCAATCGCACACTGGAAACCAACCGCAATTCCCGTCCATTTTGCCGTACCCATCTCACGATAGATGGCACCGATCGCCGCAAAACACGGTGCACAGAGTAGGTTAAACAAAAGTAACGTGTAGGCAGATAAGGCTGTGAAATTACTTTGCATGGCAGTGTTGAGTGCTGCGCTACCCTTGGCATGGTAGAGGACACCCATAGTAGACACAAGCGTTTCTTTGGCAAGTAAACCTGTAAAGGTTGAAACCGTTGCCTGCCAAGATGTCCAGCCTAATGGTACAAATAATGGCATAATGACACGGCCAATGCCGGCTAAAATGGATTGTTCCGTATCCACAACCTGTAAGCGGAAATTAAAGGTCGTCAAGAACCAAAGCAAGATGGTCATGGCAAGGATAATTGTCCCTGCACGCTTGATAAAGCTCAAGCCCTTTTCCCAAGCATAGCGTAAAACACTTGACCACTTGGGCAGATGATAATTTGGCAACTCCATGATAAAGGGTGTAACTGATCCGCCTAATAACTTGGTCTTTTTCAGCATAATCCCACTGATAACAATCGTAAAGATACCTACGAAATAAGCACTTGGAGCGATCAAGGAATTATTAGGGAAAAGTGAACCAGCGACCAAGGCGATAATCGGTAACTTAGCGGAACACGGCATGAAAGTTGTGACCATAATCGTAATGCGGCGATCTCGTTCATTTTCAATCGTCCGAGATGCCATGACACCCGGAATCCCACAACCTGTCGCGATCAACATGGGAATAAAAGATTTACCAGATAGACCAAAGCGACGGAAAATCCGGTCCATAACGAAAGCGACCCGACTCATATAACCTGAATCTTCCAGAATCCCTAAACAGATAAAGAGAACAAAAATCTGTGGCACAAAACCAAGGACAGAGCCGACACCAGCGATAATCCCATCTAAAATCAAACTCTGACCAATCGGCGCAATATGTAGCGCATCAAGTAAACTTTGCGCATACTGCGGGACAATCTCGCCAAAAAGTTTTTCATTGACAAAATCCGTCCCCATGATCCCAACCGTCTGGATGCTGACATAATAAACTGCCCACATGGCAAAGAGAAAGAATGGAAACCCAAAAATTCTAGACGTGACGAACTGGTCAATCTTATCTGAAAAGTTAAAGCGAACCCCTTTCGAGCGACTTTCAACCATGGCAGCTAGGCTCGTTAAGTATTGGTAGCGTTCATTAACAACGATACTTTGTCGATCATCCAGAAAAATATCTTCAGCAATCGCTATAATGTCAGAGACTTCCTCAGCTTGTTTTGCTGATAAGGCCACGCGTTCTATTATTTTTTCGTCATTTTCAAAAACCTTGATAAGCTCGAAGCGGTTGCTCACGTGCGTGGCGCTCGCTAACTCCGCCAAACTCGCTTCAAAGCGTTCGTCATAATGGAGTTCGACTTGTGGGGGCCTTGCTTTTTGACTGAGCGAGACGAGTTCCTCAAAGCCCTGATTTTTGAGGGCTGAGATGTTGACAACAGGGACGCCTAATGAATACGAGAGTTTTTCCGTGTTGATGAAAATATCATGTTTGATCAGGAGATCGGTCATGTTGAGAGCGATGACGACTGGTTTGCCGATTTCGATCAGTTGCGTCGTCAGGTAAAGATTGCGCTCAATATTCGTGGCATCAACGACGTTGATAATTACATCATAATCATCAGATAGAAGGTAATCTCTTGTGACATTTTCTTCTGGTGTGAAAGGTGATAGGGAATAAATGCCGGGTAAATCTTGGATGATAATGGTCTTATCTTTAGCGTATTTTCCAGATTTCCGTTCAACCGTCACGCCTGGCCAGTTTCCGACATACTGATTAGAGCCCGTCAGGAGGTTAAAAGTTGATGTCTTACCAGAGTTTGGATTGCCGACCAGCGCAAATCGTTTGTTATCAGTCATTTTCTAGTACGCTCACTTCTACTTTTTCCGCTTCATTTTTCCGCAGGGTTAATTCATATCCCCTGACGTGTAACTCCATAGGATCGCCTAAGGGTGCAACTTTTCTGACAAAGATCCGAGTACCGCGTGTCACACCCATGTCCAGCAAGCGACGTTTCAGTGCCGCATCGGCAGGATCTTTGGGATGATTTACGGCGACACTTAAAACCATGGCCGTTTGACCGGGTTTCATCGATGACAGCTTGGCAAGATTCCCATGACCGATGAGTTCCTTAGATAGGGCAATATTATCTAAAATGGTGTTGTCTAGCGCCACACGGGAGTTGTGGATGAGGATAACGCCATTATTTTTATCACGATTCATAACCGCAACACGCGCATTTTTGACAAAACCAAGATTTTGCAGGTGTTTTCTACTGTCAGGATCGCCTTTGATATCTGAAACAAAATAGGTTTGCTTCAACGGACAGGTGGTTAAGGTTATCATAGTTGTTTTCTGAGTCAACTTCTTTTAAAAAGTGGCGACTCAATTCCTTTCAAATTTTAGCACTTAACAGATTGACAGACAAAGTACAAATTATTTGTTTACAAATTTATTATAGCACAAAAAGTAAAAGGTATTATACATAAACTGAAAAAAATCATGATATTTTTCAGCAAAACAAAAAAATCGAGCATGATACTCGACTCTAAATTCAAAAAAACAAGCCGAAGCTTGCTTTTTTAATAGTCTTGCTTATTTAGCCAAAGCTTTTTTAGAAGCGTCAGCCAAAGCTGCGAAAGCTGCTGCATCATTAACTGCAAGATCAGCTAACATTTTACGGTTAACTTCAATTTCAGCTAATTTCAAACCATGCATCAATTTAGAATATGACAATCCGTTGATACGTGCAGCTGCATTGATACGTGCAATCCACAATTTACGGAAATCACGTTTCTTTTGACGACGGTCACGGAACGCATAGTTATATGAGTTCATTACTTGTTCTTTAGCAGTACGGAACAAAGTATGTTTTGCGCCATAGTAACCTTTCGCAAGTTTCAGTACACGTTTACGACGTTTGCGGCTTACAACGCCACCTTTAACACGAGCCATTTATAGTTCTCCTTATTATATCTTAGTTTAATGTAGTCTATGCTTGATTCAGCTCTCTATTATTTAAGAGAGTAAACCATTTTACGGATACGTTTGTAGTCACCAGTTGATACCATACCAGCTTTACGAAGGTGACGACGTTGTTTTTTAGTTTTCCCGTGGAAACGGTGGCTTGTATAGGCTTTAAAACGTTTCAAGCCTCCAGAACCAGTACGTTTAAAACGTTTTGCTGAAGCGCGGTGTGATTTTTGTTTTGGCATTTCTCAAATCTCCTCTAAAATTTTAGTGTTTATTTCTTTTTCTCGCCTGGTGCCAATTGCATAAACATTTGACGACCATCCATTTTGGCACGTTGTTCAACGTGGGCAATGTCTTGGGTTGCGATAACGAAATCGTCCAAGACTTTTTGACCAACTTCTTTATGGGTAATCATCCGACCTTTAAATCGAATAGAAACCTTAACTTTGTTGCCTTTTTCAAGGAATTTAGTTGCTTGACGCAATTTTGTATCAAAGTCATTTTGGTCAATAACTGGAGACAAACGAACTTCTTTGACTGTGACAACAGCCTGATTTTTCTTTTGTTCTTTCAGTTTTTTCTTTTGCTCAAACTTGAATTTTGTAAAATCCATAATTTTGGCAACAGGCGGTGTCGCTTGTGCTGAGATCAACACTAAGTCCATATCTTGATCCATGGCTTGATTAAGCGCATCACGTGTCGGTGTAATCCCGAGTTGATCACCATCTGCCGAGATCAAACGAACTTCGCTTGCACGAATCGCCTGATTCATTGTAACTCTTTCTCTTGCTATGATTGTTCTCCTTGTCTTAAAGATGTTGAGCTGCTTACTTGACTCATAGAAATCTATCAATTCAGGTAATCAAAACTCAATTACTGTAAATGTTCTGCTGGCTAAATGAGCCAACTTCTCCATTGAAAAACAAAACGGACTTTCCGTAGAAAGCCCGCTATAAATCAACTCTGAATCCAGAGAATAAATTCATTTCCATGCCAAGTAGCTTACGCAGTATTGGCGAGAAAGCGGGGGCTTTCTGCTTTTCAACTTCTCTAGTATATCATAGTTTTTGTGGTTAAGTCAATAGAATTAGTTGATTATTTTTTTATTTCTTTATTCTTGCATGCTCTGATATACATCATCTATAAAATCTGGGCACTTCTTTTTTTAAACTATCATTATTTAGTAAAACACCAAAGAAATCTTGATTTTGTGTATAGCCATCTGTTAATGCTTTATCGATCTCATCTTCAAAAGTAAATTTAAAATCTGCTCGATTATTAACACGTGCTGATTTTTTTAGCTTTTCGTTTTTCTTCATCAATTCTCGGATTGCAATCGCACCACTGACACCAATTGGTGCACCAATTGATACTGTGGGTCGCCATGCATTCTCTTTCGGCCTAGTTTGCTAAAAAATATTTTCGGGCTTTATTCTCACCTTGAGCGACTAATAAGTTTTTTGAAACCAATTTCGCAAAATAATTACGCACTGTTGCTGCTGATTTACCTGATAATATTTGTGCTTCAGCACTCGTCACACTCTCATTTTTTTGTAAATAATCACGTATAAGATGGTAAAATTCAGTTTGTGGTTTACTTAATTGTTTTATCGCTATTTTATCGCTTGTTATATCGCTATTTTTTATTGTCTCCATAATAATATCAAGCATAAAATTAATGAATCGCGTGGCACTTTTGTTATCACTCAAAGCCTTATAATAGCTTTCTTGATGCTCATAAATCATCGTTTCAATTGGCAGGTATTCAAATATTGGGTAATCTTGTGCTAAAATCAAATTCTGCCACAACCGTCCCATTCTGCCATTACCATCTTCAAAAGGATGAATTTTTTCAAGTTCATAATGCACAACGCTACTCTTTATTAAGGCTGGAATAACTGAACTTTGTCCCCACTCAAGTAACTCATTAACAAGATGGCTCACAAACTGTGGACGTGCACCCATATGCACAAGATTTCCCGCAATATCATAAATACCGACATCACCTAAACGAAAGCCTCCTGAACGTTTTACTAAATCAGCTATGAGATAGCCGTGCGCTTGCAATAGGTCAGTGACTTGATAAGGATTGAGTTTAAAAATTAGTTCATATGCTTGATAAGCATTTTGTACTTCTCTAATTTCTTGCGGTTTACCTAATACACGCTTGCGGTTGTGTGAGTGTTAATTTTGTTACAATTTCTGTTATTTCAACGATTTTATTTAACATATCGTCTGTGATGTCGAACAGTGGTTGATAAGACATAGTTTCTCCTGACATAGAATAGGTTAATTATACCAAAATATCAATATTTTATCGATTTTTATGTCATTTGGTATAATATTTCATTTTCAATGTTAAAGCATATATATTTAAATTACTCAAACTTAATCCTTCTTACAAGCTTTCATAAGAATCTGATAGCACTCTATGTAAAATTGCAACAAATATCTTGAACTGTGACTCATTTGGTACACGTATTTCGTTTCCATTATACCATAGAAAAAAGCCCAGATAGTCTGAGCTTATTACGTCTTACTTACCTTCCAAATAAACCATCAAAATACTAATATCCGCAGGATTGACACCTGAGATACGACTGGCTTGACCAATCGTTTCTGGATTGATTTTCTTAAATTTTTGACGCGCTTCTGTAGCAATGCTATCTAAAGCATCCCAGTCAATATTTTTCGGAATGCGTTTGGCTTCCAAACGGTGCATTTTAGCGACTTGATCCGTCGCTTTTTTGATATAGCCTTCATATTTAATTTCTGTTTCGATTAATTCAATAATTTTCGCATCCAAAACTTCTGGCGCTTCTCCGATGAAGGATGTCGCAATCTCATAAGTGATTTCTTGACGGCGCATAAACTCTGCTGCTGTCAAGGCATCCGTCAAAGGCTTGAAACCTAAGGCTTCTATCTTAGCATTGGTTTCAGCGATCGGCTTGAGTTTATTTTTTTGCAGGCGCAATAGTTCGTTTTCATATTGATATTTTTTAATATCAAAAGTATGCCAACGGTAATCAGAGACCAAGCCGATCTCACGGCCAAGTGGTGTTAACCGCATATCCGCATTATCATGGCGAAGAATCAAGCGGTACTCAGCACGACTTGTCAACAAACGATAGGGTTCAATCGTTCCTTTCGTTACCAAGTCATCAATCATCACACCGATATAGGCATCTGAACGTTTCAAAATAAACTCAGGTTTACCTTGCGCCTTCAGCGCGGCATTGATCCCTGCAATTAAACCTTGACCTGCTGCTTCTTCATAGCCTGACGTTCCATTGGTTTGACCCGCCGTGAACAAGCCTGAAATCAATTTCGTTTCAAGCGTCGCACGCAGTTGGTGTGGTAAAACCACATCATACTCAATGGCATAACCTGAACGCATCATCTCCGCATTTTCCAAACCTGGAATTGAGCGCAACATCTCAAACTGCACATCTTCCGGCATCGACGTCGACAAGCCTTGCACGTAAACTTCTTCTGTATCTCGGCCTTCAGGCTCTAAAAACAGTTGATGGCGTGGCTTGTCAGCAAAACGCACGATTTTATCCTCAATTGACGGACAATAACGCGGCCCAACACCTTTAACCATCCCTGAAAACATCGGCGCACGATGCAAATTCTCTTGAATGATCATATGCGTCGCATTCTTCGTATAGGTCAACCAACACGGAATTTGATCAGTCAAATAATCCGCATCCTTTGATAAGAAACTAAAGTGATTTGGCTTCTCATCTCCTGGTTGAATCTCCGTTTTACTGTAATCAATGGTACTAGACTTCACGCGCGGTGGCGTACCCGTTTTAAAACGACCAATCTCAAAGCCCAAGTCACGTAAATTGTCAGCAAGACCGATAGAAGCTAGGGAGTTATTTGGACCTGACGAATACTTGAGCTCACCGATGATGATCTCACCACGAAGGGCTGTCCCTGTTGTAATGACAACTGATTTCGCCGTATAAATCGTACCCGTTGACGTTTTAATCCCAGTTATTTGACCGTCTTCTACGAGAATTTCATCCACTACCGCTTGACGCAAAGTCAGATTTTCCGTCTGCTCAATCGTTTTTTTCATCTCACGCGCATACAAATCCTTATCCGCCTGTGCGCGAAGCGCCCGAACCGCAGGGCCTTTACCAGTATTGAGCATCTTCATTTGAATATAAGTTTTGTCGATGTTGCGACCCATCTCGCCACCGAGCGCATCGATTTCGCGAACGACGATCCCTTTAGCCGAGCCACCGACTGACGGATTACACGGCATGAACGCGACCATATTTAAATTAATCGTGACAAGCAGTGTCTTACTACCCATCCGTGCAGACGCTAGTGCTGCTTCACTTCCTGCATGACCGGCACCAACGACGATGACATCAAAATTTTCTTGAAATTGCATGATTACCTCTTTTTATATTTTCATACCAAAAAGCCAAGTACACGAAAAATAGCTACGCTATTCTTCTTGGTACTTGACTACCTTGAATTATTGATACTTATATTTTAGCAGAATTGTCCTAGTCGGTCAAGATTTTTACGCAACTCAAGATTTACCCCGATAATCCAAGGCCATGCCTTTCAGCATATTACGCAAAATTTGATCGCCAGCAGGTTTATAGTTACGGTGATTTTTATTACGCAAAATCGCAGACAGCTCGCTCGTCGACACCGTTTTACCTGATTGCGCCAGAAAATCCTGAAGATGATCCGTCGTATAAGTCATAGTGATCTTAATCTTCTTAATTGTCACATTGTTAATCAGCGCATCGCCCGTCATATCAAAGGTCGCAGGCACCTCCTGCCCTTCTTTATCACGTTTCACACCCCTTTGGCTAATGATGAAGCCATTTAAGAAACGCTCCAAATTCTCGCGAGATAAGGCTTGATCACGATCCGTATCAAGCTCTTGTTTTTTTAAGATGACACGGAGCTTTTCTAGCGTGAGCGGCAACCCACCCAATGCAAAAATATCGAGCATATTACTATCTTTAATGTCAAACGTGTAGCGCAGTCGGATTAAAATATCGTTATTATTCATACCTTTGATTATACCAGAAAAGAGCTAGCATGAGTAGCGCTTATCTCAAGGTATCTTCGACTTTAGCTAGCTTATCTAGCATGGCAACCAATTGTTGCAGATCTTCATTGAGGACAGCAGTTTTCAGATAAGCATACTGTACATAAAAGATTTCTTTATCCTTAGCTGCTAAAGGTATCTTGACCAAGTTTTCCATATCCCTAAAGGGTAGGAAATCCGTCATTAAGGTAATCCCGATATTCGACTTGACCAGTTGGCCAATCGTTTGCACATCAGAAAAATGCAGTAAGACTTTGGCATCCTTTTGATACTTGTCCTTGAGATTTTGAAAAGCTTTGGCGTGGACAAAACTTTCTTCTAATAGAATGAACGGATAATCCAGGGCTTCTTCAAATGAAATTTCAGACTTTTGGGATAAGGGATTATCTTGAGATGCGAAAATATAAAATTCACGTTGATCCAAGGCTTGCACTGTTAGATTTGGATGAACCAGGGGCGCAACGCTACCAATCAAACTAAAATCAAGCCGACCAGATAATAATTTTGACAGCAGTTCATTTGAACCACCTGAAATCAAATCAAAATTTGCGATAAAGTTGACGGCTTCTTTTTCTCTCAATAATTTCGATAGGACTCTGGCCCTGATAATCGGTGGAAATCCGACAAGCGTTTGCTTTTTCTTGGCATGCTCGATCGCTCTTTCCACCGTCATGAACTCGTCCAGAATATGATGGATATGCGCCTTTAAAATCGCCCCTTCACGCGTCAACTGAACCGTTCGATGCGATGGATCTTTCTTGATTAAATCACAAGCATAGTGCTGTTCTAAACGTTTAATAGCATAGCTAATCGTTGGCTGACTGACATCAAATTGATGGGCCACCTGTGTGTAAGATAATAAATCTGCTAAGGCATCAAAATATTCAAAATCTCGTAAATTCATGTTCAAACGTTCCCCTTTTGACCATTTTAACATATCATGGCTTATTTGTTATAAATAAAATTTATCGTAGCCAAGTGAGTTGACTATAAGATTTTATAGGGTGTAAACTAGCCAATATAAAAAATATTTTATAACTAATAGAGGAGACACATATGCGTGCACACGACATTTTAAACAACCCGTTCTTAAATAAAGGGACAGCCTTTACTATGGCAGAACGTCAAGAACTTGGCCTGATTGGTATTTTACCGCCCCATGTTCAAACCATCGAAGAACAAGCTGAACAAACGTATCAACATTATTTGATGAAACCCAACGACTTGGAAAAACGTCATTTCTTAATGGAAATTTTCAATACTAATCGGACTTTGTTCTACTACCTCTTCAACCAACACATCGTTGAATTTAACCCAATCGTTTACGATCCAATCATTGCGGACACCATCGAAAACTACAGCCACCTCTTTGTGGATACACAATATGCTGCTTACCTCGATACCAACCACCCAGAAAACATTGCAGAAACTTTGAAAAATGCTGCAGGCGACCGTAAAATCCGTCTCATTGTTGTAACGGATGCGGAAGGGATCTTAGGTATTGGAGACTGGGGCACACAAGGTGTGGATATTTCAGTCGGTAAATTGATGATCTATACAGCAGCAGCTGGTATTGATCCTGCGTCTGTTCTACCAATCGTTATCGATGCTGGCACAAATAGAGAAGAATTACTCAAAGATTCATTGTACCTCGGTAATCATCAAGAACGTCTTTACGGGGATCAATATTATGACTTTATCGATCAATTTGTCACAACTGCTGAAGAAATGTTCCCTAAACTTTACTTGCATTGGGAAGATTTCGGCCGCTCAAATGCTGCAACCATTTTAGACAAATACAAAAAAGTCATCCCAACCTTTAATGATGACATTCAAGGAACAGGTATTGTCGTGCTCGGTGGTGTCTTTGGTGCACTTGATATCACAGGTGGCAAATTAACTGATCAAGTTTATCTATGTTATGGTGGCGGATCTGCTGGTGCGGGGATCGCGAGTCGTGTGCATGCAGAAATGGTCAGCGAAGGACTTTCAGAAGCTGAAGCTTACCAACGTTTCTTCATGATCGACAAACAAGGCCTCCTCTTTGATGACATGACAGACTTAACTCCAGCTCAAAAACCATTTGCTAAAAAACGTGCAGACTTTGAAAATGCTGGCGACATGACAGATCTACTCACTGTTGTTAAAACCGTTAAACCAACTATTTTAGTCGGAACATCAACTGATCCAGGTGCCTTCACACAAGAAGTTGTTGAAGCCATGTGTGCTAACACTGAACGCCCAGTTATTTTCCCAATTTCAAACCCAACCAAAAAATTGGAAGCAACTGCTGAACAAGTGATCGAATGGTCTGACGGTAAAGCCTTTGTTGCAACAGGTGTTCCTTCAGGTACTGTTCACTATCAAGGTGTTGACTACGAAATTGGTCAAGCCAATAACGCTTTGATCTATCCTGGTCTAGGACTTGGGATGTTAGCATCTGAAGCGTCACTCTTGACAGATGAAATGATCGGCGCAGCAGCACATTCCTTGAGCGGTATGGTAGACTTAAAACAACCAGGTGCGCCTGTTCTCCCACCATTCCAATATGTGGCAGATGTTTCAATCAAAGTCGCTGAAGCTGTCGCTAAAATGGCACAAAAACAAGGTTTAGCCCAAGCTGAAGAAACTGATATGTCTAAAGCCGTTCAAGACCTCAAATGGTATCCAGAATACTAAGAGGACCTAAGAGAAGAGAAAATGAAAGATTTAAAAACTATCAAAATTTCAGGAATTCCTTTGCCCCTCTACGCCTTTTTTATCGTGATTCTTGCAAGTGTGATCGCACTTGGCAAACTCCCACTTAATATGGTGGGGATCACCCTCTTACTAGTCGTCTTGGGTCATCTCCTATACTATATTGGTGAAAAACTCCCTATTGTCAACTCCTATCTTGGTGGCGGATCAGTTTTTACCTTGATTGGGGCAACGCTCCTATCTTTTGGCCACGTCATTCCTAAGAACGTGATTGGAGCCGTTGGTAAATTCATGGGTGGTCAATTTGGCTTTCTTGATTTTTATATCGCAGCACTGATTTGTGGCTCTATTTTAGGCATGAATCGCAAGCTATTGATTAAAGCCTCTACTAAATTTATCCCTGTCACTTTGGTTACAATGGTCATCGGATTTTTTGCAGTCGGTGGCATGGGGATGTTGCTCAGCAAAGGTTTTGCACACTCAGTCATGTACGTTTCAATGCCAATGATGGCAGGTGGTATGGGCGCGGGGATTACACCACTGTCTCAAATCTATGCCTCTGGTCTAGCGCACGGCAGCCAAGCCGCTATCTTCTCACAACTCGCACCTGCGGTGACTTTCGGGAACATTATGGCGATTATTGGTGCCCTGTCTATTTCAAAAGTTTTTGCTAACACCAAATACAATGGCCATGGGACATTAATTTCAGCAACTAAAGAAGAACTTGAGCGACCAAAAATTAAACTTGATGCCCAACGCATCGGTGTCGGTATGCTCTTTGCCTTCACACTGCTGATGGTGGGTTGCCTACTCAACAACTTCTTTCCAAAAGTTCACGAATATGCCTTTATGATTATCATCGTCTTTATCATCAAAGCAACAAATACCGTGCCAAAACAATTGGAAGAATCTGTTATCATGTTTAATGAAGTTGTCATGACCAATCTGACTCATGCTGTTTTAGCTGGGATAGGTTTGGCCTTGATCGACTTAAAAACCTTGGCTTCAGCCTTGACTTGGCAATTTGTCATCCTTTGCTTAACAAGTGTTGTTGCCATGGGACTGGCGAGCTGGTTCCTAGGTAAAATACTTGGTATGTATCCAGTGGAAACAGCCATTGGCGCTGGTATGATTAATAACTCCATGGGTGGCACAGGTAATATTGCCGTTCTATCCGCATCCGACCGGATGGAAATGATCGCCTTCGCCCAAATGGGCAATCGCCTCTGCGGTGCCATCGTTCTGATCATGGGTGGTATCCTGATACGTCTCTTCTATCCTTAATCAAATCCTGAAAATCCATCATTCTCATGTGATGGATTTTTTTATAGCCTACTTAAATTTAGGGAAACAACACGAAATTGTATTGTTTCTTTTTCATCCTCAAAAATTTTTATTCAAATTTCTTCATGCAAAAAATCGTCTGGGAAAGTTCTCCCAAACGATTTTCTTTCATATTTATTGATATTGCATGACTTGTTCATTTTTATAAGCGTGGTCGATCATCGCACCGCCCAGACATTCTGCGCCATCATAGAAGACAACAGCTTGACCTGGTGTAATGGCACGAACGGGTTCGTCAAAGACAACTGTAACCTTGTCACCATTGACTTTCATCGTCACACCTGTATCAGCTTGACGGTAACGAAACTTAGCCGTGCAGTGCATGTCAAAAGTATCTGGCATATCACGTGTAAAAGATAAATCACTGGCATCAAGGCTGGTTGAATACAAGGCTTCATTGTGGAATCCTTGTCCCACATAAAGAATATTTTGTGACAAATCTTTACCGACAACAAACCAAGGTTCGTTATCGCCACCGTGTTGTCCACCGATACCAAGACCACCACGTTGACCAATTGTATAGTACATAAGACCAGCATGTTCACCCATATCACGGCCTTCAAAGGTCATCATACGACCTTTTTGAGCTGGTAAGTATTGGCTGAGGAATTGTTTGAAATTCTTTTCACCGATGAAACAAACACCTGTTGAGTCTTTTTTCTTAGCTGTGGCAAGGACTGCGCGTTCCGCAATTTTACGGACTTCAGGCTTTCCCAAATGACCAAGTGGAAACATCACTTTTTGGAGCTGTTCTTGTGACAATTGGCTGAGGAAATAAGTCTGATCTTTATTATCATCAGCGCCGCGTAACATGTGGACGATACCATTGTCATCACGTGTGACTTGGGCGTAATGTCCTGTCGCCACGTAATCTGCACCAAGTTCAATAGCGTAATCAAGGAAAGCTTTAAACTTAATTTCCTTGTTACACATGACGTCTGGATTTGGCGTCCGACCTGCACGGTACTCTGCTAAGAAGTACTCGAATACGCGATCCCAGTACTCTTTTTCGAAGTTAACCGTATAGTAGGGGATGCCGATCTGGTCTGCCACTAAAGCCACGTCTTTATAATCTTCCGTCGCTGTACAGACACCAAAATCATCGGTATCATCCCAGTTTTTCATGAAGATCCCGATCACATCATAGCCCTGCTCCTTGAGCAAAAGCGCTGTGACACTAGAATCCACACCACCACTCATGCCGACAACGACACGAGTTTTTGAATTATCATTTTGCAAAATAATAATCCTCCCATCAAATTTTATTTAGGAGCACGAAAAGCTACTCCCCGTTAATCAATCGCTTTGAAGGGCGTCATTAACTATTCTAGTATAGCAGATTTACCGGCGGATTGCTAGGTAAGGGCACTTTTGAAAAATACGTGTGAACTACTGGCAACAACAGGTTTAGATCTATCAAGATGAGTCCTCAGACCTCTGTTATGTTATACTGGTATTAAGCATAAAGTAGCCTATAGGCACACTAAATTAGGGAGTTTAACGCATGAAAAAATTATTTCTCAGCTCATCATTTGACGATGTTGCCAACCGTTTGCCAGCATTTATCGGCGAAAAATTAGCTGGAAAAGTTGTAACCTTTATTCCAACTGCTAATGTCCCGCAAGACTATGATGGCTATGTCCTATCAGCTAAAGCAGCTTTTGAGTCACTAGGTTTAACGATCGATGAACTTGAAGTCTCGACAGCTTCACCAAGTGATATCCAAAGCAAGCTCACCCAGAATGATTATATTTACGTTTCAGGTGGCAACTCCTTCTTTCTCCTCCAAGAATTAAAACGAACAGGTGCTGATCAACTCATCATCGACCAGATCAATCAAGGAAAGCTCTATATCGGAGAATCAGCAGGTTCGATCATTACCTCACCTGATATTGCTTATATCTCAGCCATGGATAGTACTAAAAAAGCACCAAACTTAACTAGTACAGAAGGGCTTAATCTAGTTGATTTTTATACCTTGCCTCATGCCACCAACGAACCCTTTGAAGAAGAAGCACAGGAGATCATCGCAGCTTATGGTAACAAGATCAAATTGAAACCTATTTCAAATGATCAAGTCATCATGGTCTTAGGCGATACGATTCGTGTGAGTTAAAATTAATGTTACTGACTTATATTATGAGTCTCAAGTTCTTAACTTGGGGCTTTTTTTAACTCAAAAAAAACCAAGCCTTAGCTTGATTTTGTTTAACATGACGCACCATCATCACGATGCCTTAGGCACTTGATTTGGCATGATCGCTTTTGAGTTAATACTTTTGTTGAATTCTGATGATTTCAAGGCGATCCGATTGAGTTCATCTGTTTTGGCATTATATTGATCGACAACGCTAGAGATTTGTATTTGCCGCTCTGTCAATTCGGATACCTTTTGTTGCAAACTATCTCTATCTGCAATAAACTCTGATTCACTAGCATACGCTTTATTTTGTGACCGACTATTAAAAGCATCAATTTCTGAATTGACATTGGTAAGGTCAGTCTCATATTGGGACAGATCGCTATCAATTTGTTCTTTTAAAGATGTTGTTTCAGCTGATAATTGCGTTGACTTTTGTTCTAAAGCATCAAACTTAGATTGATAGTTTTCATACATGGTCACGATTTTTTCTCTATTTTTAAAATACTTGGCATAATGTTTTTCCAATTTCGGTGACAGATGACGATACTCAGTTCCTAAAAAGGAATGTAATTCATTATCACGCTGTCCTAATTCAAACTTAGCATAATCCGCTAACAGTTTTTCCGTTTTCTCCGTTTTGATTTTGGCATAATCTTCTTCCAAAAGTGGCATGAGTTCTCGTCGCTCTTGGCAGGTCAAGCGATACCAGTCAGCATGTAAAGCTTCATGTGCTGCAGTGACTTCAACGATATCTTCTAAATCTTGATTTTTGATCCGATAAAGGAAAATTTTGCGATGATTATAGTAACCCAAAGTGGCATTGGTATCATAACTATCAGGTACCTCTGCATTAAAGTCTGCTGCATCTAACAGTTGTGGATTTGACGCATAAAATATCACGCGCCCTTTTTCGGTAAATCCGATTTTCTCTGTAATGGCTGCAATTTCTCGCGTTGGTTGATAGGTCTTGACGATTTTTTTATCAATTTTGGCTTGATGTGCTGCCTCTGACGACGTTTTGATGCTTAATTGTCCGTTATTCCCATTAGCATCCGAATTTTTTCGGATGTTCCATGCGACGACAATTGATATTAAGACGGTTAGCGCAACTAACCCTTTTATGCACTTTTTATTCATAAATTACATTATAACAGAAAACATCCTGTATCATATTTCTAAAATTGTATAATTTTTTTAATCTATAAATCAACTACTAATCTAAAAGTGACTGCCAATTTTTGCCATTTATTACTGCCAATTGCTACTTGACACGGACGACATTATTCTCTATACTAACAATTGTATACCTATTATTTATATTATGTTTACAATTAGGAGGATTTATGAAAACACGTCACCTTACCCTATCAGCTATTGTCTTAGCTGCACTTATTGTCATAGCTTATATTCCGATTATTCCGCTACCGCTTGTTCCCATAACCATTCAAAATCTAGGCATCATGCTCGCAGGTGCTTTACTTGGCGGGCGCAAAGGGTTTATCACAGTAGCCCTACTTTTATTGCTTGCCATGCTCGGTTTACCTGTTCTAACCGGTGGTTCTGGTGGATTCGCACGTTTCTTTGGTGCAACTGCTGGTTACTTGTGGGCATACCCTGTTGGCGCAGGCTTGATTGGCTTCAGTGTCGCAAAACTTAAACAGTTAAATCGCTTGAATTTTTTGAGTGTGTTGGTCATCATCTTGGTCTTCGGTGTGCTTTTCATTGATGGCATGGGCGCTATTGGTCTAACACTCGTCACAAAGATGCCGTTAAGCAAATCGCTATTTTTACAGTTAACTTATATGCCAGGTGATGTCATTAAAGCAATTGTTGCAAGTACGATCACAGTCGCCTTACACACACGATTCGGAAAGTTTTTAAATGCCTGAGATATTTGGTTTACAAGTTGACAAATCTGGTCGCTGTCAGCATTGGCATGGCGAAAATGATGTTGTCGCTAATCAGTGTGCTAGCTGTCAACAATATTTTGCCTGCTATCTTTGTCATAATGCCATAAAGGATCATGAGTTTATACCAAATCCTTGGCACAAATTAAGCGTCATGTGTGGCAATTGCCGCTCCCAAATGACAGGTAATGTTTATCGTCACTTATCTGCTTGTTCTACTTGCCAACAGCCCTTCAATCCTGGCTGTCACCTACACGCACATCTCTATTTTAACTAGAATCATTAGCAAGTCATTTAGGGCAAACAAAGGGTTACTGACAAGGGATGCGTGATTAAAAATAATGATATTATCCGATAAGCGTTTAAGATATTTATGTTAAAATGAAGTATGACAACTTCAACAGCTGAAATCATTTTAAATCTACTCATCAACCATGAAAATGAATGGGTCTCTGGCCAAGAATTAGCCGCTAGCCTGAATCTTTCGCGTGCAGCGATTTGGAAGGCAATCGCCAAACTAACTGCTGATGGTTTTACAATTGAGAGTCAGCGTGGTCCTGGCAAGGGCTATCGCTATATTCCAGATGAAAAAATGAGTGCCGCAGGGATTAGCCATGACCTGGAGCATGATATCACAGTCCAAGTTTTTGACAGTCTGCCTTCAACCAATGTCTATGCCAAGCAAGGACTAGTCAATGGCGATGTGACTGAACCAACTGTGATTATCGCCAATATCCAGACAAGAGGGACCGGCCATTTCGGTCGAGTCTTTGACTCGCCTGCTCAAACAGGCTTATACCTCAGCTTTGCGCTCCCAGTCGATCCTGATCAACAAGTCGTGCCACATTTGCTTGCGACCAGTCTCGCTGTCGCCGTCGGTAGAACGGTTAAAGCGCTATTTGACATTGATTTGGACTTCAAATGGATTAATAATATTTATTATCAAGGGCAAAAAGTTGGTGGTATTCTAACCGAAGCCATTGTCAATTTTGAAACACAGACCTACTCAGCGCTCGTCGTCGGGATCGGGTTAAATTTGACCAATAAACAGACTGAACTAGGCTACCTCACCAGCCAGCTCGCAATTTCTCGTAACCAAGTTGCGGCTGCTCTGATCGATCAGTTTTTAAACCTCTACGACACTTACCTAGATGGCAAATTCCTTGATGATTATCGGGCACATTTTAGTGATCTGAACCAAACCATTCAGGTCCAATGTAGTCAGAAAATATTAAGTGGTAAGGCTGTCCGCATTGATAACGATGGGCGATTAATCCTCGAAACGGCAGAGGGTCTGGAAAAGTTAGTAGCTGGAGAAACACTATAAAAATAGACTATGAACGATTTTAATGTCATTGAAATCATGTATAGTCTATTTTTTAATGTCACTTTTGTCATTTTATGAATTGTTAAGATTCAAAATCACTGCTACTTATGATTTAAACTTAGCATTTTTATAATCATAGGGTAAACTTGTCCCCACCACAACATCCTCAATTTTCTCTAAAATCAGCCAGTCATCCATATTGCCTTGACGTTCAAATTCTAGCGGTGAAATAGCTTCAACAGCCTCAAACTCAACCAGACACAAACACTTCTTATGCCATCTCGTCTTTTGTTTGTCTGATAATGCCAACTTATCCTGATGCTCTTCAAGCCTTGTTGTAATCTCTTCATCAGTTAATTTAACAAAGTTCTGAACTGATTTCACACGCGCTTTTGTCGCAATATCTTTTGTTCCCTTTTTTATAAAATATAAAGTTTCACCTTCAAAGACTCGACTATGCGGAATTTTCCGACCAGCTGCACCACGTACAATCATCGTTTTTTCACCAGACAAAATCTTCTCTAAGACCTTTTCTTTGTCATCACAATAAACTAAATGAATCATCTTAGTCACCTCCTTTTTTTATCGGCAGCCAAACTTCACATCTGTAATCCTCAGCCTGCTGATTACCTTCTGTATAGACTTCAATATCTGGTGCATCAGCATATTCATAACCAGAACTTGGCAGCCACTCCGTGATAATTCGCCTTTGCAAGTCTTGTAAAGCATGAGGTAAAGCACCAATACACTCAAAAATCGCCCACTTAGAAGCAGGGACAATCGTGTCTACCATACCAATTGGTGTCTCATTTTCACTAGCAACAGCAATATAATAATCAAAAGTTTTACCATCCATACAAGTGCTGACCCCTAATACACCAAACGGTTGACACGACATTTGACTCACAAGTTGGAGCATTAGACCTTCTTGTGCAATTTTCCCCCAAAACATGGGAATGGCTTTAAAATTTTCTTGTATCTCAACTTGATAATGCTCACTAAATCCCACAACCTTAAAAGTAGCTTTATTTTCAATTCGATAATTTAATTCTGACTCCCCTTTAATAGAGAGTGTAAAAGAAATCGGTGGATAGGCTTTTAGTTTCGTTCCCTCACTTCTTGCAACGGATGGGGCCACACCGTGAATTGTCTGAAAGGCACGATTGAAAGCGGTCGGCGACTCATAACCATATTTCAAAGCTATATCACTAATTTTTTCTGAACTATTTTGTAAATCAAACGCTGCACGTGACATTCTTCTTCTGCGAATATATTCTGACAATGGTATTTCTGCAATGTAGGAAAACATCCTTTGAAAATGAAATGTTGAACAACAAGCAAGCTGTGATAATTTCTCCAAGTCAATTTCATCTGTTAAATGTGCCTCAATATAATTGATTGACTTATTCAAATGATTAATCCACTTCATTCTTCATAGCTCCTCATGCTTTATTAATTATATTTTAACATTTTATACAAAACCACCTCTCTATCACTGCACAAAAAAGAGAGTCTCTCATCATCTCCCACTCACTTTGCAATCTAAAAATGAGAATACGCCAATATATCATAAACTTCCTAACTCCCCAAATTAACCTATCCATAAATCAACCATTTCCCATATCAAATCCGCCCATATCGTGATAAAATAGAGCTATGACATTAAAAAATTTATTCTTTGATTTAGATGGGACGATTCTGGAAAGTTCCAGAGGGATCCTTAATAGTTTTCGATATACATTTGATGAAATGGGGCATCCTCAGTTATCTGATGCTGAGTTAAACACGTTTATCGGGCCACCCCTTGAAACAACTTTTGCAACCCTCGCAAATGGTGATGACGCATGGGCCGAAAAAGCCATCGTGACTTATCGCAAATACTATGCGGCAAAAGGTATGCTAGAGGCTGAGCCCTACGACGGGATTTTAGAGACCTTGGAGACGCTACAGCGCTTGGACTACAACCTCTTCATCGCGACCTCTAAAAAAGAAGATGTCGCGCAGAACATGCTGGCAGGACTCAAGTTATCGCAACACTTTAAAGGCATCTTTGGCAACACACCCCAAGCACACTCTAAAACGCTTGTCCTCAAAAAATCGTTGGACCTATCACAATCTACTCCTAACACCTCTGCCATGATCGGGGATCGTGAGTACGACATTATCGGCGGCCAGGAAAATAAGGTCGCAAAAACGATCGGTGTGCTCTGGGGATTTGGTGATGAGACCGAGCTAAAAAATGCGGGTAGCGATATTCTGATTGCCCACCCGCAACAACTTTTGGAGATAATCAGATGAGACACCTCAAATTTAAATCCGTTTTTGATATCATGGGCCCCGTCATGATTGGCCCTTCAAGCTCACACACTGCCGGTGCGGTTCGCATCGGTAAAATTGTGCACTCGATTTTCGGTGAGCAGCCGACCGAAGTCGAGTTTCATCTTTATCAGTCCTTCGCTAAAACCTATCGTGGCCATGGAACAGACTTGGCGCTAGTGGCGGGGATTCTGGGCATGGAGACAAATGATCCTAGGATTCCAGATTCTTTGGAAATTGCCGATAAGGCTGGCATTAAAGTCTTTTGGCATATTCACAAAGACGAAAAAGCTGACCACCCCAATACGGCTAAGATTATCATCAAGTCTGAGACCAAGTCCATGTCGATCAAAGGCATTTCTATCGGTGGCGGCAATATCCAGGTAACTGAGCTCAACGGCTTTGACGTTGCCCTGAATATGAACACACCAACACTAATCATCGTCCATCAAGATTTACCTGGCATGATCGCTAAAGTGACAGATAGACTTTCAAAACACGACATCAATATCGCCCAAATGAACGTCACACGAGAAAATGCGGGTGAAAAGGCCATCATGATCATCGAAATTGATTCTCGTGATGTCGACCAAGCCCTCGCCGAAATCAAAGCCATTGACAACTTACACAACGTCAACTTCTTTGGTTAAATTTAAAGGAGTAGCCTGTCCAACGGCTAAGCGGTAGAACCGCTTAGCCACGTTGTACATAGCAACTTCCCTAAGCTCTTCGTCTCTTCGTCTCTTCGTTCCTCAATCGCTAAAGGAGTAGCCATGTTCTACACAATAGAAGAATTAGTCACACAGGCTGATCAGGAATTTGATGGGTCCATCTCTGAATTGATGATTGCGACCGAAATCGAAACATCTGGTCGGTCGCGTGCTGAAATTCTTGACCTTATGTCAGAAAATCTCAAGGTTATGTTGGCCTCGATTGATAATGGCATGACAGAAAACACATCGCGCACTGGCTTGACTGGTGGCGATGCGCTCAAACTTGATCGCTATATCAAATCTGGTCGCACCTTATCAGATACAACTGTTTTGACTGCCGCACGAAATGCTATGGCAGTCAACGAAAGTAACGCCCAGATGGGTCTCGTCTGTGCCACACCAACCGCTGGTAGTGCCGGCTGCGTCCCCGCAGTTCTCGCCACCGCTATTGATAAGCTCCAGTTGACTGAAGCACAACAACTGGACTTTTTATTCACCGCTGGTGCTTTCGGTCTCGTCATCGCCAACAACGCCTCAATTTCTGGTGCTGAAGGTGGCTGTCAGGCTGAAGTCGGTTCAGCTGCCGCTATGGGATCAGCTGCCCTCGTCATGGCTGCTGGTGGCAATCCCCATCAGGCCAGTCAAGCCTGTGCCTTTGTCATCAAAAACCTGCTCGGTCTTATCTGTGACCCTGTTGCGGGGCTAGTCGAAGTCCCTTGTGTCAAACGCAATGCCATGGGCGCTAGCTTTTCACTCGTTGCTGCCGATATGGCGCTTGCTGGGATTGAGTCTAGAATCCCAACTGATGAAGTCATCCAAGCCATGTACCAAGTTGGTCAAGCCATGCCAAATGCCTTCCGTGAAACCGCAGAAGGTGGCCTCGCTGCTACACCAACTGGTAAACGTCTCAAAGCCGAAATCTTCGGTTAGATCTAAAATAGATAAAAAGCTCATCATGTGATTAAACCACATGATGAGCTTTTATTAATTTACTCAGCCTATCTTATATTCTCTGTTCAGGTATTACCTGAGCTTGATTTGACCTCTCTTTTCTTTTATAGTCAATTTCTAGCAACTCAAGTTTTGTAATATCTTGATTTTCAGTATCACCACCACTTGTCAAATAATCTCCTAAAAATAAAGAATCTGTTATCAAAAGAGCAAAATGTTGTAAATCTCCAAGATGATATTCTCGCCCAGCGCTCGCACGTAGTTCTGTTTCAGTAAAAATAAACCGCATCAAAGCCAAAATTTTCAAACATTTAAGAGGCGTCAAAGTATGGACATTTGAAAACTTTGTCCCCTCAATCGGAATTAGAAAATTTATCGGAACAGCATGCGGTGTTAAGTCACGCAACTCAAAAGCCAAATCAATCAACTGCTCATCTGTCTCACCCATGCCACAGATAAAGCCTGCACAAGCATTCATATCAACTTGTTGCAACATCTCTAAGGTAGCTTTTCTTTGCGCATAGGTATGCGTTGTCGCTATTTTTTCATAATTATCCTGAGGTGTATTCAAGTTATGATTCAGACGATCAACACCACAAGATTTAAAATAGTTGATTTGTTCAAGGGTTGACAGACCAACTGACAGACAAATCTCCAAAGGCAAGTCCCGCTTAATTTTTTGGATCGCCTCACACACTGCAAGCATTTCCTACTCAGACAACCGACTACCACTTGTTGCAATACAAAATGTCGTAGCATTCCTTTTGTAGGCAAGAAGTGCCTTTTTATAGATGATATCAGTCGGTAACAAGCCGTAAGTCTCAATATCAGCTGAACTAATCTTAGACTGTGCACAATAACCACAGTCTTCAGCGCATAATCCACTTTTGGCATTCATCAGAACATTTAACTGCAGCTTATTTTGATAAAAATGATTTTTCACCATCAAAGCAGCCCCATATATTCCCCACCACTCAGTCCTACTATTTAAAACAGCCAATGACTCTGCTTTTGTTATCTGACCTTTTCCATTACAAATTCTCTGAGCAAGTGCAGTAAAATCCATCCTAAAATGCCACTCTTTCGATTATATAGTAAACCTATTCTATATAAAAAGTTTACATTTGTCAAACCGCACAAAAAAACCTTATCAACTGACAAGGTTTTTTGTATAATATAAATTTATCTGTGATTTGAAACACGCAAGCGGTTAAGCGCACGGTGAAGTGCAACTTCGGCACGCTTGGCAGCATCCACATCACGTTTGTTTTCAGCTTCTTGCAATTCGCTTTCAGCGCGACGTTTCGCACGTTCGGCACGTGTCACGTCGATATCGCGTTCACGTTCGGCCGAATCGGCAACAATCGTCACTAAGTTATTACGGACTTCGGCGATCCCACCATTGATGGAAATCCAGTCAACGTGTTTTTCATCGTCAATCCGACGCACTTTCAGCTCATCAATTTTCAATGACGCAATCGTTGGGATCATGTTAGGCAAGACCCCAAGTTCGCCATCAACAGTTGATAACAAGATAAAATAGGCATGGTGATCGTAACAAATCCCATTAGGCGTGATGACTTGGACTGTCATGTAATCCATATCAGACCTCCTTAGTAACCCATTTTCTTAGCTTTGGCAATAACATCTTCAATTGGCCCAACGGCACGGAAGGCATCCTCAGGTAAGTTGTCGTATTGACCAGCAAGAATGTCTTTAAAGCCTTTAACCGTTTCTTCAACTGGTACATATGACCCAGGTTGACCGGTAAATTGTTCCGCCACGTTGAAGTTTTGTGACAGGAAGAATTGGATCCGACGCGCACGACCAACAAGGGTCTTTTCTTCGTCAGACAATTCATCCATACCTAAGATCGCAATGATATCTTGCAATTCACGGTAGCGTTGGAGCACACGTTGAACTTCTGTCGCCACTTCATAGTGTTCTTGACCAACGATTTCTGGTGTCAAGGCACGTGAACTTGATGCCAATGGGTCAACGGCTGGATAAATCCCTTGTTGCGTCAATTTACGCTCAAGGTTGGTCGTTGAATCCAAATGGGCAAAGGCTGTCGCTGGTGCTGGGTCAGTATAGTCATCGGCTGGTACATAGATAGCTTGGATAGAGGTAACTGAACCTTTTTTAGTAGACGTAATCCGTTCTTGCAATTGACCCATTTCTGTTGCCAATGTCGGTTGGTAACCAACGGCTGATGGCATCCGACCCAAAAGGGCAGATACTTCAGAACCTGCTTGTGTGAAACGGAAAATGTTGTCGATAAACAAGAGGACATCTTGTCCTTCAACATCACGGAAGTATTCCGCGATTGTCAAACCTGCCAAAGCAACACGCATCCGTGCACCCGGTGGCTCATTCATTTGACCAAAGACCATGGCAGTTTTTTCGATAACGCCAGATTCTTTCATTTCACCGTAAAGGTCATTCCCTTCACGTGTCCGTTCACCAACACCCGTAAACACTGAAATACCACCATGTTCTTGAGCGATGTTGTGGATCAATTCTTGAATCAAAACGGTTTTACCAACACCGGCACCACCGAAAAGTCCAACTTTACCACCTTTAAGATAAGGGGCAAGCAAGTCGATTACCTTGATACCAGTGACAAGGATTTCGTTAGAGGTAGACAATTCATCAAAAGCAGGTGCTTTTTGGTGAATTGGGCTACGTTGCGCATCCTCAGGGAATGGTGTTTCCAAGTCGATTGTGTCACCAATTACGTTAAACACGCGACCAAGAGTTTCTTTCCCGACAGGGACACTGATTGGGCGACCTGTGTCAAGGACTTCAAGGCCACGTTTCAAACCATCAGTAGACTCCATGGCAATGGTGCGGACAACGCCGTCACCAAGCTCAAGCGCTACTTCTAGCACGATTTTAGTTTTTGTATTGTCGCCGTTGTCTTTATAAACAATCAGCGCATTATTAATTTCAGGAAGATTTTCTCCACCTGCAAACTCAACGTCTACAACTGGTCCGATTACCTGTGAAATTTTACCAGAGCTCATATTACCTCCTGTTTTATTAAGATATTCAGTTGACTATTTATTCCAAGGCACTCGCGCCAGCAACGATTTCCGTAATTTCTTGGGTAATGGCTGCTTGGCGGGCGCGGTTGTATTGGATGGTCAGATCATTGATCACATTTTTCGCATTATCTGTTGCGGCTTGCATGGCTGCCATACCTGCAGCGTGCTCAGCCGTTTTGGCATCGATAATGCTACCATAAATCATGCTTTCCGCATACTGGGGCAAAAGTTGCTCTAATATGGTATCACGATCTGGTTCAAGTTCAAATTCTTGATGATGTGATGTGGCTTCATTTTCGTCTAAATCAGTAATCGGCAACATCTTTTCGACGCGCACTTGGCTGGTCAAAGAATTGACATGGTGGTTGTAACAGACGTACAACTCATCGAACAATTCATTTTGATAGAGGCTCACTGATTTATTGACAATTTTACGCACTTCATCAAAAGTTGGCTGATCAGACAGACCACGAAGCTCATAAGAGACATTGATATCGCGGGCTTTAAAGAAATCTGCACCCATGCCCCCAAGAGCAATGATGACATATTCTTCTTGATTGTCATGATCATCTGCCAACATTTGCATGACAGACTTCAAAATCGTTGAATTATAGCCACCGACGAGACCTTTATCAGATGTGATGACAATGTAGCCAGTCTTTTTAACTGGTCGTTTGATCAACATCGGATTGTTTGACCCCTCAGATAATTCTGAGCCAATCAAATCGGTCGTCATCGCCCGAACTTTTTGGGCATAGACTTGAAAATTCTTAGCGTTTTGTTCAGATCTTGTCAATTTAGCAGCAGATACCATTTGCATGGCACCTGTAATCTGACTTGTTTTTTTAGTAGATGCAATTCTGACTTTGATTTCATTTAGCGAAGCTGGCATGCTAACCTCCTTAATCCAGTTTATAAACCGCAACTCCTAGTGAAAAAGATAAATCACAGAACCGGCGCAAGCGCCGAACCGTGAGATTTCCTATTTTCATACGAAGCTAACCGCGGTTTAACACCTTTTGCTTCATCATTTAAATGCTGACGATGATTTGAATTCTTGAATCGCTGCGTCTAATAAGTCTTCAGATGGAAGGTCTTTAGTTGTAACGATTGTATCAAGCAAGTCTTTATGATTTGCATCAAAGAAATCAAACAATTGTGATTCAAAGGCAAGAATATCATCAACTGGCACTGTATCAAGGAAACCATGTGTCAAAGCATAGAGAATCAAGACTTGGTATTGAACAGCAAGTGGTTCATGCAATGGTTGTTTCAAAACTTCCACTGTTCTGCGACCACGGTTCAATTTGGCTTGCGTTGCAGTATCCAAGTCTGATCCAAATTGTGTAAAGGCTTCTAGTTCACGGAACGATGCTAAGTCAAGACGAAGCGTTCCGGCAACTTTTTTCATAGCCTTAATTTGTGCGCTACCCCCAACACGTGATACGGATGAACCGGCATCAATGGCTGGACGAATACCTGAATAGAAGAGGTCATTTTCAAGGAAAATTTGACCATCGGTAATTGAGATAACGTTTGTTGCGATGTAGGCTGAGATATCACCTGCTTGCGTTTCGATAAATGGTAGGGCAGTCATAGAACCACCACCTAATTCATCAGAAAGTTTGGCTGCACGTTCCAAAAGACGTGAGTGCAAGTAGAAGACATCACCAGGATAGGCTTCACGACCTGGTGGACGGCGGAGCAAGAGAGAGAGTTCACGGTAGGCAACGGCTTGCTTTGATAAGTCATCATAGACGACTAAAACATGTTTGCCGTTATACATGAATTCTTCACCCATGGCTGCACCAGCATAAGGCGCGATGTAAAGCAAAGGTGACGGTTGTGATGCAGAGGCAGTCACAACGATTGTGTAATCAAGCGCACCATATTTGCGGAGCGTTTCAACTTGCGTCCGGACGGTTGATTCTTTTTGACCAATCGCCACGTAGATACAGATCATGTCTTGACCTTTTTGGTTCAAGATGGCATCGATCGCAATCGTTGTTTTACCTGTTTGACGGTCACCGATGATCAACTCACGTTGACCACGGCCGATTGGTACCAAGGCATCAATCGCTTTAAGACCTGTTTGAAGGGGTTCTGCAACACTTTTACGTTGCATAACACCCGGTGCTGCTGATTCAACCGGACGTGTTTTATCCGTTTTAATCTCACCAAGACCATCGACTGGAATCCCCAAAGGATTGACAACGCGCCCGATCAGCGCTTCACCAACAGGGACTTCCATGATTTTACCTGTCCGTTTAACGGTATCGCCTTCTCGGATATTGCCAAACTCACCGAGAACAATAATCCCGACGTCAGTTGACTCCAAGTTTTGTGCCATACCGTATGAACCGTTTGAGAACTCAAGCAATTCACCACTCATGGCATTTTCAAGACCATGTGCCCGGGCAATCCCATCACCGACGTATGTTACAACTCCGGTCTCAGCGACCGAAAAATCAGGTGTGAAATTTTCAATTTGTTGTTTAATCAGTGAACTGATTTCATTAGCGTTAAAAGCCAAAGATTGTCGCCTCCTTATTTTAACTTCAAGCTAACTTCTGTATAAAATAGGTGATTCGTAAGTCTACACAAGTAGCGTACCTCAAATCCTTAATTTTATATAGAAGTTTGCGACTATATCGCACGCTTTTCCGTATCCTATTAGATAATAGATTTCGCAATTTTAGTCAATTGCGACTTAATACTGGCGTCGATGATTTTGCCACGGGCGTTGATAATCACGCCGCCCAAAATACTGGTATCGACTGTATTTTTGATTGTGACTTCATTGAGGTCAAACTTGCTTTTAATTGTTGTTTCAAGTTTGCTGAGTTGCGCATCTGATAGCGCAATGGCACTCGTCACGTCAACATCTGAAATCTTGAACAAACTATCAGCTTGGTGGCGAATTTCCTTAATGATGACAGGTAACAATGCCATGCGTTGATTCTTAACCAAGATGGTCAAGAAATTCTTGAAAATATCAGAAGACGCATTTTGCAGACTCTCAATGACTTGATGTTTCTTGTCATCAGAATAAGCCACATCAACTAAGAAAGCCTGGAGATCGGTCGATTGAATGACTTGATCAAAAGCAGCTACTTCGGCTAAGACAGCTTCTAATTGCTGACTTTCCTGTGCGACTTCAAGTAAAGCTTTACTATATTTTTGAGCAATAATGAGAGACATACTTATTCCCCCAATTTTTCCAAGTACTGATCGATCAAGTCTGATTGCGCTGACGCATCTAAAGTTTGACCGATAAGTTTTTCAGCAATTTTGACTGAAATATCAGCAACATTACCTTTGATACCTGAAATGGCTTCTTTTTTAGATTGTTCAATTTCTTCATTGGCACGTTGTTTGGCACGACGTGCTTCTTCTGCAGCTTCTGCAGCGATTTTAGCTTTGTTGGCTTCAGCAGTGTCTTTGGCATTATTGATGATTTTAGTGGCTTCATCACGTGAGCCTGCTAATTCAGTTTCACGTTCCGCAGCAAATTGCTCAGCTTGTAGCCGAGCATTTTCTGCACCATCAATATCATCATTAATTTTTTTAGCACGTGCATCAAGCATTGATGTCATCGCACCCCAAGCATATTTTTTAATCAAGACGAGCAAGATTAAAAAGGCACCGCTGACCACAATAATGTTGCCTAGCATTGAACTCGGAGCAGATTCTAACAAAATAAATGGACTCATGACTACTCCTTTCTACTCTTCTTTTGCGATTTTTTCATTGATATACATGGTTGATAGCAAGACAAAAACGTATGCTTGCAGCGCACCAATAAAGAGCGAGAACGCCGTCCAAGCCACTTCAAGCAGAATTGCAAGTGGTAGATGATACACTTCAAGATTACCAACACGTGTAATCAAGCCGATCACAATTTCACCAGCAAAAATATTACCGAATAGACGTAAGGCTAAACTTAGAAAATTGATAAATTCTTCCATAATGTTCATCGGTAACATGGCAGCAGGCGTTAAGAAGGCATGTTTGATGTAGCCTTTAAAGCCGAAACGCTTAATACTCGATAATGTTGCAACGAGTGATACCATTAATGATAAAGCCAATGTCACGCCAACATCTGCTGTTGGTGATTTCCAGTAAGTTAACTCATTTGACCCTTCAATTTTGGTCATCAAACCAATATTGTTGGCAACAAAGATGAACATGAAGAGGACAAAGATGAAAAGTGAGTAGCGACGTGATTCAGTCGCACCCAAGTTGTCTTTTGAGACACCATTGACAAAATCAATGATGGCTTCCAATACATTTTGTTTGCCTTTTGGTCGTAAAGTCATCCGACGACTTGCCCAAAAGACAAAGCCAAAGATAATCGCACAAGTTAAAACAGTCATGACAAGGACAGCACCATCAAAATAAACCGGTCCAAGATGAAAAGACCAAGATTTTTCCACGAATACTCACTTCCTTTCTAATATATACACGTTATTAGCAACTAAAGCAAAACTTTACTCTGTAATGTCTCAAGCTAGCTACTGGTGTATAAACTGAGAACCGTCTTATTTCAAGACGAATGTCATAGCAAGTGTGATAAAGAAAGTTCCTTCAATAAATGCGATACCGACAAACATCAATGAACGCAATTTGCCTTCAAGTTCTGGTTGACGAGATACTGCGTTCAAAATACTACTAACGATGAGACCTTCACCGATACCTGCACCAAGTGCTGCAATCCCTAAAGCGAGAATTCCTAATGACATTAATATGTCCTCCTTAAAATTGGGTAAATTTTTCTTGTAAGAGTATCTTACGTTTTTACTTAACAGTAAAATTCTAGTCCTATTTTACTGAAATGTCAACAAAAAAATAGGTCTGTGGACTGATTTTCTGAAAAAAAGCGAAAAAGCTTTCATTTTTAAGATAAACGCTCTTCTTGATTATATTTTATAGGAAGAAATTCAAGCACACGATCCATCATTTTTGTCCAATAATACCATTCATGTGTCCCATCCGCTGTTTCATAAATAATGTCAAAGTCCTTATTCTTCAAGTCTTGGACCGCAAAATTATTAGCTGGATAGAGAAAATCTTGATGACCACACCAGGCGTAAAGTTTAGGTTTCTCATCTCCAAATGTCTTTGTGAAATCTGACGCAAGTTTTTGGACAGAATTAACCGATTCGTCAAATTTATCTAGATCACCAAAAATACCTTGCCAATAAGCGAGATTCCCTATCTCTTCTCTTGCGACTTTTTCAAAAGATATGGCACCTGACAAACTTGCCGCATAAGAAAATTTGTTAGAAGCCAGTGCAATTTTGAAAGCACCATAACCGCCCATAGATAGGCCGGCAATAAAGTTCTTCTCACGTTTAGTAGATAGATTTGGTAGAAAGTTTTGCAAGACTTGTGGTAATTCAGTCACAATCGCATCATAATACCTTGCGCCGTAAGTTGTGTTGGTATACCAAGCCAAGTCTGTTGACGGCATCACAACCGCTAAATTCGTACTTCTAACGATACGCTCAATACCTGAACGATTAAGCCATGAATCCTGATTACCAGACATACCATGCAACAGGTATAGAACAGGAATATCCGTTGTCGGAACATCCTTATCTGGATTCTTACGTGGTTCAGGATACAACATGTTGACCGTGCGCACCATGCCTAGAATTTCTGAGTAGTAGTCGATTTTTAATAGTGCCATATTATATATGTCTTTGCACGCCCTTCCGACATACAAATCCTTTCTATTGACTCTTTCTAGAGTATTGCCTCTATTCTATCACTTTACTGTCGAGATGTGCCAAAATTTACTGTTTTTCTTAAATTTTATAGCACCATGATAATCTGTTCGAAAAGTTTGAACCTCATATTTCTGGAAGGTTGTGAGAGTTTCCATATTTGGATGACCGTACCGATTATCCAAACCACAAGAAATCAATCCGACTTTTGGTCGAATCGCTTCAATAAAAGACTCAGAAGATGACGTTTTTGAGCCATGATGCCCTACTTTTAAAACATCAACTGAGAGATTGGGATAACGTGTCAACAACTCTCGCTCGCCTGTCTCCTCCAAATCACCTGTTAACAAAAATTTTGTCCCATAGAGCTTACCATACAAGACGATCGAGTCATTATTTTTACCATCTCCTGGGGTCAATGGATACAGAACTTCCAAATAGCTGTCAAAAATCTTTAGTCGTTGACCGACCTTAGCCACTTGAACCTTAGCTCGGGTTTGCTTTAAGAGTTTGACAAATTGGGCATTATTGAGACTGCCTTGACTCACGATGATATTTTTGACCTTAATTTGGTCGATGACAGCGAGTAGGTCACCCATATGGTCCTCGTGAGTATGGGTTAGAACCAAAGTATCAATCTGACCCACACCCCGACTTTTCAAATAAGGAATTAAAGTCTTTTCAGCTGGTGCTGCAATTTTACGCTCCTGCCACTTTTTCTTCTTACCTAGTTCAATCCTGCCACCTGTATCGATTAAAATATTGCGTCGATTAAACTTATCTTGTAAGAAAATACTATCCCCCTGGCCAACATCCACCATGGTTATCGAAGGAGTCGGTGGATTTTTAGTTATGAAGAATAAGCCCATCAAGATGATTGCCAGCCTAGCACTAACTTTTCGATTTCGCCAGTGGTCAATTACTGTCACAACTAGCGTCACCAGAAAGACCAAGGCTGTTGGTTTACCAAGTACTAACGGATAATGCCACCAGCTATCTGTCAATTTGATAAGGTCTTCAAGCCACTGAAAAATGAGATTGACTTGTGTTAGCGTGAAGCCTGTTACCATTGCTAGCAAGAAAATGACGGATAGACCTGGTAGGAAGAGAATATCAAAAAGAAAGCTGAAGACAAAGGTCAAGATGATCGACACTGGTTGGAAGGTGTGAAAATAAAGGATGAGGAGCGGTAAAACGCATAGAGAAAGGGTTAAACTTTCTGCTAGTAGTTTACGATATTTTGGGAGGTTCTCAAAGCGATCACCAAAGATTGAAATGACGAAGGCAAAAAGTAAAGACAAGGTGCCGCCTGTGGTTAAAAGGAATTTTGGCGCCGTGATAAATAGAAGCAACAACGTGAGACTGAAATTGTCAAGCGCCTTAATTCCAAAATTAGCTAGGATTTTCTGGACCAAGGATCTGTTGACAGATATGGAAAATCCTGTAAGACCAGCATAAAAAACAGAAAAAGGGATTTGAAACCAATCGACAACATCTCTCCTGAACCCTAGTCTGAGCATACCCTTTCTTAAAAAGTCGATAAAAAATGACACTTGCATGCCTGATAGCGCAAAGAGGTGCATGATGCCTAAGCTGGTATAGATACTGCTCATATCTTCAAAATCTTTACCGAGATGCCCAAAAAGTAAACCGGTCATGTAGGCTGACATAGGTCGCGGAAAGTGTTGCTCACTAAACAAAATAGCTTTTCGTCGTAAGAGCGCTAAGGTTAAGGTTTGTTTTCTTGTCACCCCTGTCACCTGTTCAATCGTCAAAACTCGATAGATATTTTGTGTCTTGAGATGGTGTTGATAATCAAAGCCATTGAAATTTCTTTGTTGACTCGCTTTTTCTAGTTGACCTGAAATGGATAGGACGACTGGTTGTGCTAATTGCTTAAAGTAGCGCTGCTCTTGTTCCGTCGTGACCCTATAATAGACTTGATAGGTTTGTTTGCCCGATTTCCCACGAAAAGAGACCTGGTCACCATCCACCTGAATCGTATCCAGTATGGGGCTGATCCGTGTCACTGTCATCTCACGCGCAAAATCTTTAGCTTCACGATCTTGTAGCGCTAGACAAATGGTTGCAAACCCAATTAAGATCATGCTGAGCTTTAAACAAGTTCTGATGCCATTTTGCCAGATCAAGATTAGCAAAGAAATGATGAGATAACCTAAAAGTAAATAGGAGAAACAAAAGACGGTATAGTAGATCAGCACACAAAAATAGGCGATGAAAATCGATGGTAGATTAATCCACCGTAATGCTTTCTTTAAGTTTTTCAATTGTCTTCTCTCCAAAACCTTTGACATTTCCTAAATCTTCTGGTGTCTTGAAAGGACCGTTTTGCTCCCTGTAATCTATGATATCCTGCGCTCTTTTTGCCCCAACGCCTCTTAGTGTCTGGAGCTTAGCTAGGTCAGCTGTGTTGATATTGACTTTATCAGTTGTCGTTGCTTCCCCTTGCTCTGCTTGTTTCACCTCTGATGCTGTCACATCCTCACCGATACTTGCAACATAAATGGTCATCTCATCCGTTACCTTCTGAGCTAGATTGATTGATTTGATATCTGCTTGATCGGTCAACCCACCTGCTAAGGCGACCACATCATTTACCCGTGCATGACTGGATACTTTATAAACTGCGGGCTTTTTCACTGCACCTTTAATATCAACCATAATGTCCTTGCTCGTCTCAGATTTTTGTTTGTCAGGTGTCTGTTTGTCAGCAGACTGATCAGTCTTAGCAGCTATACTAGATTGACTAGATACCGCAAGCGCATCGTCTGTATCTTTAGTCATGGGTCTCAAATAAAAGAAGACGACCAAAATAAAAACAAGACCGACGCCAATTACGAGTTTTAAATTTTCTTTGAGCCGTTCCAACAGCATTTTCCAGTTCATAGTTTCACCTCACTTTTATATACGAAAAAAATCCCCGTTTGTCACAGGGATTTTAGCTTATTTTTTTAGATTTCGAATGAGCTGCTTAAAGATTTTTTCATCAGAATAACTCAAGACATTCTTAGCATAGATGCGTTCGCCAAACTTAGCAACTAGCACGAGCGCAATGAGCTGTATAGCTAGCGCGATGTAAGCCTCTGTCGAAGTTGATATCTCCAGTGCTAAACGGCTCGGCATGAAGGTAGGTGAGACAAAAGGCAAATAACTCAACACCTTAAGCACAATGTTATTGGGTACTTCTGCCCCAAAAATACCAGCCATGTAGCCGACCAAAGACAGATAAGAAATCGGTGCAATGGCTTGCTGAACCTGACTTTGATCATTGACCAAGCTAGCAGTAATCGCTGTCAAGAATAGATAAGCCGCGAGACCCACTATCAGCATTAAAACAGCATAGAGTAAGAAACTCATATCGACGCCACCGACCATACTTTTGGCACTTTCGACCATTTGATTGCCTTTTAGAACAATGGCCGCAACCACACCTAAAACGACGTAAAATACGATATGGGTTAGAACGAGTAGACCAACCCCTAGTATTTTACCAAAATATTGGACTTTAGTGCTGGTTGCTGCTAGCAAAGTCTCCATAATCCGATTAGATTTTTCATTGGCAATTTCTTGGGCCAACATATTAGAATAAATCATCAGTAACATGAAGATAACGACTGAAATCAGCACAGAAATAGCATTATTGGCTGCATTTTTAGCTTCACCACCACTAGATTCACCTTTCTTACCCAAGGTTTTCATGGTTAGATTTGCGGGTGTTTGAAGACTGACCAACTCCTCAGTAGTCAATTTAAGATGGCTCGCTTTTTCAGCTAGCTCAATTTGCGAAAGCGCTGTTTTAACAGTTGTTTCATTGAATTTCGTTGTGCTATCGGTTCCCGCAACCAGGGTGTATTTGCCATCTTCTTTGACAAGATAACCATCTAGTTTCTTATCCAAGATCTTTTGCTTGGCAGTTTTGACATCAGCTACTTCCGAAATTTTAGCATCTAAGACTTTACCTGTTTTTAGTGTTTGAACCAGTGCTGTGTTATCTACGACAGCGAGCCTTGCAGGTGAATGATCACTCGTTTTAGCAATCACAAAGCCAATGATTAAACCTATAATTGGCAATAACAATGGCGTTAGTACCGTTAACCAAAAAGTCGGTGTTTTAATTTTTGTGCGGTAAACTTGACCCGCGACTAATTTCATTTGTTTAAACATTTTCAGCGACCTCCTTACGGAAAATTTCATCGAGTGTTGGTGGGGCTTGTACAAAAGCCTGTACATAACCAGATTGCGTCACTTTAGTGAAAATCTCGTGACCAACCGCTGCATCACTGACATGTATCATGCGACCAGCACCTTGTTTCTCAATTGTCTCAACACCTGAAATAGCTGCCAAATCCGTATCTGATACATCACTTTCCACATAGATTTGGGTGCGGCCAAATCTATCCCGAATCCCATATATGTCACCTTGCAAGACGACTTTACCTTTTTTCAGCATGGTCAGCTGATCACTGAGTAACTCAACCCCGCTCATGTTATGACTAGAGAAAATGATGGCTGCACCATTTGCCTTGAGATTTTTAATCTCCGTCATTAAAAGGCTAGTATTAACTGGATCGAGTCCGCTGAAAGGTTCATCCAGAATCAAAAAGTCAGGACGGTGAATCAAGGTCGCAATAAATTGAACTTTTTGGGCGTTACCTTTGGACAGGGTTTGCACCTTGTCTGTGATTTTTCCGACGATTTCTAGCTTATCCATCCAGCGAACGAGATCTTCACGTGCTTCAGCTCGTTTCATACCATGGAGTTGAGCAAAATACAAGATTTGCTCTTCAATCGTCAACTTTTGATAAAGTCCACGTTCTTCAGGTAGAAAGCCTATTTTTTGCTTGATATCCTGGGTAATGGGCACACCTTGCCAAGTAATCTGACCCTGGTCCGGTTTGATGAAATCCAAAATCATTCGAAAAGTTGTCGTTTTTCCGGCACCATTTTGACCAATCAGCCCCATAATCTCGCCAGGTTTGACGATCATATCAAGCTGATTGACAGCGACTTTATCACCAAATTTTTTTGTGATAGTTTCTAGTTTTAACACATCTACTCTCCTCTTAACTCTAGTTGTTTAACAACGCCACACAAGGTCAGCCCCTACTGATTATTTTAGATACTTATAATAACAATTCAATTTTATCATATCTTTCATAATATTCCACAATGTAAGAATGGTTATCCTTAAAAAACATCCCCATTACAGCGATAATATCAATAATTATTTTCTCAATCTATAAAAATAGTAAGCGATTGACAAATAAACAAGTAACACTAACGGCATCAGACTGACCGTTATCTCTTCTTTTTCAATTGAAAGAAACATCACGACAGTGGCAACCCCTAGCAAAAATTGACCAATATGCGCCCAAGCCTCTTGTTCTAGTAATTTCCGACGCTCATCTGTTATTTTTAGTCTCGCCGCTCGCAGGCGTTTCGGATTATGTAAAAGCCATACTAACCAGATACCATAGCCCAAAATAGGAAAAATTCCACCAATCGCACTAGAATAGAAAATTTTTATATCCTTTATTTGCCTATACATAACAGATAAAAATAAAAAAAGGAAAATAACCGTTAACGGAAACCAAATTAAATGATATTTTTTATAGTCGCTATCTTTCTTAATATTTTTCTTAAATAAATATTTAAACATTAATTCCTCATCCTTTCAAATTTTCTTTTCTTGATCTTTAATTTCATCATACTCCTTATTCATCCTCGCTGAAAAAGATATCCTCAATCGTTGTATTAAAATATTGCGCTAATTTATAGGCTAGATTTAAGGATGCCGTATATTTTTCTTTCTCAAGTGAAATGATTGTTTGCCTTGTGACTTCCATCGCTTCAGCCAGGGCTTCTTGGGATACACCGTAATCTGTCCGATAGGCTTTTATTTTATTAATATGACACCTCCTGTATAGTTAACTTTACGTAAAGTTTACTATACTTTTTATCATGTGTCAACAATTTAATACAAAAAGTCTAGCACAAACGTACTCTAAAAACTTGGCTGGTTTTATACCAAATCGGCATTCTTTTGCCAAAACAATGCGAAATTGGTCAATAATTCGCTGATTCTATATCAAACCGGTATTCTTTCTACAGAACAATAAAAAAGAGAAAAGTAAACTGGTTAGTTTGCTTTTCTCTTTTGCTGACTGAGACTTTTGTCCCAGCCTTTTTTCATGACGTTTAATTACGTTTCAATTATTTAACTTCTTCGAAGTCACCATCAACAACATTATCGTCTTTTGGTGTATCACCAGAAGCATCAGCACCTGCTGTAGCTTGTTGTTCAGCAGCGGCTTGTTCGTAAAGTTTAACTGCCAAGGCTTGTGCTTTTTCGTTCAGAGCTTCAAGTTTTGCTTTCATATCTTCAAGATTGTCAGCTTCTTGTGCTGCTTTCAACTCATCAAGTGCCGCTTGAGCAGCGTCACGTTCTGTGTCAAAGCCTTTACCTTCAGTTTCTTTGATTGTTTTTTCAGTTGCAAAGATTGTTGCGTCAACTTCGTTTTTAAGGTCAACTTCTTCTTTACGTTTCGCATCCGCTTCAGCATTTGCTTCAGCATCTTTCATCATTTTGTCGATTTCTTCATCAGACAAACCTGAGTTAGATTGGATCACGATGGTTTGTTCTTTGTTTGTACCCATGTCTTTGGCTTTAACAGATACGATACCATTTTTGTCAATGTCGAATGTTACTTCGATTTGTGGGATACCACGTGGTGCAGCAGGGATATCTGAAAGTTGGAAACGACCAAGCGTTTTGTTATCAGCTGCCATTGGACGTTCACCTTGAAGGACGTGAATGTCTACTGCTGGTTGGTTATCAGCCGCAGTTGAGAAGACTTGTGATTTAGATGTTGGGATTGTTGTGTTACGGTCGATGAGTTTTGTGAAGACACCACCCATTGTTTCAATACCAAGTGACAAAGGTGTGACGTCAAGTAAGACAACGTCTTTAACGTCACCAGTGATGACACCACCTTGGATCGCAGCACCCATAGCAACTACTTCGTCAGGGTTAACTGATTTATTTGGTTCTTTATTTGTTTCTTTTTTAACTGCTTCAACAACCGCAGGAATACGTGTTGAACCACCAACTAAGATGACTTCATCAATTTCAGATGCTGACAAACCAGCGTCTGACAAAGCTTTACGAACTGGTGTTTTAGTCCGTTCTACTAAGTCAGCAGTCAAGTCGTCAAATTTAGCACGTGTTAAAGTTTCTTCCAAGTGGAGCGGTCCAGCTTCACCAGCTGTGATAAATGGCAATGAGATTTGTGTAGATGTTACACCTGACAAGTCTTTTTTAGCTTTTTCAGCAGCATCTTTCAAACGTTGCAAAGCCATCTTATCTTGAGCTAAGTCGATACCGTTAGCAGATTTGAATTGTGCGACCAAGTAATCAATAACTTTTTGGTCAAAGTCATCACCACCAAGGTGGTTATCACCAGAAGTAGACAATACTTCAAAGACGCCATCGCCAAGTTCAAGTACTGAAACGTCGAATGTACCACCACCAAGGTCAAAGACAAGGATTTTTTCGTCTTTATCAACTTTATCAAGACCATAAGCAAGTGCTGCTGCTGTTGGTTCGTTGACGATACGTTCTACTTCAAGACCAGCGATTTTACCAGCATCTTTTGTTGCTTGACGTTGGGCATCGTTAAAGTAAGCAGGTACAGTGATGACAGCTTTTTCAACTTTTTCACCAAGGTAATCTTCAGCAAAACCTTTGATGTATTGGAGGATCATAGCTGAGATTTCTTGTGGTGTGTAAGATTTGCCGCCAGCTTCGACTTTGTAGTCAGTACCCATGTGACGTTTGATTGAGATGATTGTATCTGGGTTAGTCACTGCTTGACGTTTGGCAACTTCACCAACTTGAATTTCGCCGTTTTTGAAAGCGACTACTGATGGTGTTGTACGGTTACCTTCTGGGTTAGCGATGATTTTAGCTTCGCCACCTTCAAGAACTGAGACTGCTGAGTTTGTTGTACCTAAGTCAATACCGATAATTTTAGACATAATGTTTTACCTTCTTTTTTTATTTTATTTTTTGTTTGTTTTGATTTTATTTTCTGAAGTGGGGGAATTTAGTGAAATCATCACTTTCAGAAACAAAATCTGGGAAGTTTACGCGATGCGTAAACTTTTTGTGCGCTACGCGCGTTCGTTAATTTATTCATAGTTTTGTGACATTTCGGTCAAACAATTCATTATTGATAAACCACAACCATTGCAGGGCGTAGGTTGCGTTCGTGAAGTTGGTAACCTTTTTGGAGGACTTGAGCAATGGTATCAGCTGGATGTTCATCGTCTGCTGGTGCAGTTTGAACTGACATGTGGAAGTTAGGATCAAATTCGCCTTCTGTTGATACTTCAACAACCCCTTCTTCTTTAAGGGCGTTGAGCAAACTTTCCTGCGTCATCTCCAAGCCTTTTTTGACATCATCTGTCAACCCTTCAACTGCAAGCGCACGCTCAAGGTTATCCAAACTTGGTAAGATTTTACGCGCTAAGTCTTGTGAGCGATATTTCAAAATCGTTTGACGCTCTTCATTGGCACGACGCTGATTGTTTTGCATCTCCGCATGAGCCTTGAGATATTTATTTTCCATCTCGTCTAGCTTAGCTTGAAGTACTGCTAACTCATCGATTTCGTCATCTACAATTTCTTCCAAAACCGCTTCGTTTTCAACTTCCTCAGCTAATTCTTTTTCGATGTCTTCCTTATGCTTTTTCTTAGACATTGCATCTCCTTTTTGTTATTTATGTTATATCACTTCGTAATGATTACCGTCGAGATAACGATAGTAATCACTCAGTTTCATGGTTAAAATCTTGGCCACAAGGTCCATGGTAGAGACGACTTTTTGATAGTCTAAATCTACAGGACCCATTAGCGCTAAAGTACCTAGACCTCGATACGGCACAACAAACTGTTGCGTCATGAGGGTGATGTTTTTTGAAATCTGATGATTCTCTGTCAAACTTGAATCAAATTTGACACTTCTGATTTCATCATCAGATACTGTATCACGAATCTCATGAATAATCGCCTCATCGTCCATCAAAATCTTGTAGAGTGAGACAACATCATCCGAATACTCTAATAAGTTTTGTCGACCTGCAGAAATCAAGTTTTCCTTGAACAAGTCTGAAAAGACATAATCAAACAGTTGCAAGACATCTGTAGTCATAACAAAATATTTCTGTGCGACCTGCGGAATCTCGGTCAATAAGGAATAGTGGATGTCCAAAATTCGCTTGCCAACTAGCCGTTCATCAGAAATAAATTTGAAGGTTGTCAAATCGTCTAAGGTCATTGACCTTGGCAGTGAAAACTGCATCGTTTTGACCAAACCAGTATCAAGCGTCATCACAGCCATAGCTGAGTGACTATCGAGCTGGACGATATCAAATTTAGATAGGATCTGATTTTTAAGCGAGACATTTAAGATGAAGGCTGAGAAACCTGTCATATCTGACAAGATTTGGGCAGCCTGCTGATAAAGCACATCTAGTTTATAAAACTCACCGTCGAAACGTTTCATGACTTGGTAAACGTCATTATTGTCTAGTTTACCAGGCTTTAAGAAGTTTTCAACGAAGTATTTATAACCTGTCACACTTGGCACTCGGCCAGATGAAGTGTGCTCTTTTTGGATGAAACCAAGCGTTTCTAGCGTCTTCATATCATTTCTGATGGTGGCACTAGAGGCACTAATCGACGTCATCAAAGCTTTTGATCCGACCGCTTTATGAGTTTGTGTATAAAGCGATATGATCAGATTTAAAATTTGTTGTTGGCGTTTTGTAATCATGTTGAACACCTCTTTTTTAGCACTCGTAGTTATCAAGTGCTAACTACATCTTTAATTATATAATTCTCTTGTTTCATTGTCAAGGAAAAAACACAAAAAAATTAGCACTCTTTTGCATCGAGTGCTAATTTTGAAATACGCATTTTTTTAAAGCTAATATTTAGATGAGACCATTTGTCTTAGAAGTCAGAAAAACATTGACAAAGCTGACTGCCATCACGATAAAGGTGAACCACTCTGCTGATGTTGCACCATTTGACCAGGCATAGTAAGCAAAATTACAAACCAAGATAAAGACAAAGAAGAGAAGCGCATAAATGGCAAACTTCCAAAATTTAGTCAACAAGAAGATAAAGGCAACAAGCAAGACCACATAGATCAAAAACTGAACATTGGTCATCGAAGCTTTTGACTGTAACTTGAAAGCATCAACTGCTTTAAGAAAGGTGTCATAGACAATCTTAAATATTTGTAAATTGGGTAAGATGTTATTAATCATCTGCCAAGCTGAATAAATCAATAAACCAATACTAGATAAAATGACAAATGATGATGATTTTCCTGAAAACATGGGGACCTGCACTCCTATACCTTTAAATTGACATTAGATAATACCATTCTACCATAATTTTCAGGTGACATTATCATGAAATTGGATCATTTTTTATCTAGTAACTTGATATAGTCTTCCAAAGTCAAATGATGCTCTGTCATATATTTAGCGTTGGCAACACCGACGTAGCGAAAATGCCAGTCTTCGTAATCGACACCAGTGCTTGTGATACCACCTTGAGGGAAGCGTAGAACAAAACCATATTCAGGTGCTATAGCAGCAACCTGTTCAGCAGTCGTTGACTCGTTTAAACTATCAACATCAGATAAATCAATCGCTAAACCTGTCTGATGTTCAGACTTTGTCGGTGGTTGCGAATAAGTTTGTACTTTCTTCTCTGCTGCTTCACGATCAAGTGAAGGGTCAGCTGCCATTTCTTGCGCAACGTATTGCTCATAGAGTGTCGTTTGATAAGCAACACTACGATAGCCTGAAATCAGATGTTCAGCAGGATTGATCGCTTGTGCTGCTGCCAAAAATTTTTCTGTGGCATCTGAAATTCGTGCATCAACCCAGATATTATCAATCTGTACGACATCAGGGCTCATTTCATCTTTAGGGTGATCACGATTAACCAAGACAAGGTCCCAATCTGTCGATTTGCTATCAGGTAGATTTTTATCTTTTTTAGCTTCTGTTGTTGATGCTTTAGGCTTAGCTGACGATTTTTGAGACTGACTAGTCGTTGCAGATTTAGTTGGTGTCGCTGTATCTTTTTTAAGTAGGGTATGAACTAAAAAGACAAGCGCACAAATGGCTAAAACTAGCACTACAGCTACACCAATTAGGCGGTCATAACGTGGCTTTTTACGTGGTCTTCTTCTATGATAGTGTTCATTCTGCATTTAAAATCTCCCGTCCTAATTCTCGGTAGCTCATATCCCCAATTTCACCGATTGAAAAATTACCATCTGAGTAGGTTAAGTGTGTCACTGATCCATTATCTAACCCTTGAAATTTCGGACGACGACTATCGAGGAGTTTGATAAAGGTCGCAATCGTCATACCGTGGCTGACGATGACGATATTTTCTGCACCATTGGCCTCGGCCTTTTTAGCAGCGTCAAAGAAGCCGTCGAGAATACGTTTACTGAGTACTTCCCAAGGCTCCGCCCAACCTGCTGTATCGACTTCGAGGAGGCCTTTGGCGATGTCTTCATAGGTCAATTCTTCGGCACTTTTGCCCTTATAAGCATCGGTTCTTGGTAAAACGCCGTCAAAAAGTTCACCGTCATACCCACCATCGAGGCTACCAAAGCACCATTCCCGAATGCGCTTGTCCATTTCATAAGGGATGCCTTCGTTTTCGGAATACTTCAAAATGAAGTTTATCGTCTGAATCGTGCGACCGCTATCTGATGAAAAAGCATAATCAAATTTGATATTCTTTGCTGCAAAACCTAAGCCAAGCTCAGTAATGCCGATTTCTCCATCACGTGTCAAGGGGGTATCTGACCAGCCTTGGGCACGGCCGATTGTATTAAACATGGTCTTGCCATGTCTGACTAAATAGATATTTACCATATGTCTACTCCATTTTCAAAAACGTTTTTTGATCAGTTAGGTCTAGCTGAGTCGTTGCTTCAAAGTCACACGCCACAACGACAGTCTGAGTGTTGATTATGAACTCTAGCACGGATATTCTAAAAAATGTAAGCGCTCATCAACATCATTTATACTCATTTTAACAAAAAAAAGCAGATTTCTCCACTTTTATTAAAGAACTGCAGTTGCAGTTTTAAGCTTGATAGATCAGAATAACCTAATACAAGGTAACCGTCTTTAGTTTTTAAAACTATGAATTGGCGCTGGGATATGACCGCCACGTGCGATAAATGCTGCAGATGATTCTTTGTGAACTGGCATGACAGGCGCTGTCCCAAGTAGTCCACCGAATTCAATTTGTTCGCCAACCTTACCTTTAGGAATCACCCGAACAGCAGTTGTCTTCATATTAATCACGCCAATCGCAGCTTCATCCGCAATCATAGCTGAAATCGTGCTAGCAGGTGTATCGCCTGGTACGGCAATCATGTCTAGTCCGACACTACAAATGGCGGTCATGGCTTCAAGTTTTTCAAGATTGAGCACGCCAGCATTAACCGCTGCGATCATGCCTTCATCTTCAGAAACTGGAATGAAAGCACCTGAAAGTCCGCCGACTTGGTTACAGGCCATGACGCCACCTTTTTTGACTTGGTCATTCAAAAGTGCGAGGGCTGCTGTTGTGCCATGAGTTCCGACCATTTCGAGACCCATTTCTTCTAAGATACGTGCGACAGAATCACCAATGGCTGGTGTTGGGGCAAGCGATAAATCAACAATCCCAAACTCGACACCTAGGCGCTCTGACGCCATTTTACCGACAAGTTGTCCCATGCGTGTAACTTTGAAAGCCGTTTTCTTAACCACTTCAGCGACAACGTCAAATGATTCTCCGCGAACTTTTTCAAGGGCACGTTTCACGACACCAGGTCCTGAAACACCAACGTTGATCACAACATCAGCTTCACCAACACCATGGAAAGCACCAGCCATAAAAGGATTGTCCTCAACGGCATTGGCAAAGACAACAAGTTTAGCACAGCTCATGTCATCTAATTTAGCAGCTTCGACAATGATTTCCCCGATATCTCGGACAGCATCCATGTTAATCCCTGTTTTAGTTGACCCAACATTGACTGAGCTACAAACATAGTCAGTTGCCGCAAGCGCTTTGGGTAAAGAATCAATGAGGATCTTATCACCTTTTTGGTAGCCTTTTTGGGCGAGTGCTGTGAAACCACCGATGAAGTCAATGCCGATTTCTTTTGCTGCACGGTCAAGTGCTAGGGCAAACGGTGTGTAATCAGTCGCATCAGTTGCCGCACCGATAATAGCGATTGGTGTCACGCTGACCCGTTTATTGATAATCGGAATACCGAGTTCATCACCAATCTCATCACCAATTTTCACAAGATCTTTTGCCTTAGTAGTAATCTTTTGATAAATCTTTTCACAGGCACGATCAATATCACTGTCAATACAATCCAAAAGGGAAATCCCCATTGTAATCGTCCGGATATCGAGATTTTCTTCTTCGATCATGCGAATTGTTTCAAGAATTTGATTTTGTTTCACTTCATTAACCTTTCTGCGATTTCACTTTGTGAAATCTTAAAACTTGACCTGCGCTTGCGCTCCGTCCAAGCGAGGTCATTCGCGAACTACGTCCGCTCATAGTCTTTCTGTGATTTCAATCGTCTCATACGACTAAAAATTAAAGTTGGTGCATGGCCTCAAAAATAGCTTCATTCATGATTTTAATGTCAACTTTCAAGCTTTCACCTAGGGCTTCAAGATTTGACTTAACTTCAGGGAATGCTTCCGTTGCTTCAATTTCAACCACCATGTTCATGGTAAAAAAGCCATCCATGATCGTTTGTGAAATGTCGACGATGTTCACATCAAGTTCTGTTAAACGTGTTGATACCCCAGCTACGATACCTGTTTTGTCTTTTCCGATAACTGTCACAATTGCGCGCATTAGATTCTCCTTTTAAGCTATTGAGGCGACTATTTTGAAGCCAGAAACGACAGATCGGCCAAAACTCATAGAGTTCTTGCAAGCAAATCAGCTGTTTTCCTAGGATTCAGGTAGTCGAAACTCAGTTCCTATCTATTTTTTGATATAATAGTTAGTAATATTATATCACAAAACAGACATAATTTTTAGAAAATTTTGTCTTTTAGGATAGAGGTAACAATGACCTTCAAAACTTTTCTGAATTTCACGCGCATTCAGACCTTACCCGCCGCACTATTATCGCCGATTGCCGGTGTGATTTTCGCGCTTTATACCTTTGGTAGCTTTCATTTTTTGCCAACACTTTTATTTTTTATCGGCCTTATCGCGATCAATCTCTTTGTCAGTGCTTGGAATAATCTGATGGATTACAAAAAAGCGCTTGATCCAGACTACAAAACCCACGAAAACATCCTGTCAACGCGCAATATCGCCCCTAGCTTGGCGCTCAAAATTTGTTTGGCGTTGCTTGCCATTGACCTCATCGTCGGGATCGGTGTCGTCTTAACGACTAACATTGCGATTTTACCGATTGGTGCGCTTTGTTTTATCATCGCTATTTTCTACACCTTCGGTCCCTTTGCCTTCTCCCGATTTCCGTTGGGCGAGGTGCTCGCCGGTTTTGCTGAAGGACTTTGTGGCTTCTTCTTCGGCATCTACGTCAACGCATTCGACGCTAATTTCTTCACAGCCTCTTTTCATCAATGGTTGCTGACTTTTAACATCGATTTCGCGACGCTCATACCCATTGGCCTGGTGGGGATGATGTGCTTCTGTATGAATTTCAACGTCATGCTGGCAGATAACATTTGCGATTTGGCGCAAGATGAAAAAAATGGGCGTTTGACTCTGCCGCATTTTATTGGTGTTCATCATGCTTTGAGGCTGTTTGTGAGTATGTATGGTTTGGCTTGTTTCGTTGTTCTAGTAGGTGTGATTACTGGTGTGCTACCGAAGACAACGCTGCTCATGAGTTTGGTCTCGCCTTTGATCATCCGAAATGTCAACAAATTCCTGAAAAAACAGGATAAAAGAGAAACTTTCATCCTGTCTGTTCAAAATTTGATGATTTATAATGGGGCTCTGGCGATTACGATTGCCTTGGGATTGATTTGGGGATAATTCTTAATTTCTAAAAAGCATTTGTTTATGACGTGCTTTTTTATTTTGGTTTGAATTTCATTTGTAGATTAAATTTTAGGAAAATTACGACTAAAATCAACTTGTAAATTAAATTTTATGGAAAATCAGACTAAAATCGACTTATAAGTGAAATAAAAAAATATAACTTAAAGAAAACAGTAGAACTATTTTTAATTATTCGATGTTTGTCAAATACCTATACAATTTATAATCAACAGCTTCTAGAAATTTAAGGTGCATTTCAACAACTGATTTAGTTTTGCCATCATTTGTCGGTTTATGAAACTCTTCAATAGAATTCAACTGTGGCTCGACTTTCCCAAGATAGTAAAAGTCAGTTCCTTCATCATCAGACTTTTTAACAAAAATATGCATATTTAACCCAGATATATAGTAATCTAAAATTGCTTTTACTTCTGGAGAACTCATAGTCCTAGGTGCCTTGGTATACCACTTCAATAAATTTGGAGAGAGAAGTTCATCTTCATACGCCATCATAGCACCACTGAATTCTGCTCCTTTCTTCAAAGTAATGAAAATAGCAAACTCATCATCTTTTCGTATGTAACCACCAATATTTTGATCAATTTGCTGTTTGTCCCAATTCAAAAGTCGAATTACATCTCTTCTACGATACTTTTTATACAAAGTGAAAACTCTACTTTTATCATAGCTTTCACTTTTAATAAAGCTCGCAGATAACAAATCTTCTAACAACAATTTAAAATATGAATTTCTCAAAAGCGCTTTTTTCATACCAACTGATAATTGTATATTTTGACCAGCTTCAATTATTTCTCCCCCACTATAAGTTTCAGCAAGTAGTCCTGTAAAGAAGTTTAAGTTAAGTGTATTTAAAACAGAATCAATTGTCCTCTCTTGTGCATCCAATCCGTAACTTTGGAATAAAACTTTAACTTCTTTTCTATTAAACTCTCTTCCTTTGACCATTTCAGATAGTAAGAGAACATCTTGTTTACGAACTCCTGTTAAAAACTCACGTGAAATAATCATCAAGTATTTATTTTCTAGTTCTGAAATTTTTCCTATAGCATCATCATTTTTCAATAAGAAATCATAGTACGTCTTGATATTAGAAACTTTTCCACTGACAATGAGATATGGATCAATAGATTTTTGTTCTAAAAAATCAACTAACATAGGAACACGATTTAAACGAATTTTTAATTTTGCATAAGCATCTTTTATGGACTTCATACTATCTAGTTTAACGTCATCAATTGCCTTATAAATTCGTTCTTTAGCAATCGCTTCAAAGTTAATCGATGAAATTCCAGTTATATAACTTGTATCAAAAGTACCTTTTCTCAACGAGTCCTTATTGTAACTCATATCTCCTGATAAGGCCATAGGAATCATATAGTTGTTTTTATAATTACCTATAAAATCAATTATTGTTACATAGTCCTTTGAACCATGTTTGCGCAGACCACGACCAAGTTGTTGAATAAAAATAATACTTGATTGAGTATTTCTTAACATGATAATTTGATTAACTGATGGGATATCAATCCCCTCATTAAAGATATCAACGGTAAATATGTAATCTAATTCACCGTTCTCTAGCCTTTCAACTACTTCTTCTCTTTTCGAGATAGAGTCTTCTCCCGAAAGAAAGGCTGTATAGAACCCTCGATTGTTGAATATTTCTGAAAGCTTTTTAGCTTCTTCTTTTCTTGAACAAAAAACTAACCCTCTGATTTTATGACGCGATACACCATAATACTGGATTTTTTCGATGATAAATTTAACACGTTCCTCCGCTACCAAGTTCTCAAAATTTGTCGTCTCTTCAATTATCACACCATCTTTTTCATAGTCAGTAACACCAAAGTAATGAAATGGACAAAGTAAGTCTTCCTCCAAAGCTTCTTGAAGACGTATTTCATAAGCAATATTGTAATCGAATAATTCAAATATATTAAAGATATCTGTTCGCTCAGGCGTTGCTGTCATTCCCATTAAAAATTTCGGATCAAAATAATCAATAACTTTATGGTAACTGGCAGCACCAGCTTTATGAACTTCATCAATTAATATATAATCAAAATCATTTTTTGAAAACAAATTAAGTATTTGAGGTTTTGAAATTGTTTGAACCGTCGCGAATAAATATTTAGCCGTAATATCTTTTGAATTCCCAGATAAGATTCCGAAATCTTCATCCGCTCCTCCAATAACCATCTTAAAAGTTTTGATTGCAGATTTTAAAATTTGTTCTCTATGAACAATAAAAAGCATTTTTGAAGGGTTCACCTGTTGAACATCAAAAGCAGATAAATATGTTTTTCCCGTTCCAGTAGCCGAAATGACTAGACCCTTATTTTTACCTTCACTTCTCAAGTTTGCCAAGTTTTCTAGAGCTTTTTCTTGCATTACATTGGGACGAGCTACTGAATAAATTGCTTTCTCATCCTGTACGTCTGTCACAAGTTTATCTCTAGTCAATGATTGCCAATTTTTAGAATACCTTTCCACCCACTTTTCAGTTAAAGGTAAGGCTTCATGCCACATTCTTTCTAGTTCTTTTTTTGACTCACGTAACACTTCACCGTTTTCAAGACTTGTTAATCGAACATTCCATTCAATATTTTTCTTTAAAGCATTTGCTGTCAAATTAGAGCTGCCAATTATCAAAGAATGATAACCATTTTGTTCAAATAAATAACCCTTAACATGAAAACCTTCTTTTTCAACAATTCTAACGTCAATATTTTCAATCTCTAGTAAACTACGAAAAACATCCGGATTATTAAAACCTAGATAATTACTCGTCATTAATCGGCCACGTATGCCCTTCCTAGCCAAGTCAGCAAAATGTGTTTTCAAAAAACATAAGCCAGACTGCGTAACAAATGCAACTGATATAAAAAAATCTGTACATATATCAAGTTCATCTTGTAAAGCATTTTGAGCAAATACATGATTTTTCTGATCATTTGTAATTAATTTATGTTGATGAAGCTGTGATGTCTCTATTTTATAATCAAGAAATGCTTTTTTTTACTGCACTTTCTATAAACTCCACTATTAAGACCTTCCTAATTTATATATTTTCCATTTTTTTAAGTTCAGATACTGTTGGTATATCCGCGGGAGCCCATTCCAATTGCTCTAATTCCTCTTGCTTTAACCACTTTATTGCAATATGTTCGGTTAAAGTCAGTATTCCTTTTTTAATATAGCATATAAATGTCGTTAAATTAACGATGCCAAATTCATATTCAAAGCTTGTCGAAATAAACTTCTCAGGCTCATCAGAAATTTCAAATAAAAGTTCTTCACGAATTTCTCTCTTTAATGCTTGAGTAGCCGTTTCACCGGATTCAATCTTACCACCTGGAAATTCCCAAAAACCTGCTAAACTTTTATCATAACCACGTTGAGCACATAAAATTTTACCATTTTTTACGATAATCGCACCCACCACATTAATCTGCCTTTTCATAATAACGTTCCCACTTTATCTAATTTTTTATTCCATAATACATTTATAACAAATACTACTTGATGCTCAAAATCATTATATCATGAAATAATCTAAGATAACTTCATTAATCAGACGATATATAAATAAAATACTATTAGTTCATCTAATCTGTAGATGATACTTAAAAATTGGCTTTTTCATTTTCATTTAAAATAATAAACATCTAACAATTAATTTCAAACATCTTGATAATAAGATATGACTGATTCACTTGAATAAGCTATTCTTAGGCATTGAGATATTACTCATAATAAAAAAGTTTACCCTGAACGGATAAACTTTAATCACTTCTGTCATCCCCCAACAGGAGAAAATTCCCCAATCAAAGCCTCAGCACATTTCAAGCCATCAATCGCAGCTGAAACAATCCCACCTGCAAATCCTGCACCTTCACCACTCGGATAGATGCCTTTGGTTGAGACGGATTGGAAACTATCTTCATCTCGATTAATTCGCAAGGGCGATGACGACCGTGATTCAACACCAGTCATTACGGCATCTGCCATGGCAAAGCCGTGGAGTTTCTTATCCAACCCTGTCAGAGCTTCTCTCAAGGCTTCTGTGATATAGTCAGGAAACAGCGCTGACAAATCCGTTGGCTTAACGCCTAAAGAATAGCTTGGTGTGACACTTGCCATTGCTGTCGACGGTTGTTTCTTAAGGAAATCCCCGACTAATTGGGCCGGTGCTTGATAGGTGCTACCGCCTAACTCGAAAGCTTTCTGCTCTAACGCTCTTTGGAAGGCAATACCTGCCAGAGGATGATCGCTGCCAAAATCTTCCGGGAAGACTTGGACTAAAAGTCCGCTGTTGGCGTTGTTTTGATTCCTTGCGTGTTCACTCATGCCATTGGTCACGAGGTGGCCTGCCTCAGATGCTGATGCAACGACAAGACCACCTGGACACATGCAAAAAGTATAAACACCTCGGCCGTTGCTGGCCTTGTAGGTCAAGCGATATTCCGCAGCGCCAAGTCTCGGATGCCCAGCGAACTCTTTATATTGAGTACGATTGACGACTTCTTGCGGGTGCTCCACACGAACGCCAACCGCAAACGGCTTAGCCGTCATCTTCACGCCGTCTTCATAGAGCTCGCTAAACGTATCACGCGCGCTGTGGCCAATCGCCAAAATCGCCTGTTCAGCCAAAATTTCTTCACCTGTTGTCAGAACCAAGCCTTGCAGCTGACCATCCGAAATCTTGAAATTTTTAACCTGCGTCTTAAACCGCACCTCGCCACCTAGCGCGATGATTTCCTTGCGGATATTTTTCACGATATCACGCAACAAATCCGTTCCAACATGCGGATGCGCCTTGTAGAGAATTTCCTCCGGCGCGCCAGCATTGACGAACTCCGTCAGCACCTTGCGACCACGCAAATCTTTGACACGACTGGTCAACTTCCCATCCGAAAACGTCCCTGCGCCACCTTCGCCAAACTGCACATTCGACTGAGGATTCAACTCCCCTTTGGTCCAAAATGCGTCTATGGATTTAACACGGTCATCGACGGCTTCGCCGCGTTCCAGAACGAGTGGTTTGTAGCCCATTTGCGCAAGGAGGAGTGCAGCATACATGCCAGCCGGTCCAAAACCGATAACGACTGGTCGGTGTGACATTTTCTTAGTCCCAATTTTGGGATTTTTGTAAGTCAAATCCGGTGAGGGTGCCACATTTTTATACTTGCCGGTCAAAAATTTACTTTCATCTTTAAGCTTTACATCTACCGTATAGATAAAGTTGATTTCGCCACGTTTTCTGGCATCAATGGATTCCTTGTAAATCCTGAAATCCAGAATATCAGTTGGGCAAATTTTTAACTTTTTAGCCACTTGATTTTTGACCGCTGACATCTCGTCATGGATTGAAATTTTGATTTGTGTGATTCTTAGCATAGGTCTCTTTTCATTAATCAGTTAATTCGAACGTCATGACGACTGGATTGTGGTCACTTGATTTAAAGTCATTTTGAATGGTTTTGATGTTCAAGCTTTTGATATTTTCCGACACCAGAAAGCCATCAATCACGCCCAATGTAGAATGGTCACCATAAGCAGTTCCATTGCTACGGACTGAAGGGGCATTTGTTGGTGCAACGACCCGCAGTTTATGAGATAGTTTAGCCGTCGGAAATGGTTTCATCCAGGTCAGTTCAGGATGCGCCTCACCTGATAACACATGGTTATAATCCCCACCACAAATCACATAATCTCCAGCATCAGCATGTGCTTTCATATTGTCAAAAAGCTTGGTCAACTGTGCAGCCTGAATCACCTCATCTTTGATGAAAGCAGACAAATGAACATTGAAAATAAAGAGTTTCTTACCATTGTCAACAGTTACTTCACTCACACTAAAGGCGCGGTCAAGGTCGAAAAACTTATTAAAATTCGTCTCTATCGGTAAGCTATAGCGTGTGGCTTGAGTCATCTGACCTTTGGATAAAGTCAGCAGACCTGACTTGGCCTTGCCAATCGGCTGTGTAACAGGATAAAACAAATAAGCAGAATGATAGTTGTTAGCAAAACTACTATTGTATTCAGGATTTTTAGTCCTGAAGAAGTCGGGCTGGTCTACTCTAAATGATCGATCACCCTCGTAGTCAACTTCTTGCAAGTTAACAAAGTCAGGGTTTTCAGACGTTAAAAGACGATGATCCTCTGTTAAATTTGCTAGGACATCTGCCTTTGAGCGCGCACGGACTTCCTTGCCACCATCCATAAAGAAAGTGTAGTCAGCAGGATAAGCACCATAACCAATGTTAAAGGTCATAATTTTATAGGCTTGATTGGCTGAAATTTGTTTTGAGTGCTCTGCCTTTTTAATGGGCAAGGTCTGCTTGTCAGGTAGGCGGTTATATTGCAGGTAAACGTAGGCGATATAAATACCTGCGATCAATATCAGCAGTACAAGCAAACTTAAAATAATTTTTATCATGTTTCTCATCCCTTTATTATACTAAAAAATCAGTTATTATGCGTGGTTGCTTTATATGATAACACAAAAAAACGCTTCAAGCGCTTCTTTTTAATATTTTCTAAACCGTTGATAGCGTGCTTCAACCAGCTCGTCAGTTGTCAGCTTAGACAGAGTGTCGAGTTCTGTGATCAAAGCTGCTTTCAAGATATCTATGGTGTTTTCTTCTGAGATAATCTTGTCAATCACGCCATTTTTAAGTAAATCTTTAGACGTGATCTTCAAAAGCTCAGCCGCTTCAGGCGCACGTGATGAATCTTTCCAAAGAATCGTCGCAAAACCTTCTGGCGATAAAATGCTATACATGGCATTTTCCAACATCCAAACACGGTCAGCAACTGCCAAAGCCAGCGCCCCACCAGAACCGCCCTCACCATTGATAATGGCAATAATTGGCACTTTAAGATCACTCATCTCTAGCAAATTGCGCGCAATCGCTTCACCCTGACCACGTTCTTCCGCGCCAGATCCTGGAAAAGCACCTGCCGTATTAATAAAAGTAATAATCGGACGACCAAATTTTTCAGCCTGCTTCATCAAACGCAAAGCCTTGCGATAACCTTCCGGATGCGGTTGACCGAAATTCCGGTCAAGGTTATCTTGCAAACTCTTACCTTTTTGAATCCCGACAATGGTCACAGGACGTCCAGCAAGACTAGCTATACCACCAAGGATAGCCCCATCATCTCTGAAATTGCGATCACCGTGAAATTCGATAAAGTCATCGAAAATCTTTGTCGCATAGTCAAGCGTCGTCAAACGATCCTGACTCCGCGCCAACTGGACAATTTTATTTGCACGATCAGCCATTTGATTGTCCTCCTATTCCATGTGTATGCCATTTCAAAATTTGACCGATTGTCGTCGCAAGTTCTGTGCGTTTGACAATCTTATCAACGAAACCATGGGCTTGCAAAAATTCAGCCTTTTGGAAATCATCTGGTAAGTTTTCACGCACTGTTTGCTCAATTACACGACGTCCCGCAAACCCAATGAGAGTTTGGGGTTCAGCCAAGATAATATCACCAAGCATGGCAAAGGAAGCTGTCACACCCCCCGTCGTTGGATCCGTTAATACCGTCAGGTATAACAAGCCCGCATTAGAATGGCGCTTAACGGCTGCAGATATCTTAGCCATTTGCATCAGGCTCATAATCCCCTCTTGCATGCGTGCACCACCTGAGGCTGTGAAAATGACAACTGGTAATTTTTCAGTTGTCGCATACTCAAACAGGCGCGTAATTTTTTCACCTACGACCATGCCCATTGACGCCATGATGAAGTTGGAATCCATGATGGCAAGGGCTGTTTTTTGACCCTTGATCACGGCAGTCCCAGTCAGGACAGCTTCATCAAGTTCTGTTTTAGCTTTCGCAGCTGCTAATTTATCCAGATAACCTGGAAAATTAAGCGGGTCAGTTGTTTCAATCCCTGTAAACAATTCAGAAAATGTATCTGCATCTGCTACAAGGTTCAAGCGTTCCTGCGCTGAAATTCTAAAGTTATAACAGCAAAACGGGCAGACTTTCTCTTGTCCTAAATCCTTGGTGTAAATCGTGTGCTTACAACTTGGGCATTTGGCGAAGAGTTCATCTGGTACTTCAGGCGTACTATTTTGCTCATTAAGACGCGAACGGTTGGGATTGATGCGAATGTATTTACTTTTTTTCTTAAATAAAGCCATAATCTTCTATCAATCCTCTTTTTTTAAGTAATTAGGTAAAAATGTTTCACCCAGAAAGGCTGTGTCGTAATCCCCTGCGATGACATGACGGTCAGAAATCAAATCGAGTTGGAACTCGGCATTGGTCTGTACGCCTTCAACTTCAAGTTCAAAAAGTGCGCGCTGCATTTTCATCAAGGCTTCGAAACGGTTGTCACCATGAACGATGATTTTCGCAATCATACTATCATAGAAAGGTGGGATCGTATAACCTTGATACATGGCAGAGTCAACCCGTAAGCCAACACCACCAGATGGCAAGAACAAGTCCGTAATCTTACCGGGACTTGGCGCAAAATTGAACTTAGGATTTTCAGCGTTAATCCGACACTCAATGGCATGGCCAGTAATTTTGATGTCCTCTTGGGTGATCTCAAGTGCTTCACCGGCTGCAATCTTGATTTGGTTCTTAACGATATCAACATTGGTCACAAATTCAGTAACTGGATGCTCTACTTGAATCCGTGTATTCATTTCCATGAAATAGAACTCACCAGTAGACTCGTCTAATAAGAATTCAATCGTGCCAGCATTTTCATAACCTACATGTTTAGCTGCTGCAACAGCCGCTGCACCAATTTTTTCACGTAAGGTATGGCCAATCGCAATTGACGGTGCTTCTTCAAGCACTTTTTGGTTGTTACGTTGCAAGGAACAATCACGCTCGCCTAAATGGACGACATGACCTTGCTCATCAGCCAAAATTTGCACTTCGATATGGCGTGCGGGATAAATCACACGCTCCATATACATGGCACCATTGCCAAAAGCGGCTTGGGCTTCAGCTTGGGCGGAGGAGAAATTCGGTAGTAATTCTTCTTGCGAATTCACTTTACGAATCCCTTTACCACCACCACCTGCTGAGGCTTTAAGCATCACTGGATAACCAATTTTTTGTGCCACTTCAAGGGCTTGCGTGGCATCATAGGCTTCACCATCAGACCCTGGAATGACTGGCACATTGGCAGCTATCATTTGCGCACGCGCATTGATCTTGTCACCCATGGTATCCATGACTTGAGCAGAGGGTCCGATAAATTTGACCCCAACTTCTTCACAGAGATTGGCAAATTTTGAATTCTCACTCAAAAAGCCAAAGCCCGGATGAATAGCTTCTGCTTGTAAGGTCACAGCTGCTGAAATAATTTGATGCATGTTCAGGTATGAATCAGCCGCTTTAGCAGGGCCAATACAAACCGCTTCATCCGCTAACAAAGTATGCAGCGCTTCACGGTCAGTCTCAGAATAAACAGCAACAGTTTGAATGCCTAATTCGCGTGCCGCACGGATAATCCGCACCGCAATTTCACCACGATTGGCGATTAATATTTTTTTAAACATATCATTTCTCTTTTGTTAACGCCATGATGGCTGATTAGATTCTTTTTTACTTAGTTGGTAACCTTTATTCACCAATCGCAAACGTCAAAGTACCTTTAGCTGCCAACTTACCGTCAACCGTTGCTTTAGCTTCAACAACAGCGATTGGTCCACGGCGTTTGATGAACTTGGCATTCAAGATTAATTGATCACCAGGGACCACTTGTTTCTTGAATTTAACGCCATCCATGCCTGCGTAAAAGACCAATTTCCCTTTGTTTTCAGGCTTAGACAACTCCAAAACACCTGCAGCTTGTGCCAAGGCTTCCATAATCAACACGCCTGGCATAACTGGATACTCTGGAAAATGACCGTTGAAAAAAGGTTCATTGATGGTCACATTTTTAAGCGCTGTAATCTCGTCCTCAGAGTGTTCAATCACGCGGTCAACCAACAACATAGGATAACGATGTGGCAAGGCCTCTTTAATCTGATTAATATCGATCATTTGATGCGTACCAGTTCCTCTCCATATTCGACCATAGCTTCAGCTTGGACCAAGATTTCAGTCACGACACCATCATGCGGTGCAGGAATTTCATTCATGACCTTCATAGCCTCGATGATCAGCAAAGTCTGACCTTTTTTGACCGTCTCACCAACTGTGATAAAGTCTGATTTGTCAGGCGCTGGTTTAAGGTAAGCCACACCCACTAAAGGACTCGTCACAACATCGCCTTCGGCAATGGCAGCAGGCGCCGCTTCAGGTGCTGAAACGACTGCAGGTGCAGGCACTTCAGCGCTCTGAGTTTGTGGGGCTTCTGCTACTGCTAAAGGTGCAGCTGATGGCGCTGTTGCACCATTATTTTTAGAAAATGCCAAGGTAAACTCATTGGTTGCGTAAGAAAATTCACGTAAAGATGAGCTATCAAATTGGCTGATTAAATCTTTGACTTCGTTAATTTGAATAGACATATGTGTTATTCACCCTCCCATTTCTTAAGGGCAATGACAGCATTATGACCACCGAAACCAAGTGAGTTTGAGATGGCATATTTGATGTCATGTTGTTTCCCTTGACCCAATACGACGTTGATGACTGATGTATTTTCATCCAATTCAGTCGTACCAGCGTTAACTGGTGCATATTGGTTGAGGATGGCTTGTAGGGTCGCGACGGCTTCGATACCGCCAGCGCCACCAAGGGCGTGACCTGTCAAGGCTTTAGTTGACGAAACCAAAACATTTTCATCATCGCCGAAGACAGTATGAATGGCAAGTGCTTCACCTTTTTCATTGGCTTGCGTTGATGTCCCGTGCGCGTTGATATAACCAACGTCGCTAGGTTGGATGCCTGCTTCTTCGAGGGCAAGTTGCATGGCTTTAGCCGCACCATAACCGTCAGGAAGTGGTGTCGTCATGTGGTGGGCATCATTTGTTGAGCCGTAACCGACGATTTCAGCCAAGATGTTAGCACCACGCGCTTGTGCGTGGTCTAAACTTTCAAGTACCAAAATACCAGAACCTTCACCCAAAACAAAGCCAGAACGGTCTTTGTCAAAAGGAATTGAGGCACGTTTAGGGTCTGTTTCAGTTGTCAAGGCAGTTAAGTTAGCAAAACCAGCCACACCAAATTCACAAATCGCTGCTTCAGTACCACCCGCTAGCATCACATCCGCATAACCATGTTTGATTTCACGGAAGGCTGAACCAATAGCATTTGTACCTGCCGCACAGGCAGTTACTTCAGCACGGCTCACACCATTTGCTTTGACACACAAGGCCACATTACCTGTCGCCATATTAGCGATTGAAAGTGGTACGAAAAGCGGTGCCACGCGTTTAGGACCACGAGTCGCAAGACGCGCACCTTGTTCTTGAATCACTGGTAAGCCACCGATACCAGAGCCGATGATCGCACCAAAACGGTCATGGTTAAGATCTGTATCTTCTGGATTTATACCAGCCATATGCAAGGCTTCAAGCGCTGTATAAACAGCATAGAGACTAAAAGTGTCCATGCGTTTTTTGTCTTTGTGCACAAAGTATTTATCAAAAGGAAAATCTTTAACTTCACCAGCAACGCTAATCCCAGTCGCTGTCGCATCAAATTTTTTGATGGTGTCAATTCCGCTGTTACCAGCTTCAAGATTTGTCCAAAATTCTTCAGGGGTGTTACCAATCGGCGATGTAATGCCATAACCTGTAATAACGACACGATTTGTCATGTGACTTACTCCTCATTTATATGTAGATAAGCGCTCAGGATGACGATGCAAAATCCCTGCACCCATTCACCCAAAAGCACTTTTTCTTCTTAAATTTATTGCATGACCATGCCACCGTCAATGGCAATGGTTTGACCTGTGATATATTCTTGTGTTGCGACAAACAAAGCAGCCGTCGCGATCTCTTCCACGCTACCAAAACGTTTCATCGGAATTTGTGCTTTCATGGCGTCTTTCACTTTATCAGATAAGACAGCGGTCATATCACTTTCGATAAAACCAGGCGCAATGGCATTGACCCGAATATTACGGCTCGCGACTTCGCGCGCAACAGATTTAGTCAGACCGATTAACCCAGCTTTTGAAGCAGCGTAGTTGGCTTGCCCGGCGTTACCAATCAAACCAACAACTGAGGTCATATTGATAATCGCACCTTGGCGCGCTTTGGTCATGGGTTTCAAAACAGCTTGTGTCATGTTAAAAGCACCAGTCAGATTAATTTTAAGCACACGCTCAAAATCATCTGCTGTCATTTTCAACACGAGCTTGTCGGCTGTAATCCCAGCATTGTTAATCAAGACGTCAACACTACCAAGTGCGTCAGTTGCTTCTTGAATCATGCGTTTTGCATCATCAGCATCACTGACATCACCAGAAACACCGACGACTTGTACATCATACTGGTCAAATTCGCCAATCAGTTCTGATGAAATCTCAGAACGACCGTTGAGCACGAGGTTTGCACCTTGTGCGGCAAAGTGGTGGGCGATCGCAAGACCAATCCCACGCGTTGAGCCGGTGATGAAGACATTTTTATTTGTAATTTCCACTTTTTATTTCTCCAAAATTGCATTGAACGTCGGTACATCTTCGACATGTGTGATACCAACCGTTTTATCGATTTTCTTCACGAAACCTGATAAAATTTTACCTGGCCCGATTTCGATAATATCTGTCACACCCATGCTAATCATCGTTTCAACAGAATCGTAAAACTTAACGGGTTCCATGACTTGACGTGTCAACAAAGCTTTGATGTCATCAAAAGCCATCACTTGTGCGGTTGTATTAGAAATCAATGGTTTTTCAAAAGGTTTGAATGCCACTGTTTCTAATGCGACTGCTAGTTTTTCAGACGCTGGTTGAAGCAAGGCTGTATGGAAAGGACCTGAAACCTTCAAAGGAATCATCCGTTTCACACCAGCAGCTGTTAAAAGTTCAACCGCTGCATCTACCGCTGCGACTTCACCACCGATGACGATTTGTCCCGGTGTGTTATAGTTAGCAGGGCTAACAATCCCCTTGCTATTGAATGAAGCTTGCTGGCAAGCCGTCTCAATCACGTCAGCCGCTGTATTCATGACTGCAACCATTTTACCCGAACCTGTCGGAGCCGCTTCTGCCATGTACTGACCGCGTTTGGCGATGAGTCTCACGGCATCGGCAAATGGTAAGCTGCCACTTGCGACAAGTGCTGAATACTCACCCAAGGAAAGGCCTGCGACCACATCATAAGTGATATGGTGCGCATCAAGTAAACGTAAAATGGCGACAGATGTCGTCAAAATCGCTGGCTGTGTGTACTTTGTTTCACCTAATTTGTCGGCATCGTGATCAATCAGCTGACGTAAATCGTAGCCAAGAATTTCAGATGCTTCATCATAAGTTGCTTTGACAATGTCAAAATTATCATATAAATCGCGTGCCATACCTAATTTTTGGGCACCTTGTCCCGCAAATAAAAGACCCGTTTTTGTCATGCTATACTCCAATAATTACTGTGTTTACCAGCTACTGATGTCATCATCATGAATGGCATCAACAACCGGTCTATGTCATATTTTTTAATCCAACCATTTAGCAGAAGCTTTAATTTCTGCTTGGAAGCCATTGTACAAGTCCAAGATAATTTCTTCAACGGTTTCTTCTTTACGAACGAGACCGGCGATTTGACCCGCCATGACTGACCCATTATCAACGTCGCCATGAATGACTGAGGCTGGTAATTTCCCAGCGCCCATTTCTTCAAAGACGCTCAAATCAGGATCGACTTGTTTGAAGGCAGCCATTTCTGCTGCATCAAAGTCTTTTGTCAACTGGTTTTTAATGGCGCGAACGGCATGACCAAAATGACTAGCCGAAACGACCGTCGAAATATCTTTTGCTTTCAAAACTTTGTCTTTATAGTTTTGGTGGGCATTTGATTCTTTGGCTACGATAAAACGTGTGCCAACTTGAACTGCCTCAGCACCCAACATAAAGCCAGCTGCCATACCTTTTCCATCAGCGATACCACCGGCCGCAATAACAGGCAAATCCACAGCGTCAGAGACTTGACGGACAAGCGTCATCGTCGTTAATTGGCCGATATGACCGCCTGCTTCCATGCCTTCAGCGACAATGGCATCTATGCCAATCCGCGTCATTGATTTTGCTTGTGCGACACTAGCTACGACAGGGATGACAACCATGCCTGCTGCTTTGAAGCGCTCCATATATTTTTTAGGAGAGCCTGCGCCAGTCGTCACAACTTTAACGCCTTCTTCGATGACAAGATCAACGATATCATCCACAAAAGGTGAGTGCAACATGATGTTCACGGCAAAGGGTTTGTCCGTAATTTCGCGGATACGTCGGATATGACCTCTGATTACATCTTTAGGCGCATTCCCACCACCGATGATCCCAAAGCCACCTGCTTTTGAAACAGCACCAGCTAAGTCACCATCAGCGATCCAAGCCATACCACCTTGGAAGATTGGATATTCAATGTTCAATAGTTCAGTAATTTTAGTTTTCATCTTATATTATATTTTGTTTTTAAAATAGTTTGATAATCAAACTATAGGGATAAAAATTTTGAGAACGTGTCACACGCTCTCAGAATTTTTATGGATTATTCAGCGATTTTAGCGTCTACGAATTTGACCAAGTCACCAACAGTGTTAAGGCCATCTTCAGTTTCGATTGCGATATCGTATTCATCTTCAATTTCGTTGATGATTTGGAAGATATCAAGTGAATCAGCATCAAGTGATTCAAATGATGTTTCAAGCGTGATTTCGCTTGCGTCTTTACCGAGTTCTTCAACGATAATTTCTTGAACTTTTTCAAATACTGCCATGATTAAATCTCCGTTTTTTCTATATATAGATGTATGGGACGCATGACGCCTAAACGCATTTCGTCCTTGCAATAAGATTACTTAAATTTTAACAACAAGTGTGCCCCATGTCAAGCCACCACCAAAACCAGTTAACACTAATTTTTGTGAGCCGTCTAATTTAATGGTGTCTGCATCAACCGCTTCTGATAAGAGAATGGGTATGCTGGCTGCACTTGTGTTACCATATTCCTGCATATTTTGTAGGAATTTACTGCGGTCTGTTTTGATTTTACGTGCCAATTTATCCAAGATTCTTGAATTGGCTTGATGTAAGAACAGGTAGTCAATATCATCTGGACTTAAATCAGCTTTTTCAAGACTTTCTAAAATGTTTTTAGGCACGTCGCGGACGGCAAAATCAAAAATCGCACGACCATCCATTTTCAAAAACAAGTCATCAGTTGTGTCTGATTTTGAAAAGGGTGACTTGGGTTGTGTCAGATTACTGGTCAAGCTCATGCCACGATTACCGTCAGATTTTAAAGACTCCGCTAAAATCATAGGCGTTTCGGATACAGCTTGGAGTAGAACACCTCCTGCACCATCACCAAACAAAACGCTTGTCGAACGATCTGACCAGTCAACGATTTTTGATAGGACCTCAGCTCCGATGACAATCCCGTTTCGGTAAGCACCACTGGTAATCAACTTATCCGCAACTGATAGGGCGTAAACAAAGCCACTACAAGCTGCAGTTAAATCGAAAGCAAAGGCTTTACTTGCCCCTAATTTGGCCTGGACAAGGCTTGCCGTACTAGGCATATTGCCATCAGGTGAAACTGTTGCAACGATGATAAAGTCAAGATCTTCGGCTGCTAGTGACGCTTTTGCCAACAATTGTTGACCGACATTGGCAGCTAAGTCTGATGTGTTTTCATCTTGAACGATGTGGCGTTGTCGAATCCCTGTTCGGGATGCAATCCATTCATCAGACGTCTCCATGATTTGACTTAAATCATCATTTGTCACGACTTGCTCTGGTGCATAGTGCGCAGTTGCCGTTAGTTTGGCAAAAGTCATTTAATTTCCTCCAAAAATGTGTGAAGATTTTCCAGACCTGTTTGTAAAATTTTCACGGAATCATCTGGTAGGTCTGCAACAAAGCGTTTGACCATTTCGCGGTGAAACTTACGGTGCAAGCGATATAACAATCGACCTCTGCTTGACAAGGATACATTTACCACACGCCGATCATGTTCACTGCGGTAGCGTTTAATGTAGCCTTTCTTCTCCAGTCGATTTAGTGACACGGTAACCGTGCCTACCGTTAACATCAAGTCTTTGGCAATATCACTTGGCGTCGTCATCTTGGCTTCACCAATGCTGTCAATCGTATGCATCTCCTTAATAGAGACATCTGAAAAACGAGATGTTCGTAAGGTTGCCTCCTCAATAATCAAAACATTGTTGAAAATATGAGTGAGATATTTATTTATTTTTGTATAATCTACCATCAACCATAGTCCCTTTCACGAATATCGTTTTGATTGTCAAGTTGTTTGACTATCAAATTATATCAGGATATGGTTTTGCTGTCAAGAAAAAATTTTTTCGAATAAATAGTTTGACAATCAAGTAAGTTTTGTTAAAATAAGTTATATGGTTTAGATTATCTAGTTATCGAAACCATGAAAAAATATAATCATGATTATATCTATACGAGGAAGAATAATGAAACTACCAGAACTTAAAATAGGCGAATTGACAGCGAAAATCCCTGTCATTCAAGGTGGTATGGGGATCGGTATTTCCCTAAATAGATTGGCGGGCACTGTGGCTGCCGAGGGCGGGATCGGGATCTTATCCACTGCCCAAATTGGTTTCCAAGAAGACAAATTTCAGCGCGCTTCTGTTAGAACCAACCTACAAACGATCAAAAAACAATTAGACAAAGCCCGTAGCTTTGCTAAGGGTGGTATTCTCGGTTTCAACGTCATGGTGGCGAGTTTCCGTTATGATGATGTTGTCAGAGCGACTGTTGAAGCTGGCGCTGATGTGATCATCTCTGGTGCTGGTCTGCCGATGAACTTACCAGATTTGGTAGGTGATGCCAAAACAAAGATTGCACCTATCGTGTCATCTGTTAAGGCTGCCAAACTCATCTTACGGAATTGGGCTAAAAAATATAACCGAACTGCTGACTTTGTCGTCATTGAAGGCCCTAAAGCCGGTGGTCACCTCGGTTTTAAAGCGGACCAAATTGACGAAGCTATTCTAGGCATGGACGATGAGGTCGTTAAAATCATCGCGCATGTTAAAGAATACGAAGAAAAATTCAATATGAAAATCCCAGTGATTTTCGCTGGTGGGGTTTGGGATCGTTCAGACATCGACCATTATATGGGGCTTGGGTGTTCTGGTGTTCAAATGGCAACGCGTTTCATCGGAACTCAGGAATGTGATGCACCAGATGACTTTAAAGACCGTTTCTTAAAAGCTACCGAAGATGATATTCATTTGACAACATCCCCTGTTGGTTTACCAGGTCGTGCTATCGATAATAAATTTACTGAAACCATTACCAACGGAGTTGCGGCCTACAAGGCTCAAGAGGCGCCTAAAACGCCGATTATTCCGATTGCTAAATGTTTGAACTGCTTGCAGCACAAACTCTGTGACCGCAAGACGATTCCTTACTGTATCAGTGAAGCCTTGCTGAATTCTGTGGAGCATAACACGGATATGGGCTTGATTTTCTCTGGGACTAATGGTTACCGGATCAACGAAATCACGACCGTTAAAGCGATTTTTGATGAGATTGCTGTATAAGGACATCTCTAAAAACCCAGATTTGCCACTTTTGGCTAAATTTTCCTATTGCGTCGTTATTACTTCGCACCTTGCAGTAGCAAGCTTTGTCGCAATGCCTAGCACTAGAAAAATTTAGCTCAAAAGTCATCAAAAGCAGTTTTTATAGATGCCCTTAATCAATACCTGACAAGTTTGTTCGCAGACTTGTCTTTTTTTACCCTTTGTCTAAAGCCTGAAAATTTGCTAAAATAAGACTAACACTCATCTACAAAAATTGAAGAATATATGGAGACGCTCATGCCAACTTTACAAGCCACTTTCTACGGTCACACTTATGACAATCCGTTTATGAACGCTTCTGGCGTACATTGTATGACAACGGCAGAACTTGATGCGCTCGCAGATTCAGCAGCTGGTTCATTTGTGACCAAGTCTGCGACGGCTGAGGCACGAGAAGGCAACCCTGAGCCACGCTATGTCAATGTTGATCTGGGTAGCATTAATTCTATGGGATTGCCAAACTTAGGTTTAGATTACTATCTTGACTACGCGATTAAGCGACAAGCCAGTCATCCAGACCAACCTTTTGTGATGAGCGTTGCCTCTTATCAAGGCTTCTATGAATATGTGACCAATATGCGCAAAATCCAAGAAAGTGACTATACTGGACTGGTTGAGTTGAATCTGTCTTGCCCTAATGTGCCTGGCAAGCCACAAATGGCCTATGATTTTGAAGATACGGATAGACTTTTAACTGAAATTTTTGCCTTCTATACCAAACCTTTTGGTGTGAAATTACCACCTTATTTTGACATCATGCACTTTGATAAAATTGCGGCCGTCCTCAACCAATTTGACCTCAAATTTGTCAACTGTATCAATTCTATCGGTAATGGCTTGTATATTGATGAAGCGACTGATACAGTGGTCATTAAACCTAAGGGTGGCTTTGGTGGTATCGGTGGCGAATATGTTAAACCGACGGCTCTTGCCAATGTCCGCGCTTTAAAACAACGTCTGAATCCAAGCATCGAAATCATCGGTACTGGTGGGATTTTGACTGGGCGTGATGCCTACGAACATTTGCTTTGTGGCGCTTCTATGCTCCAAGTTGGGACGCAGCTTGAAAAAGAAGGCCTTGGGGTTTTTGACCGCTTAACTAAGGAATTGCTAGCCATTTTAGAGTCGAAAGGTTATGCGTCGATTGCTGAGTTTAAAGGTAAACTTGGGACTTTGGACTAAGCATTATCAAATAAAAATTGAAGCTGAGATAAAATCTATTAAAAATAGGTTATGAACGACTTCCCATGTGAGTTGGAATCGTTCATAGCCTATTTCTTTTTTATTTTGTGATAAATTGTCAAGCAACATGAGTATTCGGATATTTCTGGGAAACAATACCAAAATGGTAAAAAATGTGCTGTTTTTGTGCGAAATCGGTATTCTTTCTGAGATACGGTACCATATCGGCAAAAACCGTTGATTTTGTGAGAAATTTAGATTTTTACGAAAATAAAATAAGGCTGAGTACTTTTGTCCTAGCCTTATTTTATT
>NZ_BCVN01000002.1 GCF_001591765.1 Pseudolactococcus raffinolactis NBRC 100932 | reverse complement strand
CAAAAAAAGAGCATTCAAGCTCTTTTATGACTGATTCAAAATAGTTTTCAAAACCTCAGGATAAAGCACATACTCCATTTCATGGACTCTTGCTTCAAAGGTTTCGAGGGTGTCATCAGGTAAAACTGGTACCCGCTCTTGTGCGATAATCTGACCTGTATCCACGCCTGCATCGACATAGTGGATAGTCACACCACTCTCAGTCACACCTGCGCGCCAAGCATCTTCTATCCCATGAGCACCTGGAAACTCTGGGAGATAGGCCGGATGTATGTTAATAATACGGCCTTCATAGGCTTGCAACAAGGTTGGGCTTACGATTTTCATGTAACCGGCAAGGACGATGAGGTCAATGTCATACTGCGCTAATAGGTTTAAAAGCTCAGTTTCATAAGCAGCCTTATCCTCAAATTCTTTTAAGGCAAAAGTATGGGACTGAATGCCAAGTTTTTCAGCACGCGCCAAAGCCTTGGCATCCCGTTTATCTGTAAACAGGAAGGTGATAGGGATACCTTGTTTGACAAGATTTTCAAAATTCGTACCAGAACCGCTGGCAAAAACCGCTAGCTTCATTTGATGATAACCGCTGCTGTGTCACGTTTTACGATTTGACCAATTTCAAAACAGTTGCCCTCAAGCAAAGCTTTGGCTTGCTCAAGATTTTCAGGCGAAATAGCAAGTACCATGCCCAAGCCCATGTTGAAGATTTCAAACATTTCACTGTGTTTGAGTTTACCTGTTTTTTCTAACAAATCAAAAATTGGTAAAATGTCCCAAGTGCCTTCTGTGATCTCTGCTGCCAAGTCATCACCAAACATCCTTGGAATATTTTCGATAAAGCCACCACCTGTGATGTGTGAAATCCCATTAATCACGCCAGCTTTAACCAAGGGCATGAGATCTTTAACATAAATTTTAGTTGGTGTTAGCAAGTTATCAATTAATTTTTGACCACCCAATTCAATCATTTGGCCATTGAGATCAGTATTTTCAAAAACTTTACGAACGAGTGAGAAACCATTGGAATGAATACCTGATGACGCAAGGCCAATCAAGATGTCACCCTCTGAAATCTTCTCCCCAGTGATAATCTGAGATTTCTCAGCCACACCTACTGCAAATCCAGCGAGATCATAATCATCTTCACCATACATCCCAGGCATTTCAGCAGTTTCACCACCGACGAGGGCTGCGTTAGACTGGACACAACCTTCTGCAACGCCCGCCACAACTTGTTCGAGTTTGGCAGGGATGTTTTTGCCAGTTGCGACGTAATCAAGGAAGTAGAGAGGTTCAGCGCCTGCAGCGATGATGTCATTGACACACATAGCTACACAGTCAATTCCAATCGTGTCGTGCTTGTCCGCTTCGATTGCGAGCAAGAGCTTGGTACCAACACCGTCTGTACCAGAAACGAGAACGGGCTCTTTAACGCCTGTCGTTGTGAGGTCGAACATGCCACCAAAACCACCCAAGGCACCCATAACACCTAGACGTTCTGTCCGTTTGACGTGTTTTTTAATCCGTTCAACAACTTCATATCCAGCTTCTACATCGACACCAGCTTGCGCGTAAGCATTTTTTTCAGACACTCTTGGTTCCAACTTTCTTTTATTTGAGCTCGCTATAATGCGGCCTTTTTTATCATTATAGGTTAATTTCGGCGTAAATCAGCAAAAAAACTGCCTTTTTAGACAGTTTTTAGGTATAATGTTCGGTTTTTAAAATTAATTCCTGTTATTTCAATAGAAATGAACGGCCAAATCATACTGCGCGATCTTCATCTCACCTTGCCAGAATTGATAGCTAGCTTTAAAGCCATCAGCCGATTTTTGATACTGCTGCGTTTTAATTTGGAAATGTTGCGGCCCCACTGGAGTCGCAATCGCTGTTTTGGTAACAACTTCAGGATGCATTTTCATGATTGTGCTAGGCTGTGAAAAGCGTGTAATCGTCAGCATCTCAGCATCATACTTCATCACAACTTTTTCGTCTAGCTCATTTTGGTAGACCAAAAAATGGCTGCCATTTTTCTCATGATAGTCTCCAGTAAATTCCTCGTGAATCACTTCAGTCTCACGGTCGATTCTAATGAGGTTATCAATCGTAATGTCTACCATTTAAAACTCCTTCATCATCTTGTCAATGGTCGCAAGAATTGCATCAACGGTTGGGACTTGCGCAAGTTCAACAGATTTAGCCGCTGAGATTGGCATAAACTGTCCACCTAAGCGTTTGATTGCACCACTAAAACCTGCTTCGACGAGCTGCGCTAGGATTTCACCTGAAATGCCTGAACGCGTTACCGCCTCAGTTAGAATTAGGACTTTACCAGTCTTTTGGGCAGAAGCTGTAAGTGTTTTAATATCGAGCGGTGAAATCGTAATCGGATCAACAATTTCAAGTGACGCACTTGTTTGGCTAGCGACTGACTTAGCCACTTCTACCATTCGACCGAGGGCGATAATCGTTAAATCAGTCCCTTCTTTGACAAGTTTAGCTTGACCGATTGGGACTTCATACAGCTCCGACGGTACTGGCATGGCTGTTTTATAGAGTGATTTAGGCTCAAAAATCAAAACTGGGTTATTATTTTTAACCGCAGCTACTAAGATACCTTTGGCATCATAGGCATTTGACGGCATGACAACAATCAAGCCAGGTACGTGGGCAAACCAGTTCTCAAAACTTTGAGAGTGTTGTGAACTAGCGCCTGTCCCTGAACCACTGGCAGCACGGATAACCATTGGCACAGATTGTTCACCATTTGAAAGAAAGTGAATTTTAGCTGCTTCATTAACCAGTTGGTCAATAGCGACTGTCAAAAAGTCTGAGAATTGAATTTCAAGAATAGGGCGCTTGCCCAATAAGGCTGAACCTGTTGCAACACCAGTGATCGCCGCTTCAGAAATCGGTGTATCTAACACGCGGTCTGGAAAATCAGCGACTAATCCTTTTGTCGCACCAAAGCCACCACCATATGTGCCAACATCTTCGCCGAGAATATAACTTTCTGGCACGGTCTCTAAAATTTGACGCAGACCTTCATTGATCGCTTGTAAAAAAGTCTTAGTCACTGTAAACCGCCTTCCAAATATCAGCTGGTGTGGTTGCTTCTTCATCGTTTAAAGCCTGCTCGGCTTCAGAAGACAAGTGACGATAGATTTTTTCATCGATCAAGGCAATTTCTTCTGATGAGACATCGTAGTCGGCGATTAAAGCTTCCCGTAATTTCTTAATGGGATCTTCCCAGTTAAAGAATTCGTCAGGCGTGCGGTATTGTTCACTATCTGAACGTGAATGTCCTTTAAAGCGATAAGTCACAGCTTCAATCAAGACTGGACCATTTTTGACATCTTGGCGGGCACGTGTAAAGACATCATGGACAGCAAAAACATCTTGTCCATCTACCTTATAAGCGCTCATATCATAATTTTTTGCTCGCTCAGAAATGCTACCTGCTATCATGACAGACGCATCACTGGACATGGCGTACTGGTTGTTTTCGACCACAAAAATAATAGGTAACTTCCAAATGCTGGCTAGGTTTAGGCTCTCGTGAAAGGTGCCTTCATTAGTTGAACCGTCCCCTGAAAAGCAAACGACGATCCGATCTGAGGCATCCATTTTAAGTGCTTGAGCCAGGCCTAGGGCGACTGGATAGTTACCACCAACAATACCATTACCACCGAAATTACCGACTGAGGCATCACTGATGTGCATGGAACCACCATGTCCTCCATTTGTTCCCGTTTTTTTACCGAAAATCTCCGCAAACATGGGATAAGTTTTGGTACCTTTAGCAATAGCATGCCCATGATTACGATGTGTTGAGAGTATCAAATCATCTGGTGATAACAAATCACAAATGGCAGTTGCGATGGCTTCTTGACCGTTATAAAGATGAGTCGTGCCATACAAAAAACCTGCTCGGTTTTTATCATCAATGATATTTTCAAAGTCTCGGATGGTCACCATCGTTTGGTACCAACTTAATGCCCGATTTTTTTCAATATTTTGCATAATACCTTCCTTTCTTTGACCTCACTTCATGAATTCTCAAATCTTGACATCTGCTTATGCTCTGTCTCAGCAGTGTCATTCGTGAACTCAAGTCCGTTCAAAGTCATTCTTTTATTTTTTCGTCAGATTTTTCAAAATCAATCACTTGAAGTTGAAATCATCTTAAAAAGCACATGTAAGTCTATTATACGATAATTTTCATCAAATAAAGTATTTCAATTCCGTAAAATTTAGCTATCAACTTTTGTTAGCACTTAGTCTGTTCTTCGTTAAAAAATAATAAGAACTTTTTTAACTTAAAATCGTGCATTTTTCAGAATTTTAAGTTATAATATAACTACTTATAATATAGAAGGTGTCGTATGTCAAATACTAAATTAGAGAAAGTTTTTCGCGATCCCGTTCATAACTATATCTCGGTGAGTAACCAGACCATTTATGACCTGATTGGCACAACAGAATTTCAACGTTTGCGTCGGATTAAGCAACTCGGAACATCTAGCTACACCTTTCATGGTGCGGAGCATAGCCGTTTTACCCACTGTCTAGGTGTCTATAATATCGCCAAGCAAATCACGGAAATGTTTACAAAAAATTATCCTGATATTTGGAACTCGGAAGAGAACCTCGTCACCCAATGTGCTGCCTTACTACATGATGTGGGCCATGGTGCCTTCTCTCATACTTTTGAGGGCGTCTTTGATACAGATCACGAAGCGATTACAGTTAATATCATCACTGATCCATCTACTGAAGTCAATGCTGTCTTGAGAAAAGTGGCGCCCGACTTCCCCGAAAAGATCGCCAGCGTCATTACACATGATTATGAAAATCAACAGGTCGTTCAACTCATTTCAAGTCAGATTGATGCAGATCGCATGGATTATCTTTTACGCGACTCTTATTATACTGGCGCGACTTATGGTGAATTTGATCTCACACGGATTATGCGTGTGATTACCCCTGTTGACAACGGTATCGCTTTTAAAATTCAAGGAATGCATGCCGTGGAAGACTATATCGTCAGTCGCTACCAGATGTATATGCAAGTTTATTTTCATCCTGCTAGCCGTGCTATGGAAGTCCTGTTGCATCAACTTTTAAAACGTGCTAAAGTCCTCTATCCAACACAAAAAGACTATTTCGAGCTGACTAGTCCACGCTTAGTTCCATTCTTTGAGCACAATTACACCTTGTCTGACTACCTTCATTTAGATGACGGTGTGATGACGACCTATTTCCAAAACTGGCAAACCCATCCAGACGAAATCCTATCGGATTTGAGTAATGCCTTCATTAATCGAAAATTAGCTAAATCAATCAAATATGATAGTGCAGATGAAAAAGATTTAGACATCCTACGTCAAATCATTGAAAAAATAGGCTTTGACACGGATTATTATACTGCTGTTCATTCAAATTTTGACTTACCTTACGATTTATATCGACCAGAGCTTCAAAATCCTAGAACACAGATTGAAATCATGCAAAAGGATGGCACACTCACTGAACTATCTGAGCTATCTAGTCTTGTTAAATCCTTAACTGGGACGACTCATGGTGATAATCGTTTCTATTTCCCACGCGACATTCTCAGTCCAGATACATTGTTTAAAACTGAGCAAGAAACTTTTGTTAGCTATATTAGGAATGACCATTTTTTAGGAAAAAAAAGACTTTGAACTAACAGACGTTTGCAATAACCTCGTTTAGATAAAGCGTAAGCAGAGGTCAAGGTTCAAAAATTCACGAAGTGAATTAATAGAAAGGAAATGAGTTGAGAACTGACTTAACTCACATCATACAATCATGTCAATTAAACTCGTTGCCATTGACATTGACGGGACTCTCGTCAATAACAATCGCGAAATCACACCCGAAGTTTTTGAAGCTATCCAAAAAGCTAAAGCCGCAGGGGTTAAAATCGTTATCGCCACAGGTCGCCCTCTTTTAGGCGTTAAAAATATTCTAGAATCCTTAAATTTATTAGATGCTGGTGATTATGTCATCACCTATAATGGTGCCCTGGTACAAGCCACTGCGACCGGTGAAGCATTCATCGATGAACCTTTAACTTATGATGATTATCTAGATATCGAAATGGAAAGTCGCAGACTTAAGACACCTCTTCACTCGATTACCATGTCAACCATCTACACCCACAATCGTAATATTAGTAAATACTCGATAAATGAAGCCTATATTACAGGCCTTCCTTTAAAATATCGCACTGCTGAAGAAATGGCTAAACACGAAATTATCAAGATGATGTATATTGATGAGCCTGAAAAATTAGATGAGACGATTACTAAACTTCCCCAGCGCATTAAAGAGCGTTATACTATCGTTAAATCAACACCATTCTACCTCGAGATCCTCAACAAAAACGCGAGTAAGGGCTTAGCTGTTCAGCATCTGGCTGAGAAGCTAGGAATCTCACATGAAGAAACCATGGCCATTGGCGATGAAGAAAATGACCGTTCAATGTTAGAAGCCGTTGGCAACCCAGTGGTCATGGCAAATGGTAACCCTGAACTCAAGAAAATAGCTAAATATATCACCAAATCAAATGAAGCATCTGGTGTGGCACACGCTATTAATGAATGGGTCCTTTAAACAAGTCAATTTAGTTTACCTATCGCACACCTAACACACCTAGTGCTTAGCACTACTTATATGAAACCCTGATAAGGGCTACGGAGGAAATAAGACATGCCACGTAAAAAAGTTATTACTGATGAAATGATGCTGGATTTTGGTTTTCAGTATCTCAATACTTATGGATTTGAAAAATTTACAGCTCGTGATGTTGCGCAAAAGTTTGGCATTTCGACGCAACCCATTTATGGTGCCTTTAAAAATATGGAGAACTATAAGCGAGCTGTTTTGAAACATGTCTTCCACTATATGTTTGATGTCAAACTTAATGAAAAATATGCGGATGATCCATTGGTCTCTTTATGTATCGCTTTCATCCGATTTTCTGAAGAAAACCCTAATCTTTATAGAGCTCTCTTCGTTGAAGGTTTTGCCCGTAATCACTTAATGTTTGATTATTCTCTTGAGAATTACAAAAAAATTGTTGCTAACTCTAGTCAATATCAAAATTTAACAGAGGAACAAATTGATGCGCTTCACATCCGTTCATGGATTGTCGTCAATGGAATGGCTGCTTCAAGTATCGCAGGTATTCGAACTTATTCAAATGAGTATCTGATCACTATATTTGAAGAAATTATCAACTATATTCTCAATAACCCTAATATCGTACCAATTTCTCGATAAGTAAGATAAAAGGTGTCAAATAGGAGATTAGGAGGTCTAAAAAAATGGATAATCAAACGTTTGTTGAACGAGTGGCTCAGTATTACACGATTGATGACTATACGAATTATGCTGTCATCTACTTTAAAAGTAATGAGATTGAGCCCATGAAGCAAGTCAAGCTTTATAAAACAGACGATCCCAATCTGGCCCATGCTTTCAAGCACTATATTGCTACTTTCGATGTCAAACAACTGACTGAAGCTAAGTGGCTGGTCGATCCTGAATATTGGTTGGAAAAAGTGATTACACCTGATTTAGTCGAACAATTCTATGTGGATTGGTTGGCAGAACTCAAAACCTTGCAATCCAATATTGAAAAATGATGTTAAACCAATATCAAAAAAAATGATGCCGAAGAATCGGCATCATTTTTTGATAAAGGGATTGGTTAAGCTGCTACTTTCGATAATCGAGACATCTGTATTGAAATCTCTGAGGATTTGTGCCACTTTTTTAACAAATAGCACTTCGATATGGTGACCCGGATCAATGGCCAAAAGCCCTTCAGAAAGCATATCATGGGCTGTATGATAATAAATATCCCCAGTCACATAGACGTCTGCATGTTTCGCAATGGCATCTGGATAAAATTTGCCACCACTACCACCACAAATGGCGACACGCTTGATTTCCTGACTCATATCCTGATCGTAAGAGATAACTGATAAGCCAGATAAACCAAAGACTGACTTCACTTTCTCGCTAAAATCACCTAGGGTTTGCGGTTGGATGTTGCCAACACGCCCCAAACCAAAGTCAGTTAGGTTTTCAGTTTCTGTGACATCCAGTAGGTCACAAAACCAGTCATTGAGGCCGTTTTCAACGATATCAATATTAGTATGGCTAGTATAAACGGCAATTCCTGCACGCGCCAAATCTAGGATAATTTTTTGCTGTGTGTCTTGATCCGTTAGATTATCTAGTGGTCTAAAAATCACAGGATGCTTGGCCAAAATCACGTCAGCATTTTGTTCTATTGCTTCCTGGACGGTTTGTTCACGAATATCTAACGTGACCATGACCTTTTGAATGTCTTTGTTGAGAGTACCAATTTGCAGACCAACTGGATCATCTGCCATGGCAAGCTCTTTAGGACAATAAGCTTCATATCGCGCGAAAAAATCACTAGCTAACATTTAAAACCTCCTTGATTTTAGCAATCTTTGCTGAAAATTCGGCTTGTTTTTGTTGGGCTGATGCTGGAATCTTTGATAAAATCTCTTGGTTGGCTGCTAACTCTGATGCCCATTTTTCAAGAAAAACTGTTGATTTTTCTTGCAGTAGAAAAGGTCCAAAGCAGAGTTCAGCTTCCGTTAATCTATCTACAGATTGACCTGGATGTGCCACGATAATCTCGTAAATCTTGTCATTTTCAGCTAGGATTTTTTCATCAGAAATCGTGAAATCGTGTGCCTGCAACCATGTTCTCAAATGACGTTCGCCGTTATTAGGCTGTAAGATCATGGTTGAGACCTGACACAACTTATCGCGACCATCTTCCAGAATTTCTGCGATCAAATGACCACCCATACCGGCAATCGTAATCGTGTTCACACCGTCTGTTGTTGGCTCAAAAGCAGCTAAACCGTTTGCCAATCTGACTGAGATTTGATCTTGTAAGCCTGCAGATTGGACATTGGCCACAGCACTCTCGTAAGGACCTTTAACAACTTCTCCAGCAATCGCCTTGTTTATCCGACCAGTCTTCACTAAATGAATCGGTAGATAGGCATGATCACTTCCAACATCTAGCAAAATAGCATCTTGTGGAACAAATTCACCGACTTGTGTCAGGCGTTGTGATAATTTTTCATTTTTCATTTTAAAACAGTTTTTTCTCCAAAGTGACAATAGGGTAGAACAGGGCAGGCAACACATTTCGGTGACCGTGCCGTACAGTGATAGCGACCAAAGAAAATCAAGCGATGATGAGTTACCACCCAATCTGATTCAGGTACAACCTTCATCAACTTCTCTTCTACTTCTGTGACGGTCGCCGATTGTTTGATCAGCTGCAGGCGTTTCGACACACGTTCGACATGCGTATCCACAGCAATTCCAGGAATCCCAAAAGCATCCCCCAGCACAACATTAGCCGTTTTTCGACCGACGCCAGGCAAGGTCTGTAGTAGGTCTTTATCTCTCGGAATCTCACCCCCAAACTCATTCTCGATCATCTCAGCCGTTCTGACGATATTTTTAGCCTTACTGCGATACAGGCCAATGGTCTTGATTAAGTTTTCAACGTCTGAAACCTCTGCTTGAGCTAGGCTTTGACTGTCTGGGTATTTGGCAAAGAGTGCTGGTGTTGCCTTGTTGACACCTTTATCTGTCGCCTGAGCTGACAAAATCACTGCTATCAACAGTTGAAAAGGCGTTTCTGCATCTAATTCACCATGGGCCTCAGGAAACATGTCAGCGATAATCGCTAGTACTTCTAAAAATTTCTTCTTACTGAGCATTGTCATACCCCCAAGCCTTGCGTAGGCTATCGACTGAATTAAAGTAATCCTCTGAGAGTGTAGTGTCGCTTTGTTGCTCTACTTGGCGCATCTCACGCGCTTCACGATTATCGGCAATATCACGCGCCGTCACAATACCATCGTTACGCCAGTTACGCAAAATCGCACGGATATAAGGCAGAGAGACTTTCCGATTCAGTGCTGCTTCGCGTAATGCTTGGAGAATTAAGTCTGCTTCAAATTTATCATCCGTCAACCACTTCTGTAGTTCTTCAATGTTAATCGGTGTCAAACCACCTGGCATTTCAGGCTCAAAAGCTGCAATCAAACGAGCGATATCAGAAATGCCTGATACTTCGTCATCTACTTTTGAATCTTTTGCTGATGTTGGGTTGCTTGCAACTGCCAAGAGATCATCTAATTTAGCAAATGCTGGACGCGTATCAAAACGCATCTCACCCGTTGTCTCATCAAACTCAGCTGTCAATATGTTTGAATCCGTCAAAAGATTGATGGCTTGATTGACATCTGCTGTCGTCATCTTTAAAAAACTAGCAATTTGACTAGGTGCCAATGATTCATTGCCATAAAAATAAAGCCATACATTGAAACTCACCAGTGTCGGGAAAATATCTAAAATATGCGTTAATATCGCCTGTGGTAGGACGATATTTTTTTTGAATTGGTCGTAATATGTCATGATTTCATTATACCAAAAAACCACGGTAAACGAGGTTAAATATTATAAGATTCATATTTAGCAAGTACCATCAGTTATCAGAAATATCAACGATAAAATCAATCTTGTCCTAGTGCTTTGATGGCTTGACTTGTTTTCTGCAAATTTCGATAACTTTGTTCAAAGTGTTCTGAAACATACATGTAAAAGAGAATATCAACAACGTAGAGTTGTGCCATTAAACTCATGGTAGCTGCTGTTCTCATTTGGAAATCTTCTCCAGAAATGGAGTGAAGGACATAATCAGACAGCTGACCTAAAGTAGACTTTTCATTTGAGGTAATGGCAATCATAGGCACTTGCATTGATTTAACAACGTTCGCTAGTTCGATGACTTCTTTTGTTTCACCTTTCATTGATATCCCGATAAATGCAGCTTGATCTTTTTGAACAGAGAGGGAAGAAACTAAAAGATGTGTATCTTGTAAGAAGTAAACTTGTTTCCCGATTCTACTAAATTTTTGGAATATATCTTGTGCCACAATGGCTGAAGCGCCAATACCAAAAACAAAGATGACTTCAACTTTATCTAAGCAAGAAACGACCGAGATCATCGTTTCATCAGATAATGCTGTATTCGTCGTCTCTACCATATGGTTAATGCGAACTTTTAATTTGTTTTTAATGGATAAAGGTGTTTCAGCATCGCTGACTTCATCATAGTAACGGTCATCTTCTGCATGCATGGCATAGGCGGCACTTAATTTTTGTTTAAATTGGGAAAAGCCATCATAGCCTAGTTTTCTAGAGAATCTAACTAATGACGCAGACGAGCTCCCCAGTTTCTTGGAAACTTCTTGTGAGCTCATCTCTAAAATAGCCTCTCCAGACTCAAAAACATAATCTGCTATCCGTTTTTCGACAGCGCTTAGACTAGAATATCTTTCTCTTATTAACAGTAAAGTATCCATTACGCCTCCATTCCTTATTTAATTATAACAAAGAGGCTGGCATAAACCAACCTCTTCTATTTAATAAATATTATGGTTGGATAGTTAAGAGTACTTGTCCTTTATCAACAGTATTTTTAGCATCAATACTTATAGCTTTATAAGAATTTGAATTCGTTACAACAATTGGCGTTATCATTGATAAACCTGCAGCTTTAATTTTATCAAGATTGACTCGTATTAATAAGTCACCTTTCTTCACACGTTCATTTTGTTTGACAAAACTTTCAAAGCCCTCACCATTTAATTCGACAGTGTCCATACCGATATGAATTAAAATTTCAACACCATCATCACTAGTCACACCAATTGCGTGTTTAGTTGGAAAGACAGTCGTGACAATACCATCTACTGGTGAGTTAACTTGTCCATTTGTCGGCTCAATCGCGATGCCATTACCTAGCATACCACTAGAAAAAACTTCATCTTCAACCTCAGACAAATCTTTCACTTTACCTGTCATTGGTGCATAAACAGTAGAGCGCTCAAATGCAGGTGTTGTCACCACACGCAAAGTTGGTTGTAGTGTTTCCATTTGAACGTTTTTACCAAAATTGTCTGCTTTCATTTTTGCATCTTTTGGAATACCGAAGAAATATGTCGCAAGGAAGCCACCAATATAAGCACCAACTAGTCCTAAAAGATAGATTATCCATTTTCCGTGAGCAATTAAGGGAATTAAAGCGACACCACTAGGACCTGTTGCAATAGCACCAACGTTACCGAAGAATCCGATAATTGCACCACCAATACCACCACCGATACAGGCTGTGATAAATGGTCTACCCATTGGTAAAGTAACACCATAAATCAAGGGTTCACCAACACCAAGAATACCTACTGGTAAAGCGCCTTTAATATTTTGAACAAGTGTGCGATCTTTTCTAAGTTTAGCCCAAATTGCCAATGCAGCACCGACTTGGCCTGCTCCTGCCATCGCCAAAATTGGAAGTAAATTAGTTTGACCCGTTTTAGCGATCATTTCCAAATGAATTGGTCCTAAAATTTGGTGTAGCCCCAACATCACCATTGGCAAGAAGGCAATACCTAATACAAAGCCAGAGAAGGCACCACCAATATTTAAGATACCATTAATACCACCGATAAGATGATCTGAAACAAAGCCAGCAAGTGGCATGATTAAGAAAATTTCTAATAGACCGATAATAATCAAACTAATCGTTGGTGTGACAATGATATCTACTGACTCAGGTACAACTTCGTGAAGTTTCTTTTCTACGATTGAAAGTAACCAAACAGCTAGTAAAACGCCTAGCATCCCACCTTGTCCTGCTGAAAGTGGTTGACCTGTGAAAATGTTTTTGATTGGATTTTCTGGGTTCATGCCTGTTAACATGACCACGCCACCAATAACCCCACCAAGTGTTGGTGTTGCACCAAATTCATTAGCAGCATTGATGCCGACATAAATCGTCAGGTAGGCAAATAAAGCATTTTTCAAGATATTCATGATATCAATATACTGCTGCCATGTTGCTGCATTGAGACCACCTGCAACAACTAAATTTGATAGAACAGCCGCAATACCTGCAACAATCCCTGTTCCGACAAAAGCTGGAATCATTGGAACAAAAATATTTGAAATTGATTTTAAGACTGATTTTAATTTTGAAGGTTTATTATATTTTTCTTTTGCAGCCGCTTTATTAGCTAAAGACTGTTCTTCAAAGCTCAAACCACCACTATTTGGGAAAGTTTCTCCGAGCTTGACGCCGACCATGTCAACCATTTTCTTAGCGACTTTATTGACCGTTCCAGGACCTACAACAACTTGTAGTGTGTCATCTTCAACAATCCCCATAACACCATCAATTGCTTTTAGACCAACTAGGTTAACCTTTGAATTGTCAATAATTGTCATACGGACACGTGTCATACAGTGAATAACTTTTCTGACATTCTGTTCGCCACCAACATTTTCATAGATCTCTTTTGCGATACGTGCAATCTTTTCTTCTGCCATTTGTTTTCCTCTCCCATTCCTCTTAAGATTATTAATTTAATGTCTGTTTAACAAAACCATTCGCTTTAGCTAGTTTTTCGCGTCCTTCCTCTGCACTTGAGTCTGTTAATATCATGACGATTGCAAGTTTAACATCTTGATTGGCCTCCTCAAATTTTGCTTCAGCTTGTTCATAGGTACATTCCGTTGCTTGCATAATGATACGCTTACTGCGTTCCACTAATTTTTTATTTGTTGGTTTTACATCCACCATCAAATTATTATAAACTTTACCAATACCGATCATTGCAACTGTTGAGATCATATTCAAAATTAATTTTTGAGCTGTACCTGATTTTAATCGCGTTGAGCCTGTTAAAAATTCTGGTCCACAGTCCACTTCTATCGGTAATGTTGCATGTTTAGAAATCTCAGCATCCTTGTTACATGATAGACTAGCTGTGGTTGCACCAACTTCACTTGCATAATCTAGCCCACCAATTACATAAGGTGTTCTGCCACTTGCAGCAATGCCAATAACCGTATCATTGGAATTCAAGTTTAAATCAATTAAATCCTGACGTCCCAACTCTAAACTATCTTCTGCCCCCTCTACTGCAACGGTCATGGCTTGATCCCCCCCTGCAATCAAACCAATCACTTGTGTCGCTGGAACACCAAAGGTTGGGACACATTCAGCAGCATCTAAAACGCCTAAACGACCACTCGTTCCGGCCCCCATATAAATTAACCGACCACCTTGCTTAAAGGATTGAATCACTGCATTTGTCACAGGTTCAACCTCTGGTAATACTTCGGCAACAGCTTGAGCAACTTTTTGGTCTTCTTGATTCATTTTATAAGTCGCTTCATGAACACTCATCTGATCAAGATTAAAGGTTTCTGTATTTCTGCGTTCTGTTGTTAGTGTAGATAAATCAATCATCTTGCTTCTCTTTTTCTATTCTATATTTTTGTCCTGGTCCAATGTAATCAAGTAAGTCTGTGTCTTCAGCAACAATACACCCTACACGATTAACTTTTGAATCCGCTACCAATTCTGTTTTGACGACTTGAATTTCTCCCATATAGCGACCGTAGTCACAATTATCAATTGTGATTGCCCCTTTTTTTCTGACTACTGTATTCTCAGGCTGTATATCTGGGATAGTCTTAAATCTTGCATTGGCGCTTCGAATCACATCTCTTGCAGCATCTTGCCTATTTTCATGTTCACCTTGGACATGCCTAAAATCAGCTGTCTCAGATCTGGCCCTTAAAAGAACTGTTTGATCATTGATATACTGAGTAAGCTGTAAAGCCGTTGTCTCTTGTAAACCACCATCTCCAACATAAATATGGTCAACAGCCATCCGTTCCATATCTAGCAAAGCAGCCAGAGGATGTAAAAAGCGATGTACTTCTAATGTTGGTAACCCCAAATACAAAGGATGTCTGAGATCTGCATCACCTGGGACAAATGCCATTACCTTAAAACCATGTTGCTTTAGAAAATTATTTTTTTCAATGAAGTCTTGGTGGGAAAGTCCTGTTTCTGGACGCGGATAGTAATTATGCCAGGCCTCCAAATGATTGAAATTCGCATTATTTTCTTTTAATTCATCAATATCTTGTTGCGTTATGGTGCTGGCATTTAAACTGATTGTAATTGTATGACTAGCCTTTGAAATGATAGCATTACTAATATGATAATCCATTCTTAAACCAGTCACACCGATTGCTTTCAGTTCAGCTAAGTTGTCAAAAGAGAAACCCGACCTACTTAAAGCATCACCAGAAATATCAACCATTAACTTCAAATGATGCGTTTGCGCAAAATTTCCTAAATCTGTCAATCTCTTTTTATAGAGATTAACATCATCCTCAGGAATATGCATCGAGGTAAAGATACCCTTAAAGCCACTATTGGCCATTTTCGCAATGTATAAACACTTTGCTTCCTCTAAATCTGAGTTCATTATAATCGAGAAACCATACATGTTTTACCTCCTTTTGAAATATTATTTCATGTTTATAAATATATTATACATCAAAAGAATTATAATTTCAATAGTTTGTTTATTTTTTTTCAAAAAAGAAATAATATTTCAAAAGGATCATCTAAAAAACCACGATCAACGTGGTTAAAGATTATAATATTCAAATTTTGCAAGTTCCCGCAAGTCATAGGGGGTATCTTGATAAACAGCATAGTTAAGCCAATTTGAAAAGAAGAGGCTAGCCGCACTTGACCAGGTCATGCGAGGTTTTTGGGTTGGATCATCATTTGGATAATAAGCTTCTGGCACAAGATCCTCACCAAATTCAAGTTTATCGCGCTGATATTCAAAATCTAAAGTCATCCGATCGTACTCTAAATGACCAAAGCTATAGATTTCCCGCAAATTTTTCTTAGCCACAATAGATAGACCTGACTTTTCGCCATATGACAAGATGTCAAATCCATGAGGTAAATCACTAGCAAGTGTCTCAGTACTCCGAGAATGTGGTGCAACAAACTCATCATCAAAGCCACGAAATAGAACATGTTTGGGATTTTCTACCGTCTGGTGATAAACACCCCACAACTTTTGATCTAAGGCATGTTTAGAGATGCCATAACGCGCATAAAGACCTGCCTGTGCCCCCCAACAGATATGCAAGGTTGAGTAAACATGAGAACGAGACCAATCTAAAATCTGATGTAATTCATCCCAATAGTCAACTGCTTCAAATGCCAGATTTTCAACAGGTGCACCTGTCACAATCATCCCATCATAATAGTCCGCTTTGATATCATCAAAACTTTTATAGAAGGTATCTAGATGATTCTGCGTAATATTTTTAGATTTATGCGTCATCATATGCAGAAAATCAACATTAATTTGAAGTGGTGTATTGGATAGTAAGGCTAAAATTTGTGTTTCTGTGACCATTTTGCGTGGCATCAGATTAACCACCAAAATGTTCAAGGTTCTAATATCTTGTTGCGCAGCTCTCGCTTCGTCCATCACAAAGATATTATCGGCTTCTAACAGTTTAACAGCTGGTAGCTGACTATTGACTTTTACAGGCATCCAATCCCTCCTTTACCTAGTATCATTGCTCTATTTTACCATGATAAAGCATCGTTTCAAACTATGATGAAATTATAGTTAGTTATAAAAAAAAACTATACAGTGATAGTTTTTAGTCATTTAAGCGTTGATATAGTGGGAACAAAGCCTCAAATGTCTCTAAAATATAAGCTTGAGGATCTTCCTGCCAAATCGTCGACTCTCGGGAAATAATCCGTCCGATTTCGAATTCCCCTTTCTTCACATCGTGCAAGCGCTGAATTCCTTTCTCTAACCCTTCCGTCACCGAGAAAAATTCAGGTTTGGTATGATCCAAAGAATAGACAAAATCCTCCGGAAAATCATGATGTTTTGCTAGATCATCCGCGTACTGCTCACGTTTTGCAGGGTTATCAATGATAGATAAATACATAAAGACATAGTTATCCCAAATACCCAACTGTAAATGAGCCTGAGACTTGTAGCCACGCTTGCTATCAGAAATCGCCGACCAAGTATTTTCAGGCGCATATCGCGTGCGTCTTCGATGTTGCGCAATATGAACAAATGTCTCATGCTCAACAAAAGCACTCAAACGCGTCGAAACCTCTGTCATGATATCTGCAAAAATCGGTTGGATATTGGCACGAATGGCAACCATTCGCTCATCTAAGCCTTCAACATCAAAAACCTTAAACGAATCGTCGTTAAAAACTTTCACTAGAAACTCCTTCTTTTCATTAAAAGCGAAAGAAGATGATGCCCGCACCATCTTCTAACACCACAATTAATCTCACTAACCTTGGTAAACAATCTCACCATCACAAATGGTATAAGCAATCACACCTTGCAGTTGATCACCAACAAAAGGCGAGTTGCTGGCTTTTGAGGCAAAATCATCTGCAACTTCACGCGTAACATCTGCATCAAAAATCACAAGGTCAGCTGGCCCATTTTCAGCGAGATACCCCGCATCCAAATCTAAGACCCGAGCTGGATTACTAGTCATCTTCTCAAGTAAAGCCATAACAGACAGATAACCTGGCGTAACCAAATGTGTTAAACCAAGCGATAGTGATGTTTCAAGACCGGTCATACCAGATGGTGCTTTTGTAATTTCTTGCTCTTTTTCTGCATGGGTATGCGGCGCATGATCCGTTGCAATCACATCAATCGTACCATCCTGCAAGCCAATAATCAATTTCTCAATATCAGATGTCCGACGCAATGGTGGATTGAGTTTCGCATTGGTACCATGTGTCAAAATCGCATCTTCAGTTATCGAAAAATGCTGAGGTGTCACTTCTGCTGTGATCCTCGCCCCCATCGCCTTAGCAAATCGGACGATATCGACCGATTCCCCTGCAGACAAATGTTGAAAATGTACACGCGCCTTTGTATCTAAGGCTAGCATCGCATCACGCGCCACCATACTATACTCAGAAACCGTCGGTGCACCCGTCACACCACATTGATGCGCAACTGCACCATCGTTAATCCCCAAAACACCTGTTAATTGCGGATCTTCTTCATGCAAGGCCAAAATCGTGTCGAAGTCGACAGCTTTTTGCATGGCCTTACGCACCTGACCTGCGTCCGTGAACGGAATCCCATCGTCAGAAAAACCAACCGCACCTGCTTTTAAAAGTGCCTCAAAATCCGTCAGCGTTTGCCCATCAAACTTATCGGTAATGGTCGCAACACTCTTAACATGAATGTTTTCACGTGACGCAGATGACAGAACCTCTGTCAAAGTTTCAACAGTTGAAACAGTCGGATTCGTATTGGCCATCATGACGACAGTCGTAAATCCACCACGCGCAGCAGCAAGACTACCTGTATGAATATCTTCCTTATGTGTCTGACCAGGTTCCCGAAAATGGACATGAATATCAATCAAGCCAGGCGCAACAATTTTACCAGTCGCATCAATGATTTCAGCATCTTCTCTAGTTAAATCTTGCCCAATCGCAACAATTTTCTGACCATCAATCAAAATATCAGCCAACGCATCAAATTGACTTTTGGGATCTATCACACGGCCATTTTTTATGAGTTTCATTTTGGGTCCTTTTCTATCTAGCGCCTACTACAGGTCAATGACTTGATTTTAATCTCGCCAAGTGTTTTGATTTTCCTTGAACTTTTTCAACAATTCTAACTCATCAGCATTAACATAACCGATTTCTTTAGCAATCTCAATCAAATCAGAATAATTTGACAAGGTAATTAAAGGTAGATTGGCTTTCTCAAAGTTTTCAATACCACGTGGTAATTCATAGGTGAAGATGGCTGCAACCCCTAAGACATCAGCACCTTCACGACTTGCAGCTTCAGCTGTCCCAATCACAGAACCACCAGTTGAAATCAAGTCTTCGATAATCACCATTTTTTGATTTTCAGTAATGCGACCTTCAACCTGATTACCTGCACCATGGTCTTTGGCTTTAGAGCGGATATAAACCATTGGCAAATCAAGAATTTCAGCAACCCAAGCAGCATGTGGGACACCACCAGTTGCAGCACCTGCAATCACTTCAACATCAGGAAACTCAGCACGAATACGCTCAGCAAAACCTTTTGCAATGCGACGGCGTACTTCTGGATAAGAGATCGTGATCCGGTTATCGGTATAAATTGGAGATTGGATACCGCTCGCCCAAGTAAAGGGATCATTGGGTTGGAGGAAAACGGCCTTAATATCGAGTAAGTCTTTAGCGATGTCGCGGGATAGTGTTTGCATGTTGTGCTCTCTTTCAAAAATTTGTTTGTTACCATTTTATCATAAGATCGATTGGAAATGGTTGAGTTTTCATAAATTTACTTAATCTTGTTGAAATTCTTTTTCAACGGCACCCAAGGCAGCATTGAAAACTTGATCCATGTCGTAGTATTGATAATTACCCAAACGGCCACCCATGATGACCTTGTCAAGTTGTTTCGCTTCAGATCGGTATTGTTTGAACAAAGTCGAATTCCTCTCATCATTTACTGGGTAATAAGCTTCTTTACTACGATCCCAGACTTGTGGATATTCTCGTGTCAAAATAGAAACATTGTCATCACCTTTTTGATCGAAATGACGCCATTCCATAACCCGTGTATAAGGTGTTTCTGCATCTGTATAGTTGATCACGGCATTCCCTTGCGCGTTATCAGTCGGTAAAACCTCAGACTCAAAACGAAGACTGCGGTACTCTAACTCGCCAAATTTGTAATCAAAAAATTGATCAATCATACCTGTGTAGACAACACGTGGAAATTCTTCTAAATAAGTTGCCTTATCATCGAAAAAGTCAGTATCCAGTTGGACATCAATCAAATCACTATCTAGCATTTTATCAAAAATCGCTGTATAACCATCCACAGGCACACCTTGATAACGGTGATTAAAATAATTATTATCAAAGGTAAAACGTATCGGTAAGCGACGAATAATGAAGCTAGGTAGCTCAGTCGCCTTGCGTCCCCATTGTTTTTCCGTATAGCCCTTAATCAGTTTCTCGTAGATATCAGTCCCGATGAGTGAGATAGCCTGTTCTTCAAGATTCTTAGGTGCTCCTGTAATCTTAACTGCCTCACACTGCGCTACAATTTTTGCCTGAGCTTCAGCTGGCGTTTTAACACCCCACATTTGATAGAAAGTGTTCATATTAAAGGGCAGGCTATACAAATCTCCTTTGTAATTTGCGACAACTTGGTTAATATAGCTGTTAAATTCGGTGAATTGGTTAACGTAATCCCAAACAAATTTGTTATCCGTATGGAAGATATGTGCACCGTAATCATGGACATTGATGCCGTTTTCTTTATGGGTGTGCATATTCCCACCGAGATGACTACGACGTTCAATGATTAAGCTACGCTTGCCTCGATCTGCTGCTTCATGGGCAAAAATAGTACCGAATGGACCTGCACCAACAATTAGATAATCATATTTTTTCGTATTGTGGTGCACGATTCCTACTCTCCAAGTTCTTCAGATTTTTCTAGCCACAGCTCTTCAACAGCTTCTTTTTCTGCCATAACCGCATCCAATTCTTTTTGTAAATCACCCAATTTTACAAAGTCTTCTGATGACACAACCATTTGTTCATGCAGTTCAGCGATTGTTACATCGAATGCCTGTAACCGCTCATCCAAGGCTGAGATTTCTCGTGTCAATTTCCGACGACATTTTTGATCATCTTTCGAGGCTTGATAACTAGACGGCGCCACTTGTTCTGAGACTAGCTCATTTTCTGTTGCTAGAAGTGTAGCAATTTCAGCTTCCTCAGCCTTCTTCTCCAAGTAATAGTCGTAATCACCTAGATATAGCTTACTGCCTTCGGCAGATATTTCAAGGACTTTATCAGCAACTCTGTTGATGAAGTATCGGTCATGGCTGACAAATAATAGTGTCCCATCAAAATCGATGAGGGCATTTTCCAATACTTCACGACTGTCGATATCTAAGTGGTTGGTTGGCTCATCAAGTACCAAGAAATTATCATTTTGCATGGATAACTTAGCCAAAAGTAACCGTGCTTTTTCACCACCAGATAACATGCCAACAGCTTTTTGGACATCATCGCCTGAAAAGAGGAAAGCGCCCAGACGGTTTCGAATCTCAACCTCTGGAACAAGGCTATGGTCTTTCCAAAGTTCTTCTAAAACTGAGTTAGAAGGTGTCAAGTCACGTTGCTCTTGATCGTAATACCCCATGGCAACATTAGCCCCTAATTTGACTGTCCCATCAATCAAAGGAATCTTGCCAACGATAGATTTGATTAGGGTTGATTTCCCAATCCCATTAGGACCGACAATCGCAATTGAATCATATTTACGTTCATCTAGGTTAATCGGACTAGATAAGACTTCTTTATCATAACCAACAGCACCATTTTCAACAGTTAAGACGACATTGCCTGATTCAAGAGCTGGTGAAAAGGTAAAATGCGCTGATTTTTCATTGGCCAAAGGTTGATCCAAGCGTTCCATTTTCTCAAGTTTTTTACGTCTTGATTGGGCACGTTTAGTCGTCGACGCACGCGCGAGATTTCGATTAACAAAATCCTCTAGGCTAGCAATTTCTTTTTGCTGTTTGTCATATTGTTTAGCCTGTGTCGCGAGTTTTTCAGCTTTAAGTTCAATATATTTACTATAATTACCGATATACTTTTCAAGCTTGCCACGTGACAACTCTAGGGTCTCAGTCGTCACTTTATCTAGAAAATAACGGTCATGACTGACAATTAGAATTGCGCCACGGTAGTTTTTCAAATAGTTTTCAAGCCATAATAAGGTTTCGATATCCAAGTGATTGGTCGGCTCATCAAGAATCAAAAAGGCTGGGTTTTCAAGCAATATCTTAGCCAGGGCTAAACGTGTTTTTTGACCACCTGATAAACTAGAAACAGACTGCGTCCAAAACGTCTCATCAAATTTGAAACCATTTAAGACGTTTTTGATATCAGATTCATAGGTAAAGCCTTTATTTTGGCGAAATGTTTCAGTCAGACTATCATAACGAGACATTAAGCTGGCTAGATCAGCACCCGTTAACTCTCCCATTTGCGCTTCCATCTGGCGTAATTGTTTTTCTTGGCTTATTTGTAGGTCAAAAACACTCAGCATTTCAGCATATATCGTTCGCTCTGACGAAAAGTCTGCCTCCTGTGCGAGATAAGACATGGTTAAATTTTTAGTTTTTGAAATCTCACCTGAGCTTGGTGTCTCGACATCTGCAATGATTTTCAGCAGGGTCGATTTCCCTGCACCATTGCGGCCGACGAGCGAGACCCGCGAATTATCTTGGATCGTAAAATTTATCTTTTCAAACAGGACATCTGCACCAAACGTCCGTGAAATATTGTTCCCTTGTAATAAAATCATAGGTCTATTTTACCATAAATTAGGCTGTTTTTCTAATCGTCTAGTCTATTTTGTTTGACAACTTCACAAACTTTTGGTAATCTATTCACAAAGAATACTGATGGAGGTCTTTACTTTTATGGTCGTAACAAAATTTAACGAGGTCTTACCTAAGGCAACTGCCAAACGTTTGCCCCAATATTATCGCATTTTTAAGCAGTTTGTCTCAGATAAGGTAGATCGAACCAACTCTCAGGCTATTGCTGCGAAATTAGGTGTAGACTCTGCCACTGTCAGACGTGATTTTTCATTATTTGGCGAACTTGGTAGACGGGGCTATGGTTATGATACGACTGCCCTTCGTGACTTTTTTGGTAACTTATTAGGGGACTCAGCCGAAACAAATATCGCCCTTGTCGGTGTGGGGAACTTAGGTCGCGCTTTGATTAACTACCGCTTCCACGATCGCAATAAGATGCGGATCACCCAAGCCTACGATGTTGCGGGAAACCCGCTCGTTGGAACAAAGACCGATGATGGTGTTCCAATCTATAATATCTCAGACATTCAAAAGAATCTTGCAGATGCTAATATTGAGACTGCGATCATCTCTGTCCAATCAGATCGCGCTCAAGAAGTTGCTGACCTTTTAATTGCTGCTGGCATTAAAGGTATTCTCAACTTCACACCAAGACGCCTGCAAGTACCCGAGAATATCACAGTTCAATCTGTTGACTTAACCAGTGAACTTCAAACGCTCTTATTTTTCATGCAAGATAAAAAAGAAACTGCAGATAAACTATGACAACATTACACCCTATCATTGGTGTTGCCGCAAATGAACGACGTGATGCAGGGGATGACATGGGGCACATGGCTATTTCCTATAATCCTTCGGGTTATATAAAGGCAGTTCAGCTTGTTGGCGGTTTGCCAATCATGATTCCTATTGGTGACCCCATGAACGCCAAGCGCTATATTTCAATGATTGATAAACTGGTTCTAGCAGGTGGTCAAAATGTTGCGCCAGAATTTTATGGTGAAGTCGAAACAATCAAGTCTAACGACTATAATCGTGAACGAGACGCTTTTGAAATTGCACTGATTAACGAAGCTATCAAACAAAACAAGCCAATCGTTGGTGTTTGTCGCGGGATGCAATTAGTTAATGTCGCCCTTGGTGGGTCGCTCAATCAACATATCCACCACCATTGGCAAGAAAAACCAATGACCCAGACTTCTCATGATGTCTTAATTGATAAGCACTCGCCACTTGATCAAATATATGGACGAAAAGCACATGTCAACTCCTTTCACCGGCAAAGTCTCAAACAGATTGCACCACAGCTTGAAGTTATCGCCAAATCATTGAATGACCATGTCGTAGAGGCTGTGCAATCAATTGATCCACATCTTCGTTTTCTAGGTGTTCAGTGGCATCCAGACTTCATGTATAATGTACGTGATGAAGACTTAGCTTTCTTTCGTTACGCTGTTTATAATCTATAATTACACGTTCTTCATCTGAACGTGTTTTTTTCTGAGCTTTTTTTAAAATCAAAACATCAAGCCACTTTCTTGAAATGAAAAGTAGCGCTGTTGTCCAACAATGATATGATCAACCAAGTTTACGCCGATATAATCACAGGCATTTTCCATTCGCTCCGTAAAAACAACATCTGCATCTGATGGTCTAGGGTCACCAGACGGATGATTATGGGTAATTAAAATCCCAGCTGCCAAAGTTTTAACTGCAAAATGTAAAATTTCACGAGGATTAGCACTAGCTGAATTGACAGTGCCAACAAAGATCGTCCGCTTTTTGATGATTTGATTTCTACCATCTAGATAGACTGCTACCAAATGTTCCTGATCAAAGTCTGACATCTCATCCATCAATGTCCTTGCAAATTGCTGAGCGCCCTTGACTTGGCCATATCGCTTGCGTTCAGTCGACTGAATACGTTTGCCAAGCTCCATCATAGCTCGGATTTCAACCGCTTTACTTTCGCCAATTCCTGGAATTTGCATGAGTTCCTCAATACTAGATCTACGAAAATTTTCTAACGTTTCAAAATGACTCAAAATTTGACCCGATAGATCCAAAACAGAAGATCGAGCGGTACCTGTTCTCAGTAAGATTGCTAGTAATTCTTGATCCGATAAATACTTTTCGCCAAGTGTTCTCAAACGTTCACGTGGTCTCATGGGGTAATCTGCTTCTCTTATTTCATACATATTTTTATCCTCTATCTATTTATACGAAAAAAAGAGTGATTTGCTTACCCTTTTTAATATTTTTTAATAATTTCTGACTATTGCCAAAATAGTTAGTTTGTGTTTTAATAGATAATGTCAAAAGTTTTTGACATTTTATATCAAAACTAGTGGCCTCTATTTTGATCATCTTATATAGCTTCATATCTGACTGAAAGACTTTAGTGCGCGGATGGTACCCCTTGGACGGGGGCGTAAGTGGAAGTCAATATTTTAAGAAGTAAACTCGCAGAAAGGGCAAGACTTGTGACTAAAAAACTAGTAGGTATCATCTTCTTTGTCATCCTCATCGTCTCGTCAATCTTTATCGGTCTTGTCGATCTTCCTATTTTTGAATTAGGAACTTGGACAAGCCGTCAAAATCTTGTCTTATTGTCGTCAAGATTACCACGGACCTTGAGTCTAGTGATTGCTGGTGCAAGTGTTAGTGTTTCTGGTCTTGTGATGCAAAATCTGATGCAAAATAAATTTGTATCACCAAACACTGCCGGTACCATGGATAGTGCCAAGCTAGGGATAGTCTTTGTCATGATCTTTCTGCCCAATGCGCCACTTTTGATGCGAACAAGCGTTGCATTCGGCTTTGCGTTCTTGGGAACATGCCTATTTTTACTCCTATCACGCTATTTACCTAGTAAAAATACGATTTTAATTCCCTTAGTTGGGATTATGTTCGGGAATATCGTTGGGAGTATCGCGACTTTCTTTGCCTATCAGCATCAACTGCTACAGAATATGGCATCATGGTTACAAGGTAACTTTTCTGTTGTGATGCGAGGTAACTATGAATTGCTTTACTTATCAATTCCTTTATTTATCGTCATTTATCTCTTTGCCTACCAGTTTACCATCATGGCAGCTGGTCAAGAGATGGCAACCAACCTCGGCATCTCCTACCAAAAAATGCGTCTCTTTGGCATTGGGATTATTGCCCTTTCCTCAAGCATTGTTCTCGTCAGCGTTGGCAACATTCCCTTTTTAGGGATTATCGTTCCTAATCTGGTGAGCCTTAAATTTGGTGATCAAATGAAAAATAATCTACCACTCACCGCCTATTTCGGGGCAAGCTTCCTCTTAATTTGCGATATGATTGGTCGGATTGTCATTGCCCCTTACGAGATTTCAGTCAGTTTAGTTGTCGGTGTCCTAGGCAGCGTTTGTTTTATCGCCCTGTTACTCAAAGAAAGTCGCAGGTATGCTTAAATGACTCGAAAACTAACCCATCTCACGCTAGGTCTTGCGGTATTAGCCGCTTGCGCCCTCTTTATGACCTATCAAACCTACGGGAACCTTGACTTTGCTATCACTTTGCGGGGCAAAAAAATGCTAGCTTTTATTTTAGTCGGGATTGCTTGCAGTTTTTCAACGATTAGCTTCCAGACTCTGACCCAAAATAAACTGCTAACACCCAATATTCTCGGTATTGATTCATTCTACGTCTTGATTCAAACCTTGTCTATCTTTGTCTTTGGCAGTCAAAGTCTTTCAAAAGCGACTAATATCTGGGACTTTTTACTGACCATCCTCTTGATGATCTCACTCAGTACCTATCTCGCTTTCACCCTCCTCAAAAAATTTAAGCAAAACCTTTTTCTATTTTTAATGATTGGCATGATTCTAGGAACATTTTTTAACAATGTCAGCAGTTTCATGCAAGTCATCCTTGATCCAAATGAATATGATCATCTACAAGGTAAGCTATTTGCTAGCTTTAGTAATGTCAAACCGGATCATTTAGGGCTTGCAACCATCTTAATCGGCTTACTCTGTCTCTTTTTATGGTGGCTCGCACCCCAACTGGATGTCCTGCATCTAGGTAACGACCATGCCGTTAATCTAGGCATTGATTTAAGAGGACTTCAGTTGATGAGCTTATTTGCCATTACTGCGCTTGTCGGTATCTCAACAGCCCTTGTTGGACCGACAAGTTTCCTCGGCTTCATCGTGGCCAATATTGCCTACCAGCTCATGAAGACCTATCGGCATCGAGAGCTATTCCTTGCTGGTAGTTTAATCGCTATTCTCCTGCTGATTTTGGGTGAGTTTATGGTCGAGCATATCTTTAGCTTTAACACGACCCTCAACGTCATCATCGAATTTACAGGGGGATGCTACTTTATCGGGCAAATCTTATACGAAAGAAATGGTAACAAAAGATGAAAATAGAAAGCTTATCGAAATCGTTTGGTAAAAAGCCCATTCTAAAAGAGATTGATTTGACCATTAAAAAAGGCAAATTAACTGCTTTTATCGGACCAAACGGCGCTGGCAAATCAACACTTCTCGCTAGCATGAGCCGACTCATTGGCATTGAAGCTGGCCATATCTATCTGGATGGTCAGGAACTCAAAGCATTCAAATCACGTGAACTCGCACAGAAATTAGCCATTTTAAAGCAGATGAATCATCTCAATATGCAAATTTCCGTTCGTGAACTCGTTGCTTTTGGTCGCTTTCCCTATTCTAAAGGGCAACTCACTGCTAATGACCAGACTAAAATCCAAACTGCAATTGAGCAACTTGGCATGCAAGACTTAGCCGATGATAATATCCAAAATTTATCTGGCGGTCAGCTCCAACGCGCTTACATTGCTATGATTTTAGCTCAGGATACTGACTATATTTTACTGGATGAACCCTTAAATAATCTGGACATGAATTATGCGCTACAGATGATGCAGCTCTTGCAAAATTTGGTACGCGATTATGGCAAGACTGTTGTTATCGTGTTACATGATATTAATTTTGCTGCGAGTTTCGCTGATGACATCGTTGCCATGAAGTCTGGTACCATTTTTGCCCATGATAAGACGACTAATATTATCAATGAGCCTGTCTTGAATGACTTGTATGATATGACGATTCGCATCGAAGAAATTGATGGTAAAAAATTCTGTCTCTATTTTTAGAGCATCTTAACTATAATAACGAAGATAAGGAAATAACATAATATGAAACTTAAGAAACTAATCACGGCTTTCACTGGTGTTTTGCTCGTTGCTACGCTTCTTGCAGCTTGTGGCAGTAAAAAAGAAGCTGATTCGTCTCAAAAAGCCAAAACAGATACGATTGAAGTTGTTGGCGCTGACGGTAGCAAAGTTAAAGTTCCTAAAAACCCTAGCAAGGTCGCTGTTTTTGACAATGGCTCACTTGACACAATTCAAGCGCTTGGCGAAGGAAAATCTGTCGTTGGTGTTGCTAAGAAAAATCTACCTGACTACCTGAAAGAATTTAAAAATGTTGACAGTATCGGTGGTTTGAAAGAACCAGATTTAGAAAAAATCAATGCTCTCAAACCACAATTGATCGTGATTTCAGCGCGTCAACAAGGCTTCAAAGCTGATCTAGAAAAAATCGCACCTGTCCTAGATTTGTCAATGGATAACAAGAAGGTTTGGGAATCTACACAATCACATATTTTAACACTTGCAAGTATTTATGGTAAAGAAGCTGAAGCTAAAAAACAAATCGAAACTTTGAAAACAAATATCGATGCTGTTAAAAAGAAAGCTGAAGGTTCTGGTTTGAAAACTTTAACCCTCATGACAAATGAAGGCCAAGTTGCCGCTTTTAGTGAAGGCTCACGTTATGCCATTATCAATGATACTTTTGGTTTCAAGAGCGTCGATGAAACAATTAAAGCCTCTACACATGGTCAAAGCGTTTCTTATGAGTATGTCCTTGAAAAAAATCCAGATGTCATTTTCTTCATTGATCGCACGAAAGCTGTCGGTGGTGACTCAAAAGAAGCTAGTCTAAAAGATAACGAATTAGTTAAACAAACAACTGCCAGCAAAAATGGTAAAGTTGTTGAACTCAACGCTTCTATTTGGTACTTAAGTGGTGGTGGACTCCAATCAACACAACTCATGCTTGATGAAGTGGCACAAGCTTTGAAATAAAGCTGAACATTTATATCAAAAAACATGTCAGGCATCTGCCTGACATGTTTTTTGACCATTTACGTATTGTTTTACCAAAAGAATACTGATTTGATAAAGAATCAGAATTTTTTGACCAATTTTGCATTCTTTGCTACGATCAATTATGATGCTGTCTAGTTCATCTAAAACCAACTCAAAAATAGGCTATGAACAATCTTTGATTTAACATCAAAAATCAGTCATAGCCTATTTTTACAAAACTTTTATTTCAAACTCTTTATCGTCTACTATTATTCACCTCTGAAATAAGCAACAGCACTCTCAAAGAGTTGCTGATCTTTATGACCAGGGATATTTTTGAAGAGGCCTGATTCGTAACGTTCAGAGTGACCCATTTTACCGAGAATCTGTCCGTTTTTACTGATAATCCCTTCAATGGCTGCAACTGAACCATTTGGATTATAGAAAGAATCCATGCTTGGCTTGCCTTGGAAATCAACGTATTGAGTGATGATTTGGCCATTTGCAATCAAGTCAGCGAGTTCAGTTTCAGAGACCACAAATTTCCCTTCACCGTGAGAAACTGGGATGGTATGAATGTCACCGACTTGAACACCTGTCAACCATGGCGAATTGGTATTGGCAATTCTCGTTTCGACCATTTTAGCCACGTGTTGATTAGCATCATTATAGAATAAGGTTGGTGACTCTTCAGTCAAGCTGTCAAATTGACCATATGGCAATAAGCCAGATTTAACCAAGGCTTGGAAACCATTACAGATACCGAGAATCAAGCCACCACGCGCGATAAATCCATCAATGGCTGACTTAACTTGCTCGTTTAAGAGAATATTTACGATGAATTTGGCAGAACCATCTGGTTCATCCGCTGCTGAGAAACCACCCGCAAACATGAGGATGTTGGCTTGTGCGATATTGGCAACCATTTCTTTGATCGAATCCGCAATATCTAAAGTACGGAATGGGACTATTTTAGCCTTAGCTCCTGCGGCTTCGAAAGCTTTAGCCGTATCATACTCACAGTTAGTACCTGGGAAAACTGGAATATAAACAAGCGGTGTCTTGATTTTAGCTGATGCTTGGATTGTAGCATGAGATACTTTTGTCTCAACTTCTACTAGTCTATCATCTTGTTCAAACAAGGTCGGATAGACTGATTCTAGTGGGCTTTCATAGCTTGAAAGCAACGTCTCGCCTGAAAGGCTGACACCATTCACCACAAGATTAAAGTCTGTCGTCGTACGACCGATTTTTGTAACACCTGAAAGATCTTCTGGTGAGGTAAAGATGAACCCAGCAAACTGCGCTTTGAGTAGGTCAGAGATGTCTGACAAAGCAACATCAGCGCCGATGTGATTTCCGAAGGCCATGAGAGCAATCGCTTCACCAAAACCACCCGCTTTGGTTGAAATGGCTGCTGTGATACGATGATGGGCCTGTAAGTCCGTTAGCAAGTCAAAATTCGATTTGATAATGTCCCAGTCGATTTTATCTGTGAGCGTTACACCTGGGATATAGTAGATATTTTCATTAGGTGACTTAAACTCTGGTGACAAGATGCGGTCTGTTTCAGAAGTTGTCACACCAAAGGCAATGAGTGTCGGTGGCACTGTAATATCTTCAAAGGTACCGCTCATCGAATCTTTCCCACCGATTGATGGTAGACCGAGTTGTTCTTGGGCTTCTATGGAGCCAAGTAGAGCCGCAAGTGGTTTACCAAAGCGTTCCGCTTGTTTATCCATACGCTCGAAATATTCTTGGTATGAAAAACGTGCTTTAGACCAGTTTGATCCCGTTGCAACAAGACGCGCCGTTGCTTCAATCACGGCATATGCTGCACCATGATATGGTGACCAGGCAGCAATTTCTGGATTATAGCCATGTGCAAGGAGGGAAACCGTATTGGTCACACCGTGCAAGACTGGTAATTTTTGAACAGAACTTTCAGTTGGTGTGATCTGATAACGCCCACCAATAGGTTGATTGACAGTTGAGCGACCGATTGAGCTATCAAAAATCGTTTGTAGCCCTTTTTGTGAGGCAAAGTTTAACTCTGATAAAAGACCATTCAAATCAGCCTCTAGAGAATCCAGAGTTGACGTTTTGTCAAATGGTACAGGTAAATCAGAATCGACGACTGTCGCATCAACAACCACACGGACACCGTTTGTATCAAGGAATGACCGTTCAATGTCAACGATCGTTTGACCTTTCCAGACCATGGTCAAGTTGGATTTTTCAGTGACTTCTGCGACTTGAACCGCTAAGATATTTTCCTTGGCACATTCAGCGATAAATTTATCAACATCTCCTGCTTCAACGACAACGGACATCCGTTCTTGTGATTCAGAAATTGCAATTTCTGTCCCTGATAAGCCTTGATATTTCAAAGGAATTTTATCTAAATCAATGCGCAAACCATCCGCTAATTCACCAATGGCAACACAGACACCGCCCGCACCAAAGTCATTGGACTTTTTAACGAGCTGTGTCACTTCTGGATTTCTAAACAAACGTTGAATTTTACGCTCTTCAATCGCATTGCCTTTTTGAACCTCAGCGCCTGCTGTTTCAACTGTTTCCTTAGTCTGTACTTTTGATGAGCCTGTTGCCCCACCAACACCATCACGACCTGTTTTACCACCAAATAAAATAATGGCATCACCGGCTTGAGGTTTCAAACGCAGAACGTTTTCTTTTGGAGCGGCACCAACGACAGCACCTGTTTCCAAGCGTTTAGCGATAAAGCCAGGGTGGAAATATTCCTTGACATAAGTCGTCGCAAGCCCAATCTGGTTGCCGTATGAACTGTAACCATGGGCAGCGCCTTTAGAAATCACTTGCTGTGGTAATTTACCTGCTCGCGTTTCTGAAATCGGCGCCGTGATATCTCCCGCACCCGTAATTCTCATCGCTTGATAGACATAAGCACGACCAGAAAGCGGGTCACGAATGGCACCACCAATACAAGTCGATGCGCCACCGAAAGGCTCGATCTCTGTTGGGTGATTATGGGTTTCATTCTTGAACATGAGAAGCCACGGTTCTTTAACACCATTAACATCCACTTCAATCTCAACCGAACAAGCGTTGATTTCATCAGAGACTTCCATGTCATCCAAACGACAATTAGCACGCTCGTAACGCCCGAAAATCGTCGCTAATTCCATCAATGTCGTAGGCTTTTCGCTACGTTTGATATCTTCACGCATGGCTAGGTATTTTTCAAATGTTGTTTGAAGTTGAGTCTTAAATTTCGACTGAGAGAAATCAATTGTTTTCAGTTCAGTCTCAAAAGTTGTATGACGTGTATGGTCACTCCAGTACGTATCTAAGACTTTCAATTCGGTTTCGGTTGGGTTTCGGTCAACTTTCTTGAAATAATCCTGAATCCACACTAAATCAGCCACTTCCATTGCGAGTGAGTAGGCTGTGTGAAGCTCAGCAATTTCAGCTTCCGATTTTGTGATAAATCCTTCGAGAACTGGAATGTTGTCACTCGCGTCTGAAATTTCCTCATCAGAAATCGCTGTTTGAATCTCTTTAAAACGTGAGTCAACTGCATTGAGTTGATATGTTTTGATTTTTTCAAATTCTGCATCTGATAAATCTGAATTGAGAAGATAGAGTTGGGCAGTTTTAACTATGGCATCATGACTAGCTCCTAATAAGAATAAGGCTTCTTCTGCTGAGGTAGCACGTTGATCAAATTGACCCGGTAGCGCCTCAATGGCGAAGAATTTCGAGTCAGCAAGGGCTGATTTGACTGTTTCATCGGACAAAAGATTATCCGTTACTTTTTCAGAAAAAATTGACTGTTCTGCGGCCGTCAAAATCTCATTCGTCACATGAAACACATCATAGACTTGAACGATATTAACAGATGTCAAAGTTTCGAGTTGTAGATTGTGTTGCAACTCTGTCAAGAGAGCATGGTTTTTAACTTTAAATTCAGGTTTTTTAGCGACAAAAATACGTTTTTTCACGAGATTATTTTCCTTCAAATTCTGCTTGTAAACCGGCGAGGACTTTTTGATAAACTGGGATTAAATCCCCTAAATCACGTCGGTAGACATCTTTATCAACATGGTTATTGTCTGCATCCCAAAGGCGAGATGTATCTGGTGAAATTTCATCTGCTAAAATGATCGTACCATCAGGCAAACGACCATATTCGAGTTTGAAATCAATTAACTTGAGACCGATTCTAGCAAAAATTTCTGTCAAAATAGCATCAGTTTTAAGCGCTGCTTGTTTCAGAAAAGCAATCTCTTCGTCTGTTGCGATGTCTAAGAATTTGACATGGGCATCATTGATAAATGGGTCATCTAAATCGTCATTCTTGTAGTAAAATTCAACGATTGGCGCTGGCATTTTGATACCTTCCTCGATATCAAAACGTTTAGAAAATGACCCTGCTGTATAGTTTCGAACGACCACTTCCAAAGGAATAATGTCCACTTTTGTGTTTAATTGTTCTGTTGTAGACACTTGTTCGATGAAATGTGTGTAGACACCACGACGATTGAGTTCACGGAAAATCAAGCTTGTGATCTGATTGTTGAGCTCACCTTTACCAGCAATCTGGTCTTTTTTCTTGCCGTTGAGTGCTGTCGCCTGATCTTTATAAGCTGCGAGCACCACTGCTTCATCATCAGTCTGATAGAGATTCTTCGCTTTACCTTCATAGAGCAGTGTCCGTTTGTCAGTCATTTTTTCTCCTCATTCATATCTTCAACATCTAGTGTCAAAATTTATTATAAATCCATGATATCGTAAATTTTTAGTAAATCATCAAAAAAACTGCCTAAATTAGGCAGTTTCTATAGTAAATGTTCGGTTTTCATCCTGTTTTCAGTCTCATTTCTGACTAAAAATCAGTGAATGTTTCATAAATAGCGATATAAGGTGCTTACGTTCTTGTGAGAACAGTCTAGTAATCCAAATCATCCGCATGACCCGTAGCATTACCAACAAAATAACCTGTTTTACAGTTAATTGATACGAGGTAGGTGCCATCAGATTTATAAAGGTTATAATAACCATTACCTTTTTGGATACTTGCAGGCAACAAAATGTAATTATCACCAGAAATGTAGCCACGTTCACGACACTTTTGTAGAACTAATTCTCTGATACCAGGCGCCCAAGCATAGGCCGGATCACTCAGGTCTGCATTAGGATCGACAGGTACTCGTGAATTAGAGGTGACAATCGTAACATTTGGATATTGGGCTTGATACTGAGCAGTTGATAAGCCGTAGCCTGAGGATATAGGTCCTGTCGCTGAGCCGGCTGTTGCAGTGGTTGCGCCACCTTGTTGCGGTGTCGTCGTTGTATTTGCTGGTGCTGACGGGGCGGCTGGTTGAGCGTTTGCGGCTGAAGTTGATGCATTAGCTGCGGCTGTCGATGCATTAGCTTTTTGTTGTGCCTGACCGTGGGTCACAGCATCTTTTAATAAGGTATTTAAAGCAGTGTTTTCAGTTGCCGTATAGCTCAACTTAGCGTCATTTCGAACTTGCGCCGTTTTATCCAAAACGCCATCTTTAATAATAGCTTTATCGAAATTCCCATTCATTGCTTTGATGGCCGAGATTTCCGACTTAAGCTCGTCTACCTTAGCTTTCAAAGTCTTGTAGTCAGACTGGTCTTTCAACTTATCTAACTCACTTGTCAACTTGTCGAAGTTATCAAACTGATCATTTTTTAATTTTGTTTGCTTTTCGTCCACAAAAAATGTCGCATAAACTTTGTTAAAAGCAGCTGTTTTTTTGGCTTCCTCAGACTTTTTAGCCTCAGATTTTGCAGTTTGGGCAGCTTGCTTCTGGTTGGACTGATCAACTTGATACCATACTGTCCCCCCAACTGCTAATAGAAGAAGCGCACAAACACCGATGATTAGTGGTTTTTTATGAGATTTCGTCTCTTGTTCAGAAGCGCCGATTGACCACTCTTGTTTGGCTGAAGCTGGCTGCGGCACAATCATTTCAGGGACTTTGACAGGAGTTTTAACCTTGGTTGTCGGTTCTGATACTTTCGATGCGAATGGCGTCACAACAGGATCAGGATCAACTTGACTAACGGGTTCATCTGACTTTTCAGACAAGGCAGGCGAACCTGGCGATTGTTCATCGTCATCATCAGCTGCTAGAACAACCGTGTCAAAAGAACCTTGGATTTCTGGGAAATCAGGTTCGATAGCTTCTTCAACAGGCTCAGTCACTTCTGGTATTTCTGGTTCAGATACTGGTGCTATCTCTGACACTGTTTCACTTTGTACTGAAACTTCTTCTACTGCTGTATCAGACAATGTCGTTTTGTTTTCCACCACGTCTTCTTTTTCAGATGAAATTTCTTTTTCTGAATCATCTGAATCAGCAGTTGCTGCTTCACGAGCAGTTTTAACCAACTTGTCTAAGCTTTCAGATGCAGCCGCTGCTTTCAGTTGGCGCTCTTTTTTTGCAGATTCAATATCAGATCTGTGTTGCCGAATATACTTATCGAGTGAACTTTCCTTAGTCAAATTTTCAGTCTCAAGCTCATCTGATTTAGCCGAAACCTGTTCAACAGTCAGATTTTCAGCATCTTTCATCGCCAATGTTTTTTCTTTGTAAGCAGTCTTTTTCTTTTTTTTAGCCATATTATTTTATTCTCTTACCAAAATATTGGTACAAATCTGTACGAAGTCGACCATTGTATAACTTACGTTTTTTGGTCGCCTTAGCACCGTAATGTTTCTCAAATTCTAAGTCACTTGTGATGATATATTTACTCCAAGTCTCGAGAGGCTTGAAGGTCTCACCCATCTCTTCATAAAGTTGGTAGGCTGCTGTCTCATCTCCTAAACGTTCCCCGTAAGGTGGGTTAGAAATCAAGACACCATCTAATTTCTCCGAACGAAAGTCTTGCAGACGCATTTGCTTGAATTGAATGATGTCATCAAGTCCGATTTCGAGGGCATTTTCTTGAGCGATTTGGATCATGCGACCATCTATATCGAAGCCAGAGATATCCAGTTTGGCATCGTAATTTGCCAAACCTTCGGCATCATCTCGAACCTTTTTGAAGATTTCCTCTTCAAACCATGGCCAAGCCTCGAAGGCAAAGTCACGGTTAAAACCAGGGGCAATATTCATACCAATCGAAGCCGCTTCAATACAAAATGTACCAGAGCCACAAGTCGGATCAACAAAGGGACGTGACATATTGGCGCGCCAGTTTGTCAACATGATAATGGCTGCTGCCATATTTTCCTTGATTGGCGCCCCACCTTTATCCACACGATAGCCACGTTTAAAGAGTGACTCGCCTGTTGTATCCAACATGATCGTTGCGACATTTTTATGGAGCGCGACTTCAATTGAGAACAAGGCTCCCGTCTCAGGAATCGGGACATTTTCAGGGCGATGGTAATGGACTTGCATTTTTTTAGCAATTGCTTTTTTCGTAATGGCTTGAATACTTGGCTCATTGTGCAAGTCAGACTTGATGGCCTTAGCTTTAGCGATTGGAAATTGAGCGCCAAATGGTAAAATATCAGCCCAATCCAGCGCGTAGACACCTTCGAATAACTCATCGAAAGTCTTAGCTGGAAACTCACCAATAATGATCTTAACGCGGTCAGCCGTTCGTAACCAAAGGTTAGCTTTGGCAATCGTTTCTTTATCTCCTGAAAATAGAACACGTGAACGATCGTCCATTTTCGTTTCAATGCCCAGATCACGTAATTCGCGTGCCGTTAAGCTTTCAAGTCCTGCTGCTGCAGTTGCTACTAAATTAAAATTATTTTTCATCTTATCTTTTCCGTGAGTAATATATCTCAAAAAGGCTGGAGCTTTACGCCCCAGCCCCTGTCATCCAGTTTTCTATAAGCCATGTTTTGTTCCAGTTGACCGTTCAGCCAACCTTCGATAATCATCTGTCTGCTATTTTTAAGCATGCCTAAAAATAGCCTCGTCGTGCGTTCAAATTCCGCGTGACAAGTGCCCCTACCATAAGTTTGGGTTGCTCGCTTGAGGGGTTTACCACGTTCCACTTGCCTTGTTTCCAAAGCAACTCGTCTCTATGGCACTTTTACAGAATTTGTCGCATATCTTCGTAAGAAAACTTAGCTAAAATTCAGCCGTTAGGTCTGACACACCTACCTAGGCTTATTGTTTCGCCTAGCACAAACACTGCGGGCGTCGCAGCCCGCGCGAGCATGGACTTTCCTCACGATTCACAAGGTTTAACCCAAGAAATCGCGCAATTATCCAAAAACTGGTTGTTTAAAATCGTTATAATATCCGAATAACCACTGTCAATTGACAGGATTATTCTCCAGAAATACCATTTGATGTCGTTGTTGTTTGGGCTTGAGGACCAAAAACAGCACGTTCCAAACGGTTTAAACGTTTGAGAATATCAAAATTATTGGCTGATTTCATCGTCACACGTGGTCCGCTCGCTGCATCACCTGTATCAGTTGATGCAGTAATCGGGTTAAAACGTTGTGTATTTTCAGAAACCGCAACCTGTGGTTTCGACTCAATATTACGGATTTTTTTCTTCAAGAATTCATTTTCTTCTTGTAAAGCTAAAATTTCTTCTTGAAATTTTTCATAATCGACAATGACATCATCAAGCAAATCATTGACTTGGTCTTTGTCATAACCACGCATTTTCACATCAAAGTCTGCATCGTAAATATCTTTAGGAGTAAAATTATAAGTTGCCATTATTCAGAGTCTCGCTATTTCTTTTCGTTATACTTTCAATCTTACCAAAAAAGAAGATCATTTACAAGGGATAGTTCAGCAGTCTTAAAACTTATCTCAGTTCTGCTTAGCTTGCCATTCTTTTTGGATCATATGGTAAGCTGCTACTGGATTTTCTGCCTGCGTAATCGGACGTCCCACAACGATAAAATCACTGCCGATTTCTCGTGCACGACTTGGTGTCATCACGCGCTTTTGATCACCCACCGCAGCACCCGCAGGACGAATCCCTGGTGTCAAGCAAATAAAGTCCGATGACGTCGCTGACTTGATGAGTTCAACTTCCTGTGCTGAACAGACGACGCCCGCAAGACCCGCTTCCTGCGTTTTTTGCGCATAATGTACGACTGACTCAGTCAAGCTAGTTTGAATATTTTGAAAGTCTCGCATCTGCTGTTCACTCGTTGAGGTCAGCTGTGTGACAGCGATGAGTTTTGTCGATCCTGCTAAGCCGTCCAGGGCTTCTGACATCATTTCCACACCACCTGCAGCATGAACATTGGTCAAATCAACACCAAGGTGACGAATAACTTTCATCGCTGACTTAACTGTATTCGGAATGTCATGCAACTTCAAATCCAAGAAGACATCGTGTCCTAAAGACTTGATATATTTGATAACGTCAGGCCCAGCGGCATAAAACAATTCCATGCCGACCTTAACGTACAACTGTTCATCTGTCTCAAACTGTGTCAAAAATGTTTTGACTTCGCTCATCCCTGAAAAATCTAATGCAATAACCGATCTGTTTTCTGTAAATTTACCCACGAATCGCCTCCTGACATTCTCTTATAAAAGTTTTTAAATCTGTGATACCGTACTTATCCATCACTTCTGGCAAAGTCTCGATGATTTTCGGACAGATAAAAGGATCAGTAAAGTTAGCTGTCCCAATTCCAATGGCTGAAGCCCCAGCGATCATCATCTCCAAGGCATCCTCAGCAGAATCCACCCCCCCCATACCGATAATCGGTAGACTTGAGGCTTGCGCCACTTGACGGATGAGTTTAAGTGCCACTGGGAAAATAGCAGGTCCTGACATGCCGCCAGTGCCATTAGCGATAATCGGTTGTCTGGTCTGCAAACTAAACCTTGTACCGACCAAGGTATTAATCATCGTAAACCCAGTTGCGCCTGCATCTTCGACGGCTTTAGCAATGGTTGTAATATCTGCGACACTCGGTGTCAACTTGACATAGACAGGCACATCAGACACTGAAACAGCAGCTTTGACAGCATCATAGGCCAGTTCAGGAACTTGACCGATGAGCAAACCATTATTGCCGTGATCGACATTAGGGCAAGAGATATTGAGCTCAATTGCTGTCACATTTTTAGCCTTAGAAATCTTCTGCGTGACTAAGGCATATTCTGCATTAGAAAAACCAGCAACATTGGCAATAATGGGCAAGTCAGGACATTCTCGTGCCAACCATGTCAGTTTGTCCGCAATCACAGCATCCACACCTGGATTTTGGAGGCCAATGGCATTGAGCATACCAGATGGTGTTTCTGCGACACGCGGCGTCGGGTTTCCAAACCGTGCTTCTGCTGTTGTGGCCTTAATCATGATTGAGCCTAAACGATTGATATCATAATATTTGGCATACTCTTGACCAAATCCAAAGCAGCCTGAAGCTGGGATAATTGGATTTTTCAAGTCAAGACCTGGTAATTGAATCGCTAATCTATTTTGGGTCATCAGATAACTACCTCACTCGCTCTAAAGATTGGACCTTGATCACAAACTTTCAAGGCTTGCTGACCTGTTTCATCTCCTGCAACATGGACGACGCAGGCGTAACAGGCACCCATCCCACAAGCCATTCTAGCTTCCATGGAGATGAAAGCATTGGGATGATTTTCTGTGCGACTGGCGACCGCTCTAAGCATTCCTGCGGCACCACAAGCATAGACAGCATCATAAGCCATGACATCAATTTCATCCATTAAGACACCGACATTACCATCACGTCCATAAGACCCATCATCTGTCACGATTTTAAGTTCGTATGCCACGGCAGCAAATTCTGATTCTAAAATGACTGCTGATTTCTGGGCGAAGCCTAACAAGACTGTGACGGCTACACCCATGGCTTCTATATCTCGCGCCAGTTGGACGAGTGGTGGGGTACCAATGCCACCGCCAATGATGAGAGCTTTTTGTTTTGGAAAGGGCATACTGAGGTCAAAACCATTGCCAAGTGGGCCCATGACATCAAGTTTTTGACCTGGTGTCATTTGTGAGACATCTGCAAGACCAGGACCCTCGACGCGGTAGATGATGACGCAAGTTTTGGCTTCGCGATCATACTCCGAAATCGAGATCGGGCGACGCAAGACCTTGTCGGGACTTGGCACGCGAATGTGGAGAAACTGATCAGGGACTTTCATATCTAGGACCATCTCACCTTGTAGCACCATACGAAATACGCGAGGCGCAATCTTAACATTTGACAAAATTGTCATTTCTTCTTGTAAAATCATCGCAACCTTTCTGCGCTTTCACTGTGTGAAAGCTTGAAACTTGACCTCATATCCAAAGACGCTTGACTAGGATATAAGATGTAGAGTGACTGCCAAAGATAACGCACATCAACATAAAAAACCGCAGGAAAAATCCTGCGGTTTGCTTTCATCTGACGCTGCAACCTTGTCACGCTCTCGGCGTGACTTAAAGGACTCTTGTCTATTATAACAAATTTACGGCTAAAAACCAATACATTTTCAAATGATTATTTTCTATCTTTCAGTGCTTTCAATGCATAGAGGATAGAGACGGTATCAATGACTTCTTGGAGCAAAGCACCGATTATAGCTGGCAAGATACCTGTTGAGGCAATCAGCATAAGTGCGATACAGATGAAGATACCAATCAAAACAGCCTCTTTGGCGACTTTCATCGTCTCACGAGAAATTTTGATACTTTCAGGTACGAGGTTTAAATCATTTCTTAACACGACAACGTCAGCACTTTCACTGGCAACTGTTGAACCACTGGCACCAAGGGCAATACCAACGTCTGATAAGGCAAGAGCTGGCGCATCATTGACACCATCTCCGACCATGACCATGGGACGATGCGTTTCTGGCAATTCTTTTAAGATGCCAATTTTTTCACTTGGCATCAAGCCTGCATGCATTTCTGTAATACCTAGTTCGCCCGCAACAAGTTCAGCAGTTTTTTGATTATCACCTGTCAGCATCAAAATATGTTGTACATCTTGAGCTTTCAAGCGTTCAATCACGTGTTGAGATTCTGGTCGAATTTTATCTTCAAACAAGATTTTTCCGATAAAGACATCATCTTCACTGATGAAAACCGCTGTCCCATTCACTTTTTCATCTTCCGCATTGGCAAAGTTGGCCCGACCAATTCGATAGGTTTTATTATCAATGACGCCGCTCAAACCAAGACCAGTCGATTCCCGTAAGTCTGCTACGGCTAAAAGCGCCAAGTCTTTTTCAGTTGCGAGTTTAACCAATGATTTTGCTAAAATATGGTTACTGCCAATTTCCAAAGCAGCTGCGATTTGAAGCAAGTCATCCTCGGAATGTTCTGTTTTTTCAGGTGTGATAGACTTTACTTGTAAAATACCAGTTGTTAAAGTTCCTGTTTTGTCAAAGGCAACGGTTTTAGCAAGTGATAATTTTTCAATCGTTGTCCCATTTTTCACCAGAAGACCATTACGGGAGCTACGACTCATACCACCAACAAAGGCAATCGGTGCTGCCAAAATCAAGGGACATGGACTTGCAACAACCAAGACTTCAGCAAAACGAGTCATGTCACCAGAAATAAGCCAAGCGGCACCGGCAATGAGCAAAGAAACAATGGTAAAAGGCACTGCATAACGGTCTGCCAATCTGACAAACTGTGCAGGTGTTGCTTCACTTTCTTTGACTAACTGAACGATTTTTTGATACTGACTATCAGATGCTTTCTTGCTAGCCTGAATCAAGACGGCTGTTTCACCGTTGATACTACCAGATAAAACGTCATCGCCAATAGCTTTTGTCACAGGCTCAGATTCACCAGTTAAAGACGATTCATCAAACCAGCTATCACCTTCTAAAACAACACCATCAATTGGGACAACTTCACTTGCCTTGACTAAGAAGACGTCGTCGATTTCGATAGCATCAATCGGTGTATCTTCATAGCTATCGCCGACTTTCTTGTGGGCAAAAGTTGGTGAATTTTCTAGCAGTTTATGTAGTTCACGACTTGCACGATGCGCTGCGTAGTCTTCTAAGCTTTCGCCGCCAACAAGCATGACAATGATAATCAAGCTTGCCCAGTATTGACCAATGACTAATGTTGAAATAATCGCGATGATAGCGAGTAAGTCAACACCGTAACGACCGCTGCGTAAGGTTTTAATCATCTCAATAAACATTGATATAGCTAAAATTGCCCCAGCAATTGTCACGAGTACCCGTGTCATTGTCGGTTGCTTAAAGCCGAAATCTAATATAATTGCAATGATTGCAATCATAAATGTGAGGGTTAGTTTTTGCCAGTTTTTCATAATTTGTTATATCTCATTTCTAAAAATCTCTATGATTAGTATAGCATAAACGCTCTAAAAATGGCACTCTAACGCCTATTTAGTGAAATGTTGACTTAAAAGTAAAAATGTTTTGACAGATTTCCAAAAATAAGTCAAAACACTTTTACATTAAAAAACACACTAGCTTAACTAGCGTATTCCTCATTTGTTTATTAATAAACTGATTAAATTGCTTGTGTCACAAATGAGCGACTTTCCAAAACCTTCAACATGGCAGCGATCGTATCTAGTGATGTAAACAAAGGTACACCGTGCTCAATAGATTCGCGACGAATGGTCATGCCATCTGTGTTATGATCGTTTCTGTCTTTCCCCATGGTATTGACAACCGCTTGAATGCGACCTGAACGGATGCTATCAACAATATTGGCTTGACTTTCTGTGCTTTCTCCAATTTTAGCGATGACTTCAGCATAGACACCATTCGCCTCAAAGAATTTAGCTGTGCCAGATGTGGCATATATGCCGTAGCCGATGTCGTGGAAACGTTTCGCCAGGGCCAGCGCTTCTTCTTTGGCATCATCCGCAACTGTAAAGAGGATGTTACCAAAGGTTGGCAGGTGGAGATATGACGCTTCAAAGGCTTTATACAAAGCTTTTTCAAGTGTCGTATCAGAACCCATGACTTCACCTGTTGACTTCATTTCTGGTGAAAGATAGGCATCCACTTTTTGTAATTTCGTGAAGCTGAAGACTGGCGCTTTGACATGAACCTTATCGTCTTCAGGGTAAAGACCATCTTCATAGCCCAACTCTGTCAAGGTTTTTCCTAAGATCAGCTGCGTTGCAACTTGTGCCATTGGAATTCCAGTTACTTTAGATAAGAATGGCACTGTACGAGAGGCACGCGGATTCACTTCGATGACATAAACCGTGTCGTCAAAAATAACAAACTGAACGTTCATCATACCGATACAGTTGAGGCCAAGCGCCAAGCGTTTTGTATAATCAGCAATCGTCGCTTGCAGTTCAGCTGACAGATTTTGCGGCGGATAAACGGCCATCGAATCACCCGAGTGAACCCCCGCACGCTCAATATGTTCCATGATACCTGGAATCAAGACATTTTCACCATCACAAATCGCATCCACTTCACACTCACGACCAAGCAAGTAAGAATCGACCAAAACGGGATGATCTGGACTCGCTTTAACCGCAGTTTGCATATAGTTGCGCAAATCAGCCTCATTATCCACGATTTCCATGGCACGTCCACCCAAGACATAAGATGGGCGAACAAGAACTGGATAACCAATCGCATTAGCATTGGCCACCGCTTCTTCTTCATTGGTTGCTGTCGCACCAATCGGTTGCGGAATCTCAAGCTCTTGTAGCGCCGCTTCAAAAAGTTTCCGATCTTCTGCCCGATCAAGTGCTTCAACCTGAGTTCCTAAAATCTTAACACCAGCTTTAGACAAAGGCTCTGCCAGATTGATAGCCGTCTGCCCACCAAACTGAACGATAACTCCTTTAGGTTGCTCAAGATCGATGACATTCATCACATCTTCGAATGTCAGAGGCTCAAAGTAAAGTTTGTCAGAAACTGAAAAGTCAGTTGATACAGTCTCTGGATTTGAGTTCATAATAATCGCTTCATAGCCTGCTGCTTGAATCGCTTTGACTGAATGGACCGTCGCATAGTCAAACTCGACACCTTGACCAATCCGAATCGGACCTGACCCAAGGACTAGGACAGACTCTTTTTCAGAACGGATTGACTCATTTTCAAACTCATAAGAGCTGTAGAAATAAGGCGTTGTTGACTCAAACTCAGCCGCACAAGTATCGACCATTTTAAAGACTGGCACAATACCACTATCTAGCCGACGTTTCCGAACTTCCGCTGCATCTGTCCGCCAAAGATCCGCAATTTTACGGTCTGAAAAACCATTTCGCTTAGCATCTTTCAGAACTTCTGGGCTAAATACATTGACAGCTAATTCTTGCTCGATTTCAACGATATGAAGCAATTTATCCAAGAAAAAGAGGTCAATTTTTGTGAGACTGTGCAGTTCTTCAATCGTGTAACCACGGCGAATCGCTTCTGATAGGTAGAAAAGACGATCATCCTGAGCCTTCACGATTTTTTCAACCAAGGCATCATCTGTCACATCTGCCAATTCAGGCATTTCATTGTGGTAAGCGCCGACTTCAAGTGAGCGAACCGCTTTCAGGAAGGATTCCTCGATATTGCGGCCAATCGCCATGACTTCACCAGTCGCTTTCATCTGTGTGCCGAGACGACGTTCCCCAGATTCGAATTTGTCAAATGGAAAACGTGGAATTTTAGAAACCACATAGTCAAGCGCTGGTTCAAACATAGCATAAGTCGTCCCAGTTACTGGATTAATCATCTCATCCAAGGTCAAGCCAACAGCGATTTTCGCTGCTAATTTGGCAATCGGATATCCTGTTGCTTTAGAGGCAAGCGCTGATGACCGAGAGACACGTGGATTCACTTCGATGACGTAGTAATTAAAGCTATCTGGATCAAGTGCTAGCTGTACATTACAGCCACCCTCGATTTTAAGAGCACGAATGATTTTCAAGGACGCATCACGCAACATTTGGTATTCAATATCACTCAAGGTTTGGCTCGGTGCGAAGACGATTGAATCCCCAGTATGAATCCCAACCGGATCAAAGTTTTCCATGTTACAAACGACAATCGCATTGTCAGCTGCATCACGCATGACTTCGTACTCAATTTCCTTGAAACCAGCGATTGATTTCTCAATCAAACACTGCGTCACAGGTGAGAGTTTCAAACCGTTCTCAGCAGTTTCACGCAATTCTTCTTCATTATCACACATTCCACCACCAGTACCCCCAAGGGTAAAGGCAGGTCGAACGATGATGGGATAACCAATGGTATTGGCGAAAGTCACAGCTTCCTCAACCGTATTGACAATCTCAGATTCTGGAATCGGTTGGTCCAACTCTTCCATGAGTTGTTTAAACAAATCACGGTCTTCCGCTTGGTCAATGGCTGAGAGTTTTGTACCAAGGAGCTCGATATTTAACTCTTCTAAAATACCTGTTTTAGATAATTCCATCGCCATATTCAAGCCAGTTTGCCCACCAAGTGTTGGTAGCAAAGCGTCTGGGCGTTCTTTACGAAGAATTCGTGTGACAAACTCAACTGTGATCGGCTCAATATAAACCTTGTCCGCAATTTCTTTATCTGTCATAATAGTAGCTGGATTTGAATTGACCAAGACAACACTGTAGCCTTCTTCTTTTAGTGCCAAACAGGCTTGCGTGCCAGCGTAGTCAAACTCAGCTGCTTGACCAATAATGATTGGTCCAGAGCCGATGACCATGATTTTTTTGATATCGTTACGTTTTGGCATTAAAAGTCACCTTTCTCAAGCTTAGTTGCATCAATCATTTCCATAAATTCATCAAAGAGATAGTCTGCATCGTGTGGTCCTGGTGCAGCATCTGGGTGAAATTGAACTGAAAAAGCTGGCAAGTATTTATGGCGAACTCCTTCGACTGACTGATCATTAATTTCGATATGTGTCACCATCAGATCAGTTTTATCGATTGAGTCAGCATCTACCGCGTACCCATGATTTTGTGAGGTAAAATCAACACGACCTGTCGCAATTTCACGAACAGCATGGTTAAAGCCACGGTGTCCAAATTTCATTTTGCTAGTCGTTGCACCATTAGCCATAGCAAAGAGTTGGTGCCCTAAACAAATCCCGAAAATTGGAAATTTTTCTTGAATACCACGGATCATCTCTAAAGCCTCTGGCACGTCCGTCGGATCCCCAGGACCATTTGTTAGCATAACACCGTCTGGGTTCATATCAATGATTTCTTTAGCTGTAATGGTATGGGGTACAATGGTCAGATTACATTCACGCTTTGATAATTCGCGTAAGATGGAATGTTTAAGACCGAAGTCGACAACGACGATATTACGCCCAGTGCCTGGACTAGGATAGGCAGTATTCGTTGAGACTTGTTCGACTTGGTTAGTTGGCAAAACTGTCGCCCGAAGTTGATCTTGAACATGTTTGATTTCATCACCGGGATTGACAAGTGTAGCTTTCATTGTACCATGATGGCGGATAATCCGAGTCAAAGCGCGCGTATCAATGCCTGAAATTCCTGGAATATTTTTACGTTTCAAAAATTCATCCAGTGACATTTGATTGCGCCAGTTGCTTGCCAAACGTGCATTTTCACGAACGACAACACCCTTACAGGTTGGAACAATCGACTCATAATCGTCACGATTAATGCCGTAGTTGCCAACCAAGGGATAGGTAAAGGTCAGAATTTGACCGTTGTACGATTGGTCAGTAATCGATTCCTGATAACCGGTCATCCCAGTACTAAAAACAACTTCACCCGTCACTTCTATATCCGCACCGAAGGCCGTCCCCTCAAAAATCGTGCCATCTTCTAAAATTAAAAGTCGTTTCATTCTTTCCTCTTTCTGCACTTTCATTACATGAAAGCTTGAACTTGATCTAGGCTTTCACTCCGCTCAAAGTCCTCATTATTGCCTTTAAGCTTTGCCGTTGAGTATAGCTTCTAAAATCGCCATTCGTATAAACATCCCATTGGTCATTTGCGCCACGATCCGAGATCTTGGTGCCTCAACCAAATCGCTTGCGATTTCTACACCGCGATTGACTGGCGCTGGGTGCATGATGATCGCCGACTCCTTCATCTGCGCATATCTCGCATGGGTCAAACCATACTGGTCATGATAGGCTTCTTTTGAAAATGTTTCGCCGGATTCATGTCTTTCATGCTGCACCCGAAGCAGCATCAGCACATCGACACTGTCAATGAGATCGTCCAAGGCCATATATTGACCATAAACGTCAAACTCATCTGAGTACCAACTTTCTGGACCTGTGAAATAAATGTCTGCGCCTAGACGTTTGAGCATTTGCATATTTGACTTGGCAACTCGACTGTGGGTAATATCACCAGCAATCATGATTTTCAGACCATCAAATGTCCCAAACTCTTCATAAATTGTCATTAAATCAAGCAAGGATTGACTTGGGTGTTGACCTGAACCATCTCCACCATTGACAATGGCAGACTGAATAGTTCGACTATCGACCAACTCTTGATAATAGTGTTCGTCTGTATGTCGAATGACACAGACGTCCACTCCAATTGCACTCATGGTCAAGACGGTATCATACAAGGTCTCGCCTTTTTTAACTGAACTCGTTGAGGCATCAAATTCGATGACGTCTAAACCAAGTTTTTTCTCAGCCACTTCAAAAGATTTGTGAGTGCGTGTTGAGTTTTCAAAGAAAAGATTGGCAACAAAGAATTGCCGATTGAAGACTGGTCTAATCCGTTGATATTTGAAATCTTGGGCACGTTTGATTAAGCCCAAGACCTCGTCATTACTGAGTAAGGCCATACTTGTCAAGTGTTTGATGGACACGATACCGTCTGGTGATATTGTCAAGATGAGATTCCTTTCACAAAAAAATGACTACCCTAAAGGCAGCCATAGCTTCGCCCGCGCTCAAAAAGACGGACGTTTTCGTGGACAACCTTCACAGCCTCACGGGACTGGTGTTAAAGGATTTTTATTCGTTTCTATTATTGTAGCAAATGTTCAGTTACTTTTCAATAGTCTTAGGTAAAATTAAGTGCATGAGAATACCGAGAATTGTCGAGAAGGCAACACCTGAAATAGAGATACCAGCAACATTCAAGGTCAAACCACCAATACCTGAAACGAGAATGACACTAGCAATCAAGAGATTGCGTTTATCATCAAAGTTAACCTTGTTGTCTACCAAAATTTTCAAACCACTAGACGCTATCACACCAAAGAGAGCGATTGAGACACCACCGATAACGGGGGTTGGAATGGAATGAATGAGGGCTGAGATTTTCCCGATGAAGCTGAGAACAACTGCGAAGACTGCAGCGCCAGCAATGACGTAAACTGAATGAATTTTCGTAATCGCCATGACGCCAATGTTTTCACCATAAGAAGTCACTGGCGGCGCACCAAAGAAGCCGGCAATAATTTGCGCTATCCCATCCCCTGTTAAGGTGCGTTCCAATCCTGGATCTTTAAAGTAATCATTACCGGTTAAAGAGTTTAGTACCATGACATGGCCGAAATGTTCGGTCATGGTCACAAAGGCAATCGGTGCCATGGTCAAAATCGCTGATGGGTAGAGTTTAAAGTGATAATCGACAAACATGATGTCAAACTTAGGGACGTCTAACCAAGCGCTTTTGCTAATTTCATCAAATGAAATGATCGTCGTGCCGGTGATTTTTTGGACGATGAGAGTAAAGACGTAACCGACGATGATCCCGAGTAAAATCGGAATCAAGCTCGTCAAGCCTTTGCCGAACATGTTAAAGGCTAGAACCGCAAAGAGGGTTACGAGGGATATCATTAGGAAGGTCAGATTGTATTCACCATTTTTATTCATGGCGTCATTCACGGCTGTCCCTGCAAGACTTAGACCGATGACCATGACGATAGGACCAACAACAATCGGTGGGAGAACCTTATCAATCCATCCTTTACCGACAAATTTGACGATTAAGGCGACTAGGAGGTAGACGAAGCCACCGACTACTGCACCTTGCGCAACAGCTGCTATGCCATCTGATTTCATCAGACTTTGCATGGCAAGGATGTAGGCAAAACTTGAGCCCATGTAGGCTGGGATTTTATACTTGGTAACACTTAAGTGAGCTAATGTACCAAGACCACTTGAAAAGAGGGCGATGGCTGGATCAATGCCGACTAGGATTGGCACTAGGACTGTTGCCCCAAACATGGCGAAGAGATGTTGGAAGGATAATCCTACCCACATGCCAACTGGCGGTTTATCGTGTACATCGTAAATCACGTCATTTTTATTGGCAGTCATTTAGTCCTCTTTCTTAATCAAAATGCTATCGGCATCGTCAATTTCAGAAACATGGACAATGATTTCTTCATCACGCGCAGTTGGAATATTTTTACCGACATAATCCGCTCGAATTGGCAGCTCACGGTGACCACGGTCAACGAGGACTGCTAAGCTCACTTTAGACGGACGACCTAGCTCAACCAAACCATCAATCGCCGCGCGGATTGTCCGACCTGTATATAAGACGTCATCAACTAAGATGATTTCACGGTCAGTGATTGAAACAGGGATTTCTGTCGTATTTTCTTCTGTTTTCTTGTCATCACGGAATGGTTTCGTATCTAGTTCACCGAGTGGGATGTCAATATTTTCTAACTGTTTTAAACGCTCTTGAATCCGTTGGGCAATATAGACACCGCGCGTTTTGATCCCAACGATAACCAATTTATCAAGCTCTTTATTACGCTCGATAATTTCGTATGTGATCCGTGTAATCGCACGTTTCATCGTGACTTCATCAATGATTTCTTTTGTTTTTGACATAATCTCTCCTATTATTTTCAACAAAAAATCCCTGCCAGTATGGGCAGGGAGAAATGATAAAAAACAGTCATTTTGCCTTGCCGCCTCTCTGGACGATTTAAAGGTTTATTGGCTAGAGCACTACCCCCAAAAGGGTTGGTGGTCTCTTCTGTTGCTGATTGTCATTATTATATCAAATTTTTTAAACTTTGGCTATAGTTTTTCTCAGATAGTTTTTATCACGACAAAACAAAAACAAGATCGACTCACGCGTCGTCTTGCTCTTTTACTTATTTTTCAACTTTTTTCTTGTTTTTGCCATGACGTTTTTGGCGGAAATCATTTTGACGGACTTCCATGACAACTGGTAAAACAACTGGGCGACGTTTGGTTTGATCGTATAAGAATTTACCAAGGGCATCGCGAATTTCAGACTTGATTTCAGCCCAATCAAAGTTATCGCCAGCCAAGTATGTTTTGACTTTTTCGTCTACTTTAACGGCTGCCTCTTTCATCAAATTACGTGAGTTCTTCACGTAGACAAAACCACGTGTGTGGACTTTTGTCTTACTGATGATTTTTTTCTCATGTTTAGAAATGGTAATTACAGCGATGAAGATACCATCTTCACTCAAAATTTTACGATCTCTTAAAACAATATTACCAATGTCACCAACGCCAGACCCGTCAATCATGACGTTTTCAGCAGCAATTACACCATTAGGTTCAAGATTTCCATTGGCATCAAAAGTGATAACTTCCCCACGTTTTGCTAGGAAGATATTTTCTGGTAAAATCCCCACTTCCATGGCACGCTCTGCGTGCGCTTGTAATTCACGGTACTCACCTTGGACGGGCATCAAGTTTTTAGGTTGAAGAATGTCTAGTAAGAACTGTAAATCACGGGAATTAGCGTGGCCTGAAACCGTCAAATCGCTTGAAAGCATCTTCATGATGCCACCTGCGCGATAGACGATATTTTCAGTTTTAGCGACCATCGTTTCATAAGAAATCGTTGGACTAGTCACTGTGTAGACCAAGTCGCCATCCTTGATTTTAACGGCACGGTGACGTCCTGTCGCCATGTCTCCTAAGGTTTTAAGTGGCTCACCCATCCGACCAGTTTCCAAAATCAAGAGTTCACGATCTTCGTACTTGTTGATGTCTTTTGGATTGATAATCATTTGCTCATCTTCGATGCGCAATTTGCCTAAATCGCTAGCTGTTTTGACAATTCTATCCATGTCATGACCAGTGAAAGCAATGTGACGTCCAACCTTAATGGCACTGTCAATCACTTGTTGAATCCGTGCTAAGTTACCTGCAACAGAGGCGATGATGACACGGCCTTCCCAGTCAGCAATGGTATCAAAAATTTTATCAGCGATTTCTGATTCACTGGCGGGTTGGAGATTAGTCAAAGCATTGGCAGATTCACTGAGCAATGCCAAAACGCCTTGAGAACCAATCTCAGCCAGACGACCGATATTTGTTTTATAACCTTCGCCAACGGCAGGATCGAATTTGAAATCACCTGTGTAGACGATATTGCCATCTTGTGTACCGACTACAATGCCCAAGCTTTCAGGAATGGTATGGGTCGTTGCAAAGAATGAAATGACAGCCGTGCCAAATTCGATTTCAGTAGATTCATCCACCACATGGAAATCATCAAATTTCTTGCTGCCATCAAAGTTTTTCACGCCAATTTTAGCGAGTTCAATCGTTAATTGACTACCAAAAACAGGGACAGGGACTTCAGACACGAGGTATGGTACAGCGCCAATCGAATCTGGGTGACCATGTGTCACAAAAACACCCGCCACACGATCGGCATTTTCCACCAAATAACTTAAATCAGGAATGACAAAATCCACCCCTAACATCTCAGTTTCTGGGTATTTTAACCCTGCATCTAAAACAAAAATGACATCGTCAACTTCAATGACATACATATTTTTACCAAACTCGCGCACGCCACCTAGCGCGGCTATTTTTATATTACTCATACTTAATTTTTTCTCCAATAATTGATATTTTTGCAAATCAAAAGTCGAAACAGTGCTGCTCCGACTTATCTTGTACAGTTACACTTACTATAAGTGTACCATTTATTTGGGTTTATATCAAATGTTCGTTTTCAATTCATGACACTGTCTTTAAAGTTAAACAGCTAACCTTCATTTCTAATTTTCAATCACTTGAATAATGGTCTTGGCTTCTTCTGCCGTTGCTGCCACGAGTGGCAAACGTAATGGTCCAACTTCAAATCCTTGATGATTAAGGACAGCTTTGACTGGCGCAGGGCTTGGTAGTGAAAACAAGGCATCAATTTTAGGTAAGAGTTGACGTTGTATACTTGCTGCGGCTTTGATATTTCCCTTGTCTAGCTGTTCAAACATTTCATAAAAGTCATCACCATTGGTATGGGCTGCGACTGAAATGACACCATGTGCGCCTAGAGCTTTGGCGTGAAATGCATGCCCATCTTCACCCGTATAGACTAGAAAATCATCGGGCGCCTGTTCGATCAGATAGGTCAAGTTTTCAACGCCTGTACACTCTTTGATGGCGATGATGTTGGGATGTTGCGCCAAACGTAGACTTGTTTCAGGTGTCAATTGTGCGACAGTACGACCTGGCACGTTGTAGAGCACGATCGGTAAGTCTGAGGCATCAGCAATGGCTGTAAAGTGTTGGAAAAGGCCTTCTTGACTTGGTTTGTTGTAGTAAGGGACAACGGCAAGGCCGGCTGCAAATCCACCAAAAGCAGCAACTTCTTGTGTGAAGATCACTGAGTCACGTGTGTCATTAGTTCCGATGCCAGCGATTAGTGGAACGCGCCCTGCCACAATTTCTTGCACCACTCTGAAAAGCTCTAACTCTTCATCATGGGTCAAAGTCGGGGACTCGCCTGTCGTGCCAGCCAATACTAAGCCTTGTGTGTGGTGGGCTAGTAAATGCTCGATTAATTTAGGCAGTGCTTCAAAGTTAATGTCGCCATTTGTTTTAAATGGTGTGACTAGGGCTGTGATAATTTGGGCATTTCTCAGTTGTTCTAATGACATAAGCACTCTTTTCTTTCGGGTAGGCAGGCATCTCAAGGATAAGTTAAGAAGGTTGTGGCAGTTAACAAGATTTTAGAGGATATAAAAACAGCCTTCATTTAAAAATTAAAGGCTGTCAAGTTAGTCAAATTGTCATTTGATTAGCTCACCTCTCGTCAAAAGACAAGAGACAGTTCGCGGGATTTAACCCAACGCCCCAAGTCAAATTTCTGTGGTGAAATGTGACTTTCGGCATCTACGCCGCCTGATAATGTCATCGTGTCCACCACTCGATTATCATTCTTCGTATTTGCAACCTCTAATATAGTTTATATTGTAACATATTGTTTTAAAGCTTGTAAAGTGTTTTGTAAAAGACTGACTGACGATTATTTCATCTCGAATTTCAAGTCTTCTGTTGCGCGGACTAAACCCCGTTCATGCAAAGTTTCTGCGATTTGAACTGAGTTCCAGGCTGCTCCTTTGAGCAAGTTGTCTGAAACGACCCACATGTGAATCCCTTTTTCTGCATCCAAGTCTTTACGAATACGACCGACAAAGGTTTCACGATGCCCAGCAGCATTAACTGCTTGCGGGTAAATTTGTTGGCTTGGATCATCTTCCAAAACTGCACCTGGGAAGGCTGAAATCGCAGCTTTCACTTGGTCAATCGGTGCCACTTCTTTGGTTTCGATGTAAACTGACTCTGAGTGTGCCAAAATCACTGGAATCCGGACACAGGTTGCTGAAACGGCAATGCTATCATCTTCCATGATTTTCTTGGTTTCGTTGGTCATTTTCATTTCTTCATAAGTGTAGTCATTGTCAGTGAAAACATCAATTTGTGGTAAGGCGTTAAAAGCAATTGGATAGTGTTTTTTATCGCCACCTGCAGGTAAGATGTCTGCCTTAACGTCTTTAGGATCAACCTGATCATTGACCACTTCTTTGATTTCACGTTCTGTTTCAGCAATGGCTTTAGCACCAGCTCCTGATACTGCTTGATAAGTTGACACGATGATGCGTTCCAAACCAAACTGTTGGCGAATCGGCTCGAGTGCTACCATCATTTGAATCGTAGAGCAGTTTGGACAAGCGATGATCCCATTATGCGCGTCTAGCGCATGGGCATTCACTTCTGGCACAACAAGTGGCACGTCTGGATTCATACGGAAGTTTGAGGTATTATCAACAACGACAGCACCTGCTTTGACGGCATACGGGGCAAACTTGGCTGAGACCCCACCGCCTGCTGAAAAGAGGGCAATGTCAATCCCTTCAAATGAGTTTTCTGTTGTTTCTTCAACGGTGATGTCTTGGCCTTTGAAAGTCAAGACTTTGCCTGCTGAGCGAATGGTCGCAAACAAGCGCACTTGTTTGATTGGGAGCGTTGATGATTCAAGCATTTCAATCATGCAACTACCTACAGCACCAGTGGCGCCGACAACTGCAACAACGTATTCTTTTGACATGTGGGTATCCTCGTTTGAATTTTCTAAAAAATTTTAATAGTCCTATTCTATCACGTTTTGAAACAAAATGAAAGTCCTTTGTGATTAAAAAAATCCCCTCTGTCATAGACAAAGGGGATCCCCAGAGCAACCATTTTAAAAATAGCTGTGCCAAAAAGTTCACATTTCTTGACAAGATTCCATCAATCCTTGACGGGCTAAGCCCCGAATCTCTCAGCGTAAATAAGGAACTTGCGTTCCAAATCGACTCATCGCATAAATCTATCATACACTATTTTTAGGTTTCTTGCAAACGACAAATTGATAGAGTGCTAATCCACTAACTAATATCAATCCTGAGACGATTAAATAGATAACGCCATTGGCAGCGGTCAAGCCGCCGTATAAGATCATGAAAGCTCCTAGGATCGCAAGTATCGGGCAAACATAGCCGAGGAGCTTACTTTGGATCAAGCCTTTTGCTGTGCGGATCATAACGCCAACATACAAACCTGTATAAAAGAGGTACATGATGACAATCGGAATCGATGAAATATCAATCCCAAAGCGGCTGATACTTGGCACCGTGATTGACAAATAATGAATCCCCAACCAGATCAGCGTCATGACAAAGCTCAGCAGTGCTGATAAAATCGAGAGGTTGTATCTGGCATGCAAGACGCCAATTTTATGACTATAGGGTAGCTCCTGACGTAATGCCAAGAAGTAAGGTGCACGAATGTTTGCGACGACCAACCCATTTAGCGTACCCAAAACAGAGATAATCACCGCAACCAACATGAGCTTCTGCCCCACCGGTCCAAACAAACGCTCAGCCGCAGCAGAAAAAGCTAAGTCACCCATTTTCATGATTTCTGCAGGCCCGATCATCAGGGAAATGCCAACAAAATAACTGACATAGACTGCTAAGATGATAAGTGGACTGATGATCAATGCTAATGGTAAATTTCGTTTGGAATTTTTGATTTCATGTCCAATAGATGGGGCAACGGTCCAGCCATCATAAGAAAAGGCAACAGCGACTATCGCACCTGTGGAGGATAAGACCACTGGTAAAGTGATGGCGTGTGATGAAATCGCCTGAGGATCTCCAAAAATCAAGCCACAAATCGCAATCAAAAGTAAGGGAATGAGCTTGATAAACATAGCCGACGTCTGGAAAATCTCTGATAATCGACTTGACCAAAGATTCATGATATATATAGCAACCAAATAGACCAGAGTCATGAGCCAAATGCCAAATTTAGCACTCCCAAACTGAGGGAAGAGTGCTAAGGTATAATTAGCCGCTACAAAAGCAACAATAGCAACTAAAGCTGGAAAATAAACAGTCGTTTGGAACCAGCCCAATAAAAAGGCAAACAATCTACCAAATGCTTTTTCAGCATAAGAAATCAAGCCACCTGCATCATCTGTCAACTTGGCCCACTCTGAAATGGTAATCCCACCAAATATAATCCCAAGTGCACCCAGTAAGAGCACCAGACAGCCCATCATCACATTACCATTGGTTTGCATGAGAATGTCATCAGCCTTGAAGAAAATTCCTGAGCCGATGACAATTCCAATAATCATCGCAATTGACATCAAAAGGCCAAATTTGCGTGTTTTTTCTTGTTTCATTTGTCTCCTATTTTCGCCGCCTGCAGATTTTTCGTAAGCGGTTCCGCTAGATTATTATAAACTACTTTCGACGTTTTAACAAATAATAGCTTTAAATAACAAAAATATTGTATTTTCGGATATCAAAGAAGAGACTGGGACAAAAGACATCAGCTAAGCAATTTTTAAAAAATTATACTAAAAATAGACTATGATCGATTACGATTAACATCGAAAATCGGTCATAGCCTATTCTTTTAAAGTTTATTTGGGAATTAACAATCGGCTCACAGACTACGGTAAATGTTCACAGCATTTTCAACTGTAAAGCCATATTCTTGGAAGACTTTATCGCCTGGTGCTGAAGCGCCCCAAGTATCAATGGTTAATGTTTTACCAGTTAGACCGATATATTTACCCCAACCGAAGCTCGTACCCGCTTCAATGACCATGCGTTTCGTCACGGCAAGTGGTAAAATTTCTTCTTTGTAAGCAGCTGATTGTTCATCAAAGATATTTTGAGCAGGCATTGAGACTACACGTACATTCGTCCCGTCGTTAGCAAGCTCAGCTTGTGTATCAATGGCAAGTTTCACTTCACTACCTGTCGCAATGATGATCCCATCAAGATCAGCATCTTTTTGCTCAGGTGAAATGATATAAGCACCAAAGTTAACACCTGCTTCAGCCAGCTCAGCTGTACCTGGTAAAACTGGCAAGTTTTGACGTGTCAAAATCAAAGCCGTTGGGCGTTTCGTTTCAGTTACTGCACGACGCCATGCTGCAATCACTTCATTACCATCCGCAGGACGAATGACGTTAAGGTTTGGCATTGAACGGACACTTGCTAATTGTTCAACTGGTTCATGCGTTGGGCCATCTTCACCGACAGCGATTGAATCATGTGTCAAGACGTAAACAGTAGGGATATCTTGCAAGGCAGCCATCCGAACAGCTGGCAATAGATAGTTTGAGAAGACAAAGAATGTCCCGCCATAAACACGTGTCCCACCATGAAGGGCAATACCGTTCATGGCTGCTGCCATAGCAAATTCACGCACACCAAACCAGATGTTGCGACCAGCATAATTTCCTACTTCAAAATCACTTTCGACTTTGACCATGGTATTATTTGAGGCAGAAAGGTCAGCTGATCCACCCCAAAGGTTTGGCATTTGTGCTGATAATTTTTGAATCGTTTCTTGTGACGTCACACGGCTAGCAGCTGATGTACCAAGCTCATACTTAGGTAAGTCAAGCTCAGGTGTGACATTGCTGAAAGCATCCGCATATTGTTTGGCCAACTCTGGATAGTCTTTGGCATAGGCATCAAAAGTTTCGCGCCAAACTTGCTCAAGGCTTTCGCCACGCGCACGAAGCGTTTCAAGGAAACGTTGATTCACTTCTGCAGGGACTGTAAAGTCAGGGTACTCCCAACCATAGTTTTTCTTAGCAAAAGCGACACCATCAGGGCCTAATGGCGCACCATGGACACCCGAAGTCCCTTGTTTTTCAGCACCAAATCCAATGACTGTTTTAACTTCAATAATCGTTGGTTTATCAGTTTCAGCTTTGGCACGTGTAATGGCTGCTTCAATTTCTTCTAAATCATTGCCATCTTTGACCAAAATATGTTGCCAGCCATATGACTCGAAACGCATTTTAATATCGTCTGGGAATGATTTTGAAGTTGGGCCATCCAATGAAATGTCATTGCTATCGTATAGCAAAACAAGTTTACCTAATTTGAGCTGAGCTGCGAGAGATGCGGCTTCTTGCGAAACACCTTCCATCAAATCGCCATCACCATTGAGCGCATAGGTATAGTGGTCAACGATTTCGTAGCCAGGACGGTTGTAAGTCGCAGCCAAATGTGCTTCAGCCATCGCAAGACCAACAGCGTTAGCAATCCCTTGACCTAGCGGCCCAGTCGTTGCTTCAACACCATCTGTCCAATCCACTTCTGGATGACCTGGTGTCTTACTTTGCCATTGACGGAAGTTTTTGAGGTCGTCAATCGTCACATCATAGCCTGCCAAGTGCAAAAGCGAGTAAAGCATGGCAGAACCATGACCTGCAGAGAGGACAAAACGGTCACGGTTTGACCAATCACGGTGCGTCAACGGATTGACATTTAGAAACTTACTCCAAAGGACGTAAGCCATAGGTGCAGCACCCATCGGAAGTCCAGGATGACCTGAATTTGCCTTCTGGATGGCATCGATAGACAAAGTGCGAATCGTATTGACCGCGAGTTGATCAGTGTTGTCAAAAGTCATGTTGGGATAGCCTTTCATTTTTTCAAGTTAATAAAATTATACCATATTTTTTTACAGAATTTTCCGAACAAGGTTTTAAATTTACCTTCTTTTAAATTCTGAGAGTTTACCATAAGTCGTTTGATAATGCGTGAGTAAGTCAGTATAGAGTGCTTCTAGTTCACGGTAAGTAGATAAATGCTCTGTTAAAGGGGTGTAGACTGCTCGCGTCGTCACAAGTTGAGTCACCTCATCAAAACTTGCCATGACCCCCAGCGCTTTTTGCGATAGAATTACGGCAGCTAAACAGCCAGCTTCTTGACTATCTGGGATATGAATCGGCATGTCAAAAATATCAGCCAAAATTTGTAGCCAGATTTCAGAGTTGGTAAAACCACCCGTCGCTTGAATATGTTTGAGTTCACCGACGACTTCTTCAAGTGCAACTGCAATCGCATGTATATTATAGCTGATGCCCTCTAAAACGGCGCGGGTCATTTCTGCCTGACCGTGTTCATAGCCTAGGCCGAAAAAAGAGCCCCTTGCCGTCGCGTCCCAAATCGGTGCGCGTTCACCACCTAGGTAGGGATGAAAAATCAAGCCTCCGCTCCCCGCTGAGATGCTTGCCGCCATTTGTGTCATGGTATCCAAAGTAATTCGATCGTCAAAGATCTTTTCTTTCAACCAAGCCAGCACCGATGCACCCGAATTTGTCGCACCGCCAACAACCCAATGGGTTTCATCTAGGGCATAGGTAAAGGTCCTCATCTTTTCGTCAACAATGGGTCGATTGGTCATGACACGAATAGCGCCTGATGTGCCAATGGTCAAGGCCGCAATGCCGGGTTGAATGGCAGCCACGCCGAGATTGGACATAGGACCATCAGCTGCACCCCAGACAAATGGCGTTTCTGGTGGGATGTGCATCATCTGAGCATCAGCTAAGGATAAGCCCAATTCAAAGGCATAAGGCGAGACGATCTCTGGCAGCTGATCCAGCGATAACCCTAGCAAGTCCAAAATATCTTGATCCCACTGTTGCTTTTCTAAATGATAGAGGCCGGTTGCGCTAGCAAGCGACAGATCAAGCTTGTAGACACCAAACAAGCGATGAAAGACATAAGTCTTGATGTCCATAAAATGATCTGCCGCTTGAAAGAGATCTGGCTGGTCGTGCTTGAGCCAGTGTAATTTTGATAAAGGAGACATGGGTTGAATAGGTGTGCCAGTTCTCATGAAGATATTATGTCCCTGATCGGCATTTCGTAAGGCGGTTGCTGCGGCATTAGCACGGGTATCTGCCCAAGTGATCACGCGCGTCAAGGGCTTGAAATCACTGGTTGTAGCAATCAAAGAATGTTGCTGAGCTGAAAACCCAATGGCACACAGTTTATCGGCAACTGTCAATTTCTCAGAAACCGCACGGATGGTACCCACGACCGCATCAAAAATGTCTTCTGGTGCTTCTTCAGCCATTCCTGACGGATCCCGATAAAGCGTATAAATGATTGATTGTGTTGCTACTATCGTCCCTGATTCTGTATATAAGACAGCCTTCGTTGCTGTCGTTCCCATGTCAATGCCAATCCAATAATCCATGTTTTTTCCTTTAGTTTATTTGTACCTTTATCATATCATATCATATCAGCAAGTTCGTGCAAATCTTTACCGATGCCTAAAAGATTGAGCTGTGCTAGTTCTGCATCGGAAAAGACTTTATCAAAACTACAATCAGGTACAAGAAAGACTTTCAAACCTGCTTGTGTCGCAGAAAAGGCGCCAGTAAAAGAATCTTCTACAGCGATAGCCTGAAACTCATGGACACCTAATTTCGAGAGTGCAGTCAAATAGGGATCAGGTAGTGGTTTATGTTTCATCACCTCATCTCCAAAAATTTTAACATCAAAATAAGCTAGTAAACCTGCATTTCCAAGCAAAGGCAAGGCTCTACTACTGACAGTCGAGCTAACAACTGCAAGTTTCAGACCTTTTTTCTTGGCTACCTTTAAGACTTCAGGAGCGCCAGCTTTGATTGGTAGCTGTCCTTCGGTCATTTGTTGTAAAATATAGGATTCACGTGCCTCACGAATTTCTGATACCATGGCTGCGCCAAATTCTGCTTCTAGCATCGTCCGAGTTTGTAGCCAAGAAAGACCTGACCAAGCGTCAATGTCGTAGGCATTTTTATCAATCCCCATCTTTTCAAAAGCATAGAGCCAACCATCCCGATAAGTATGTTCCGTATCAAGCAAAAGACCATCTAAGTCAAAGCAGATTGCCCTTAGATGATGTTTGCCATGTTGATTTTTTTCTTTTTAATAACCGTCATCTTCTTTCCGTATTATTTTCAAGTGATGCTAGTAAATCTGAGATTGGTTCCTGAATCCCCAAGTCAAATGATGAGCTACTATCAAAAAGCTTATATTTGTCAGCGCTTCCATCTCCTCAAATTATACTGAATTAACCAGTATAAAGCAAACTTGTCTGGTGGGATTTACTCAATGTGATACTATAATAAAAACAGTCTTTCAACTCAATAGTGCCGAATGATAGCATTTTTGTCAAAATAAATCATCTTACTTAACGATCTATCTAAAATCTAAATTTATGGGTAGATCAGAATATGACTATAAAAAAAAGATGCCAGAATTTAACTTCTAGCATTCACTTTTTTTGTGTTTGGTGTTTATAAAGTATCTCGCAAGCCTTTATCAAATTGTGCTTTTTTCGCTTTTTCTGGTGTGATGTCGTTGCCTTCAGGATCTACGACCTTGATTGACTCGACATTGTGGCGCAAGCTAGATTTAACGCCAGAAATATAGGCTTGACGGAGTTCAGCCTGCTCGACTTTCTCAGCTTCTGTGAGGCCTTCTGCTTTTTTCTTGCGGGCAAGTTCATTAATTCTTGCGATATCTTGAGGTGTTACCATTTATTTCCTCCTCGTATGTTTAGTCTTGATTATTTGGTGTTAATCAAGGTGAAATCAGCGATTTGTCCTGCTTTTCCTGAAATATCAGCAAGCAAGCTCAAGCGGTTATTTTTAAGGGCTTGATTGTCTATCATGACCATGGTATTATCAAAGAAATCACTGATTGGTGCTGATAAGGCGAATAAATCACTGATATTTTGTGTGCTGTCGTCTGTCAATGTCAAGGCTTGGTTAGCTGCAAATAAAGCTTTTTCAGACGCATTTTCAAAGAGGCTTTCGTCAAGTGCTGGTGCTGCTTCAAGTTTACTTGCCAAGTTAAAGACACGCGACAAGTTTTCGACTGATGTTTTAAAGTCAGCATCACTTGTTTTCGCATCAATGGCTTGAGCTGCAGCTCTTAAACTTGCCACATCAAGCGAATCAGTCGCTAATACTGCTTCGATAATGTCATAGCGTGCTGTGCCTTCAAGCATCTTAGCCACACGACCGTTGATAAAGGTCATAACGTCAGCTTTGCGGTCATAACTGAAACCATTCAAGTCTAGTGTATAAAGTTCGTCAATAAGCGAGTCTAGCTCGATGTCCCATTGTTGTGCTTCAATGATTCGTAAAATCCCTGCTGTCGCACGACGAAGGGCATAGGGATCGTTTGAACCGCTTGGAATTAAGCCAACGGTAAAGAAGGCTAAAATTGTGTCCAGTTTATCTGCGATGGCAAGGACAGCACCAATCTCAGTTTGAGGCAGGTCACCGTCAGCTGATGTTGGCATATAATGTTCACGAATACTTGCTGCGACTGCTGCATCTTCGCCTGCAAGTCGGGCATATTTTTCACCCATGACACCTTGCAACTCGTCAAACTCACCGACCATTCCTGTTAAAAGGTCAAATTTGTAAATATCAGCAGCTCGATCAAGTTTTGCATCGTAATCTGCTGGCAAATTAGCTTGCTGACGTAATTTCTCAGCGATCAGCTTCACACGTCCCATATGGGCATGGACTGAACCGATTTTTTCATGGAAAGTGACTTTTTTGAGTTTCTCAACCAAGTCAGAAATTTTAAGTTTTTGGTCTTCACGCCAGAAAAATTCAGCATCTTCAAGACGCGCAACTAAAACTTTTTGGTTCCCTTTAGCAACATTTTCAATGTGCTCAGCATTCCCGTTTCTGACTGAAATGAAATGCGGTTGGAGATTACCAGCTAAATCTCGCACTTCAAAATAACGTTGGTGTTCGCGCATCGATGTGACCAGGACTTCTTCAGGCACTTCCAAATATTTGGCATCAAAATCACCAACGAAGGCTGTTGGATATTCTACTAAATTATTGACTTCTTCTAAGAGGCCTGGTTCTAGGTAAATCTCCCAGCTATTTGCTTTGGCAATCGCTGCAATTTGTGCTTGGATAGTTGCTTTACGAGCGTCTGCATCTGCTACGACGAAAGCTTGTTTCAGACTTGCTTCATAATCTGACGCATTTTCTAAAACAATTGTATCGTCGAATAAGAACCGGTGGCCGTGCGTGACGTTGCTCGCTGTGACGTCGAGCAGGTCAAATGGCACGAGGTCTGTGTCGAGCAAGCTGACGAGCCACTGGATTGGGCGGACGAAAAGGAAGTTATTGTTGGCCCACTTCATGTAGGTCGAGAAGTTCATTTTGCTGATGACGTCGCTGCCGATTTTTGTCAAAATATCAGCTGTTACGATGCCAGCGATGTGTTTATTGGCGTAGTAATAATCGCCTTTTAGGACCAAATCATCTGGTGTGACACCTTGACCACGCGAGAAACCTTGGATGGCTTTTGACCAGTTGCCTTCTGCATCTTTGGCAATTTTGGCTGATGGGCCTTTGACTTCTTCGTCGATTGATGCTGAAGCATCTGCTAGACCATTGACCAAGACAGCCAAGCGGCGTGGTGTTGAGAATTTAGTGACACTTTCAAAGGTCACGCGGTTTTCTGTCAAAAAGTCTGCCACACGCGTTGCCAGTTGTTGAGATGCAGCACTTACAAGGTGCGCTGGCATTTCTTCTAAGCCAATTTCAAGTAAATAGTTTGCCATTATTTGTCACCTCCAGCAACTTCTGCATATTTGCCATTTTCTCCCAGATATTTATCGCGTAGTTCTGAATCTTTTAAGAGTGGGAAACCAAGTTTCGCGCGCTCATTGATGAAAGTACGCGCCACTTTACGTGCCATCGTCCGCACACGGTGCAAATAACCCGCACGCTCAGTAACAGAAACTGCACCACTCGCATCTAGCAAGTTAAAGGTATGACTTGATTTCAAGATGAAGTCATAGGCCGGATGCACGAGACCCAAATCAAGTAATTTCGTCGCTTGCGCTTCATAAGTATCAAATAGCGTCAAGAAAGTATCCGTTTCGATCTCCTCAAAGGCAAATTTAGAATGTTCGTACTCAGGCTCCGTAAAGATATCGCCATAAAGCACGCCATTACCCCACTCTAGATCATAAACTGACTCAACCTCTTGGATATAAGACGCCAAACGCTCAAGACCATACGTGATCTCAGACGTCACAGAATCGACTTCAATCCCGCCGACTTGTTGGAAATACGTGAACTGCGTCACTTCCATCCCGTCCAGCCAAACTTCCCAGCCAATCCCAGCAGCACCCATTGATGGGTTTTCCCAGTTATCTTCAACAAAGCGAATATCATGCTCTAGGGCATTAATGCCCAATGCTGCTAAACTATCTAAATAGAGCTGTTGGATATTTTTAGGTGAAGGCTTCATCACCACTTGGAATTGGTGGTGTTGGAACAGGCGATTTGGGTTTTCCCCATAGCGACCGTCTGCTGGGCGACGTGATGGTTGCACATAGGCAGCGTTCCACGGTTCTGGACCATTGGCACGTAAAAAAGTATAAGGCGACATAGTGCCTGCCCCTACTTCGTTATCGTAGGCTTGCATGAGATTAGCACCTTGCTTACTCCAAAATTCTTGGAGTGTTAGGATGATTTCTTGAAATGATAGTTTGTTCGACATAATTCCTCCATTATGACTGTCTTGCCATTTAAAATGTTGCATAGAACACAAAAACGCCCTGACACTCAACACACATTGTGTTCTAGTATCAGGACGCCTTATCGACGCGGTTCCACCTGAATTCTTGATTGCTTTATCAATCAAGCGCTCATATTCAATTCAAGCTCCACCCGCGCCACTTGGTTTCATTGCTTTATGATATTTTAACAAATTTACGCTTGTTTGTCAAAATTACCCAAGATAATTATCTTATCCTGATTATTTTCTTTATCATTTCCCCAACTTTTCCAAAATAGCAAAGGTATTATTCACATAATAGTCAACAGCAACAGGAAGTGTCTCATCTTTAACTGTCATATCTGAAAAATGGAGGCCTGGGCTTCCTGGTGCATTACTGCCAATGAAGGCAAAAACGCCTGGAATATGCTCTTGGTAGGCTGCAAAATCCTCACCTGCATTTGACAATTCAGGCACCACGACATCATCATGCCAACGACTTGTCTCATCAAATAGAAAGCTAGACAATTCTGGATCGTTATAGGTCACATTAGTCCCTAAAATCCAGTCAATCTCAGCTGTCACCCCATAAGCTTTGGCAACATGTTCAACGATGTCATAAAAACGCTGTTTAGCAAGTAGGCGATCAGCTTGATTGAAGGTCCGAATCGTCCCCTCAAAAATGGCAGTATCCGGCAAAACATTCCATGTATTACCTGCTGTCATATGTGTAACAGAGACAACAACAGCACGTTGCGGATCCATATTACGCGACACGATTTGCTGTAAGCTCGATACAATCGCACTGGTCGCCACAATACTATCCACCCCTTCATGCGGATAGGCTGCATGGGAACCGACGCCCGTAACGGTCACGAAAAATTGATCAACTGCAGCCATGACCCCTTTGGCACGGATCCCAATCTGACCAACAGGTAAAGTCGGCATATTATGGTATCCGATGATGGCTTGGACATCTGACAAAATACCTGTATCTAAAACTTCACTTGCACCAAAATGTGCTTCTTCAGCATGTTGAAAGATCAGTTTGACCGTCCCCTTTAACTCAGCTTCACGCTGTTTCAAAATTTTGGCAGCGCCTAACAGACTAGTTTGGTGCAGGTCGTGACCGCAAGCATGCATGACACCAGCATTCTTAGAGGCAAATGATAAGCCAGTATTTTCTAAAATCGGGAGCGCATCAATATCTGCACGCAAGGCAATCACAGGTTCTCCCTGACCAACTTGAGCCACCAACCCCGTTTTGAGACCTATCTCTAAAATCTCAATATTTAAGCCCTCCAGATAGGCTTTAAGATAGGCTGTCGTTTCAAATTCCTGACCTGATAACTCAGGATTTTCATGAATATGATGGCGGATGGTAACGAGTTCGTCATAGTGGTCTGCTGAAATGGTCATCTGTAGCTCTTCCTTTTCTGTGTCATTTATCCTCAAAATAGAGATAACTTTCAGTCCATTGTATCATGTTTGAGTAGCTTTTAACAAAGAAATGGTCTAGTCCACCCTTTTGCCAAACAAAATACCGTGACGCTTATTTGGCATCACGGTATTTAGCTTATTTTATACCTGCTAAACGAATCAGGGCCATATCCATAAGGAATTTCTTATCGGCTTGACCTGACTTGATTCTGAAATCGATATCAATCAACTGTCGCAAGGCTTGAGCCAAAAATGCCTTACTTCTGGCACGCGCTGGCCCAACCAAAAATTTCAAACGAAAAGGATTGATTTTCAAAAACTCAACCAGCTGGCGGTCAGTATAGTGCTTATCTAGCAAAAGCTTGATTTGAAAATACAGCCGAAAATTAGTGGTCAAAATCGCCAGCAACTTAATCTCATCTTCTCCCTGCAACACCAGATCAGCAACCAAGGCTCTGGCTTCGACTAATTTCGATTTCAAGATCAAATCCGTCAGGTCGAAAATGTTGTCAGATAGGGATTTAGGGACTGCTGCTTGGACATCGTCAGGCGTGATCGCTCTGTCATCCGCATAAGTTTTAACCATCTCGATATTCTGTCTGATGATGGCGAAGTTAGCATTTGACTTTTCAATGATTAAATTGATGATATTAGGTTGCAAACCTGAATCCGTTACAAAATACTTGGTCAAATCATTTAACTTCAGATCGGTTGCTTCCAGGTCAAAAGCGAGTTTTTTGAGTTTCTTAACAATCCGACGTTTTCCGTCCAACTTACCATGAAAGATAAAGATGACCTTGGTTGTCTCAAGTGGATTATCCAGAAAACTTTCCAAACGGGTTAACTGCTTTTCAGTTAAGACTGATTTTTTAGTAGTCGTCAAATCCCAAAGATTTTCAAGGACGACAAGCATGCCGTCCCCAAAAAAGGGGAGGCTTTCTAATTCTTCGAGGGCTAGATTGGGATCAGACTCGGTCATGTCGAAATAGGCCTGAGATAAGTCAGATGGGTCAAAGCCGACTTTCTGGAAGATCTGTGTCTTCAACTCAGAAATGATATCGTCATTTTCCCCTGAAATCACAGTGAATTGAGGCAGGTTGTCTGCTGATACTCGAGATAGCTCATCAAATACTGTCATGAGAACCTCCATTTTCCAAATCAGCCGCAGGCTCGTCCAGATGAGCAACTAGAACCTTTCGTGGTTTCGTTCCTTCAGCTGGTGTAATGATGCCGGCTGCTTCTAGCTCTTCCATGATGCGGGTTGCTCTGTTAAAGCCTGTCGATAAGCGACGTTGCAGCATAGAGGCTGAGGCTTTTTGACTTTCGATAACGAGCTGTTTGGCTTGCTCAAATAAGGGGTCGCCAGAGTCGGTAGCACTAGCTCCACCGTTGCTGTCAAAGTTTCTAGCATCATCTTCTGCGACTTCACCTGGGTCAAAAGTTTCGTCATATTCTGCACTGGCTTGGTTTTTGATGAAATCAACGACGCTTGCCACATCATCATCAGAGAGGAAGGCGCCTTGCAAGCGAATCGGGTGATTTTCGTCAATTGGTTTGAAGAGCATGTCACCGCGACCGAGTAGTTTTTCAGCACCATTACTGTCGATGATCGTCCGTGAATCGGTCCCAGATGAAACGGCAAAGGCAACACGACTTGGGACGTTGGCTTTGATCAAGCCGCTGATGACATCAACAGAGGGACGCTGTGTCGCAAGGATCATGTGAATCCCAGCCGCACGCGCTTTTTGTCCAATCCGGATAATGGCATCTTCGACTTCTTTAGAAGCGACCATCATCAAGTCGGCCAACTCATCCACGATAACGACAATGAGTGGTAAGGTTTGCTGTTTTTCCTGATTTTCAGCGTTGAATTTTTCGACTTTAGCGTTGTAGCCTTCGATATTACGCGAACCGACACGACGGAAAAGTTCATAGCGATTTTCCATTTCGTCCACAACCTTTTGCAAGGCTCTTGCTGCCTTACGTGGGTTGGTAACCACTGGAATGAGAAGATGGGGAATGTCGTTATAAACATCTAACTCGACCATTTTAGGGTCAACCATGAGAAACTTAACCTGGCTCGGAAGAGCTTTCATCAGGATACTGGTGATAATGCCATTGACCGCAACTGATTTACCAGATCCTGTTGAGCCTGCAACTAAGATATGAGGCATTTTGGCGAGGTTGAAAGTTTTAATCGAGCCGTCAACTGCTTTCCCAAGTGGGACTTCTAATAAATCCTCTGGGTTAGTCTGCGCATTTTCCCACATCTCACGAAAGCCAACCATGGCAACTTCAGAGTTGGGGATTTCAATCCCGACAACTGATTTACCAGGGATTGGCGCTTCGATTCTGACATCTTTTGCGGCTAAGGCTAGAGCTAAGTCGTCTTGGAGATTCAAAATACGACTGACTTTTACACCGGTAGCCGGTTTGATTTCATATTTTGAAACAGATGGTCCAACGACAGCCGATTCAACTGTTGCTTGGATCCCAAAACTTTTAAAGGTTGTTTCAAGTATTTTAATATTATGTTGAACATTTTTACGTTCATTAGTCTGATTTTTGATTGGTGTTGGCGCAAGCAAGGAAGCCTCTGGTAATTGATACCGAGACATTTCCTGTGTTGCTGTGAAATCGATGGGCAGATTATCATCGACTTCATCTGCTTGTGTCACGTCATCCGTTGGCGCTTCTGGCGTCAAAATTTCACCTGTTTCAGGTTCGTAGTCTGGCATGACGATCTCAGGTTCTTTGTAAGGTAGGACGTCATAGTCACTCGGGGCCGTTAGTTCTTCTGGCGCAATACTTGCTACTTCAAGTGCTTGAGTTGCCGCAGCTGCTGCCTCTTCTGCAACACGCGCTTCCTGACGTCTTAATTTTTCTGCCTGACGTTTGACATGATGATCTGCTGAGCCAGCTTTAAGCTTGGCAAAAATAGCCTGCCAAAATTGGGGTGATAAAAAGTACACCCCTGGTAAAAGTAAAAATCCAGCGATCAAATAAACGCCGATGACTGAAAATAAGAATTTCAAAGGTGAATAGATAGCATGTCCAAGCATCCCTGAACCTACAAATTCACTCACTTTCAGTTTAACAAGCTGACTGGAAACCAGAGCCCAGGTGTGGTTAGTGCCGATTACTTTATCAAAATGCGCTTGGAAGCCTAGCACCATTGACACAAAGATTAAAATCAGACCGATGACAGATTTACGGTGTTCTGATGAGAATTCTTTTTTGAAGATGGGGAGGATGATCATAAGGATGCCAGCGACGATTACTGGATAGGCGAGACTGCCAACTGCGATACGAATCAAATTATAGAGCGAAATTCCGACCATTCCGAGACGTGTTGCAGCAAAGATCAGCAAAAATAAGGCAACAAACAGAGCGACGAGTTTTCGTCTTTCTGCTTGTTCAGCCTGTGCCTTTTTAGATATTTTCCTATTTTTTTGTGTTTTTTTCTGAGTTTTTTTAGCCATAATTACTTTAATTATACCATAATTTGGTATACTAATTGTATGGAAAATATAAACAAGACATATCATGCGATGGCCTTTTTCGATCTTGACGGCACACTGTTGAACAAGCAAAGCCAACTTGATGAAGAAGTCATTCAAGCCCTCCACCATATTCGCGACAACGGTATCTTACCTGTGATTGCCACAGGCCGTGGCCATTTTGAACTCGACAATCTCATGGCTCAGTCCGGCATCACTAGTGCTGTGGCCATGAACGGCCAATTCATCATCGTTGAAGGGGAAACAATTTACCACGAGCCAATGACGGTGGCAAGTATCGATAGGCTGAAAACATTAGCGGACGCAAGAAATCAATCCCTTGCTTTTTATGATAAAGACAGTTATTGGGTTTCTGAAATGACAGATCTTGTCAAAGATGCCTATGGCTATACTGATGCACCACTACCAGTCGTCAACGATACACGCTATCTAACAGATGAAATTAATATGCTCCTGATTTTCAGCGACCAAGCATCTGACGTGACCTACTATCAAAATTTGGTACCTGAATTTAATTATTTCAAAAACACACCTTACTCGATTGATATCATCAATGCCGGATCAAACAAGGGAACAGGGATTAAAAAAGTTGTCGAATTGCTTGGTTTTACAGGTGAAACTTATGGTTTTGGCGATGGCCCAAATGACCTCCATCTACTCGAAGCTGTTGACCATGCAACTGCTATGGGAAATGCTATAGATGACCTCAAAGCCATTGCTGACTTTGTCTCAACTGCTAACACCGACCACGGTATCATCAATGCTTTTAAACATTGGGGTTGGCTATAACCATCCAAAAAAGGCTGGGACATTTTGTCCTAGCCTTTTTCAAATAATAATAGCAGTTTTACCAATTTCGCATTGTTTCCCAGATAGAATACCGATTTGGTATAGAATCACCAAAATTTGATACAAAAAAAGGCTATGAAGGATTTCTAGTGTTAATAGAAATCCTTCATAGCCTTTTTTTTTAGAGGACTTTTGTCCCTGATTCATTTTATACTTGAGCCTTACATCAAAGCTTGAGCAGCTGTGATGATTGATAATTTATAAACATCTTCTTCATTCGAGCCACGTGACAAGTCAGAGACTGGTTTGTTCAAACCTTGAAGAATGGGACCAATGGCTTCAAAATTCCCGAGACGTTGGGCAATTTTATAACCGATATTTCCAGACTGTAAATCAGGGAAAACAAAGACACTGGCGTTCCCAGCAACTGAAGAATTCGGGAATTTCAAACGTCCAACTTCTGGGACAAATGCCGCATCAAATTGCATTTCACCATCAATTTTAAGGTCTGGTCGCAAGTCTTTGGCTATTTTTGTCGCCTCAACAACTTTAGTCACGTCTTCTGAAGCGCCAGAACCATTGGTTGAGAAACTGAGCATGGCCACACGTGGTTCAATGTCAAACAATGCTGCCGTTGTTGCTGAATCAATGGCGATTTCAGCCAACTCTTGAGCACCCGGTTTAATATTAATGGCACAATCACTGAAAATATATTTTTCTTTACCGTAGGCACGTACCATTAAGAAAGCACCTGATGTCCGTGAAACTCCTGGTTTCGTTTTAATGATCTGAAGCGCCGGACGTACTGTATCAGCAGTTGAGTGAACAGCACCAGATACCAGACCATCGGCTAAGCCCATATAGACTAACATGGTCCCAAAATAGTTGACATCCAACAAAATGTCACGCGCTTGTTCCTCTGTCACTTTGCCTACACGACGTTCAACAAAGGCGTTAACCATTTCATCAAACTGATCGTAGTCTGCTGGATCAATAACTGTAAAGAGCGATGATTGCAAGCCACGCGAGCGCAATGTTGCTGAAATTTCTTCAACATTGCCCAAAAGAATCGGTGTAACTAACTCTTCTGTCTGCAAACGGTGAGCTGCACCAATAATCCGCGGTTCAATACCTTCTGGAAAGACTATTTTCAAGTTTTTTCCTGCAATTTTCGCTTTGAGTCCATCAAACAAATCATTTTTCATCTATATTTCGTCCCTTACCTTTTTTAGTTTACCGACACATTATAGCATAATTCACAAAGATTTGTAAACGTTTTCTCACTTATTTTCTTTCAAAATTGATGCAATTTTCGTATTAATGATATCTAAACCGACTAAATTACTGATACCTTCAGGAATAATCAGATCCGCATAACGTTTGGTTGGCTCAATAAACTCATGATACATAGGTTTAACCGCCCCCAGATATTGGGCGATAATGCTATCTAGACTACGACCGCGTTCTGACATATCTCGCTTAATTCGACGGATAATCCGAACATCATCATCTGTATCCACAAAGATTTTGATGGCCATCATATCACGTAAGCGCTCGTCTTCTAGGACTAAAATACCTTCGACGATGATAACATCTACTGGTTTTTGACAGTAAGTCTCTTTACTACGGGTATGATTCGTATAATCATAAATCGGAATTGCGACCTCTTTTCCCTGCTGAAGTTCTTCAAGTTGGCTAATTAAATAAGTCGTATCGTAAGCCAAAGGATGGTCATAGTTGGTTTTAAGGCGTTCTTCAAAGACAAGGTGACTCTGATCTTTGTAGTAAGAATCATGCTCAATTAAAGCGATTTGTTCGTTTGAAAAGTTAGTCAGTATGGCTTGGCTAACAGAAGTCTTGCCCGAAGCAGACCCTCCTGTCACACCAATTATCATTGGTTTTTTCATCATAACTTCTATTATATCAATTTTTCTGATTTTTTGGTAAAATATATACTATAATGAACAAAAAGAACACTTTATTAGCGTTAGAAGATGACCAGCTTGTCATCCAAACTGGCGACAAAATTTTGATCAAAGGCCCTATGGCGAGCGGTAAAACTACCTTACTGAAAAAAATAATCGCTAAACTCCCTAAGCATCAATTTGATATCCTTTTTCAAACCCTAGACGATAATTTTGTGCCTGGTACTGTGGCCGAAAACCTCGCCTTTAACTTAGAAAATAACGCTGTCCCTTTTAGGGAAATGCAGACAAGCATTCTAGCCAGTGCTGAAGCTTATCACTTGACAGATGACCTTAACACTGACATTTCTGAGTTGACTACCTATCAAAAGAAATTACTGGCTTTAGCGCAACTCCTCATCCTCCCCACTGATATTTTGGTCTTGGATGAGCCTTTATTTTTACCAGAAGCTTTTGATGGCACACTGATCGTGTCAGGTGACTTTGATCCAAATTTATTCGATCAAGTAATTGATTTATCAGAAGAAATAACTACTAGACAAATAGCAGAACTTGACCTCACTCGTCAAATTAATCCTGATAAAGCGATTCTCTCAGTGACAGAACTTGTAGACCAAATGTCTTTCACCATTTACGAGGGTGAAAAAGTCGCCATTACAGCTCCAGATGAAATTCCCGTTGCAGATATGCTAGCTGGTTTTCGCCCAACATCAGGTGAAATTGATTTCTACTATGAAGATGTCACCCACCAATCTCTTGATAAACGTGGCCGAAAGATTGGTTACATCATGGCCAATCCTGATGACATGATTTTTGTAGAGCGCGTCCGTGATGCAGACATTTCCAATGAGCTGCTCACACTCTGCCAACTAACTGCTGTCAAAGATATTCGCCTGTCTCAGTTATCTTATCGCCAAAAACGTCTGTTCACAACGGCTTGCATCCTCATGCAAGCAACGCCGATCGTCATCATTGATCAACCTGAATTTGAGGGCTTTCCTGAGATTCTAGCCTATCTCGACCGCCAAGGCGTTACGCTGATCCTCGTGACCGATGAAGATAAGTTACTACCTTTCATGGATAGACAGGAGGTTTTCTAATGATTAAATCTTTGACCCCTTTTACTAAATTCCTCATCTTTATCCTGACCATGGTTGCTGCCTTGATAACTAACGATACGCGATTCTTAGGTGTTCTGGCTTTGATAGCTCTGACTTGTTTTATAAGCGCAAAGCTTAAATTCGCTAAATGGCTTTGGATTTTGATTATCCTGCATCTTGTGATTACTTTTAGTCTTGATCCTGATTATGGTGTATCACTTTACCACTACAATATCAGTTGGATCGCAGATTTAACACTTCAAGAAGCAATTTACTTACTCAATATCTTTTTTAAGGATGTGATTATCCTAACTTTCTTTCAGATTTTCTTGATGACGAGTCAGCCATTAGAGATTGCTGCTAGTTTAAATTATGTAGGATTGCCTTATCGGTTGTCATATACTATCGGTCGTCTTTTCGGTTTGAGTTCTCGTTTTAACGCAGCCTATACCAAACTGTATAAGGCTGCTATCGCCCAAAATCAAAAGTTTTCAAGGTTTGACGCTGTGCGATTTTTGCTGAAAGCAAAGCACGACGAGACGCTAGCCAGCCGTCATTTTGGTAAAAAGCAAAAACGCACTTGGTATCAGATGCGCCCGATAAGCGTACGCGATAAACGGGCCATGTGGCTTGCTGGATTTTCTGTTATAATAAGTATCATCTTGATTGTCGTGAATGGCGGTCGACTTTGGAATCCGTTTCGATAGTTTAGGTAGTTTGTCTTGATTGACGAACCTAATTTAAGGAGATAAAATATGAAATTAAAACTTGGTGTGATTGGAACTGGCTGGATTTCCCGTGCTTTTATTGATGCAGCATTGTCGACAAAGCATTATCACTTTTCTGCGATTTATACGCGCAATTTGGCAAGTGGTGTCACTTTCACTGAAGATTTTCATCATGTGGATGTCTTTGAAAATTTGGCTGAGTTTGTCGGATCTGACTTGGATGTGATTTATGTTGCTAGCCCTAATTCCTTGCATTTCGAGCAGGCTAAGGCTGCGATTTTAGCTGGTAAGCACGTCATCGTTGAAAAACCAGCCTTTTCAAACCCCGCTGAACTGGATGAGATCATCAAACTTGCGGCACAGAAAAAGGTTCTTTTCTTTGAGGCGGCACGCAATTTACATGAAAAATCCTTTGAAATTATTCGTGAATTTTTGGCTGATAAAGTCATTGTTGGCGCGGATTTCACCTATGCTAAATACTCATCTAAAATGCCTGCCTTGTTAAATGGCGAGCTCCCTAATAAATTCAATCCTAAATTCTCAGGTGGCTTGTTAGCTGACTTGGGTGTTTACCTGCTTTATGCAGCGCATGCCTTTTTCGGCAAGCCAAAGTATGCCCAGTACACTGCTGAATTACTAGAGTCTGGTATCGACGTTTCCGGCGTCGGTGTCCTGTCCTATGAAGGCTTTAAAGTTGCCTTTAAAACAGGTGGTAACTACAATTCATTTTTACCTAATGAGATTTATACAACAACTGGAACGCTTGTCCTTGATGCGGTCAATGCGATCCACTATGCGCGTTTCATTGAATTAGATGGCACAACGCTTGAATTACCGATCAAGGCACCCAAAGATAGCATGCAAGAAGAAGCACTTGATTTTGCCAGAGTGATTGAAGACCCAAATACCCCGAAACATTATGACGACTATGAAAACTGGCTAAGTATGGCAATTAACGTTGCTGCAACAAGTTATGCCATGAGAGAAAGTGCAGGAATTAAATTTGACGCTGACAAAAAATAAGCTACCCGAAGTCTGGGCAGACGTATTAGCCTCTGTCTCTGACTTTACAGAGATTCAACAACAATCCTTTGATGTGATTTCATCGGGACAAAACGTGCTCGCAACGAGCCCGACTGGTACAGGTAAAACCTTGGCTTATCTTTTGCCGAGTTTACTTAAAGTAAAAAAAAAACAAGGGCAACAACTCTTGATTTTAGCCCCCAACAGTGAGCTCGCCGGTCAAATTTTTGAAGTCGTGAAATCATTAGCTGAACCTCTTAGCCTAAGCGCTAATCTGATTATTTCCGGTGCTAGTATTAAACGCCAAATTGAGCGCATTAAAAAAGGGCCTGAAATTATCGTTGCAACACCTGGTCGTGCGTTAGAGCTGGTCAAGGACAAAAAAATCAAAATGACCGCCATCAATACAATCATTCTCGATGAAGTTGATAACCTTCTTGAAGATTCTCAATGGAAATTTGTAAAACCGATCATCACACGTACACCAAAGGATTATCAGTTTATCGCATCTAGTGCGACGGCACACGAAGTTTATGAGAACATGGCTAGTTTCGCACCTAACTTGGCTGAGATCAATGTCGAAAAAACGGATGCAACGGTTGACCATTTCATGGTCAAAGTCGAAAATCGTAAAAAAATCGACCTCTTGCGACAAATCGCTCACATTCCTGGTATGCGTGGTCTAGTCTTCTTCAACCGTTTAGAAGACCTCGGCAATGCCGAAGAAAAACTGACCTTCCAAAATATCGCAGCAGTTTCTATCGCTAGCGATGTCAATGGTAGATTCCGTAAAACGATTATCGAGAAATTTAAAAATGGTGAGATAACACTCCTGCTTGCAACTGATATCGCAGCACGTGGTCTTGATATTGACGACCTCGACTATGTCATTAACTTTGATATCCCAGTCAATCTTGAAAGTTATACCCACCGAACTGGCCGAACTGGTCGTATGGGTAAATCGGGTGTCGTTGTTAACATTGTCGGCAATTCATTTGACGAAAAGAATGTCAAAAAATATCAAAAACAACCTGAAAAAATGCTCAAAGCAGGTGAATTTATCAATCTAAAATGATATAATACTAAATGGCTAAATGCCATTTATCCGTCCCTCTAGTATAACGGATATTACGGGCCCCTCCTAAGGGTTTGATGCTGGTTCGATTCCGGCGGGGGACATTTTAGCACCATAATAGGCGATAATACGTAAGTAAAAACCCTTGTTTTATAAGGGTTTTTACGTTTTACCTGAAATAGAAAACAATACTTTCTAAAAAAATTTAGCACAAATTTGGCACAAATAGATTATCACACAATCAATGATTGTATTTATAATTAAAAAATAAACAACAAACCATGTAGAATGAATCTACATGGTTTGTTTGTCACTAGCTGAAATTTGAGGTAATGAGACTTTTTTCATTTTTGCAATAAAACTAGATATCTGACCTCTAAAAAATGCTAACAATATGCAAATCGAAAACACTACTAGTGGCTCAAGTAAACTCCTAAAAAGTAAAAAAGAAGAATTAAAGTGGTTTTTATTATCGAATATTTTCTCCCATATCAATGATCTCATGTAGTTATTATCATGGATTAAATAAACATCAAATACTAATGGCGATAAAAACAAAATAAACCTTGATTTTTTTATTTTTATCTTTTTAATCATAATAAATGTTGTACCAGCAAAAATGATTGCATTTATACTTTCTGTCCCATTTAAAAACCAATAAGGAATTTTTGGTAATTCGTTATAAATATAAGGTTGATATACTACCCCTTTAAAAATAATTAGTAATAAGCTACCTGTAAAGAAAAGTACAACAAATTTAAAATACTTATTTGACAGTTCTTGTTCGAAGGATTTGATAAGGTCACCTACCAAGATAACATAAACAAATACTAATTCTATACTAGGGAAAAATAGTTATCCGTTTGAGAAACTAGACCTATGAAAGATGGAATATGGCAAAGTAAAATAACTAACCCTGTCATTTTCAACTTTTGTATTCTGTTGGCTGAAACAAGAAATGGCTGAAGTATTGGTTGAAGTATTAAAATAACCACAAACGATGTTAAAAACCAATATTCCGAAAAAGAAATGGGAAAAATTGCCTTAACAATATCCTGCAAGGACATATGTAGCCCTTTTTCTATAAAAAGAAAGCTTATCACAAGAGCTGGAATAGTATACTATCTTGCAATTGTTGATAGCTGGAAAATTTTTTTAACACTAAATCTTTGCTTAGAATAAAAATATCCAGTTATCAAAACGAAAATAATAACACCAATTTTTCCAAAATTACCTATAATATTTATCAATGCTGTTCTCTTAGAAAAACTGTTAGGAAAAATCCAGCTACTATGAACTGAATAATGATGATAAACAATCAGTAGCATACTTAGTATTCTAAGCAATTCGATGTTTATATTTCTCTTTTTTTCTTGTTTCACCTATATCCATCCACCATATTTAATCATTTATATTATAACATTTTCATAATTATTTTACAAAATTTTATTTCTAAATTAAATATAATTGCACCTAACCTCATAAAACACTACCAAAAATACCATATAAAATACTTAAATGTTAGAAAGAAAATAAATGCACGAAATACAATCTAACAAGTGAAATAAAGGTAAACAATCCCTCAATAATAATAAAAAAATAATCCATTTTAAAGAAAATCGCTTAATAGCGTTCGAACCTTCCTACGTAATCACGAAAATCAAGACCAATAATAAAACGCTAGGTCTTTTTACCGACCTAGCGTTTTTAAAGTTATTTCATTTTAACCTACTGCTTTTCACGCAGAACACCATCTTCCATGAGATAAACCTTATCACAATAATCAACTAACCGTAAATCATGGGTAACCATGATCGTTGCTTTATTTTTTTCTTTGGTTTCTTCCGCAAGGATTTTTACGACCTCAAATGCCTTGTCAGTATCGAGACTTGCTGTCGGCTCATCAGCTAAGATGATCGTAGGATCATGATAGAGTGCACGAACAATTGCGACACGCTGTCTTTCGCCACCCGATAACTCCTCTGGATATTTATTAACCAGGGAAGCCACACCGAGTTGTTTAAGCAGCTCCCCACCTTTTGTCATAGCCTTACTTTTGCTCACCTTATCGACCAGTTTGAGTTGATTTTTGACCGATAAAAACGGCACAAGATTCGAACTCTGCAAAATAAAACCAATCTCATCAAACCGTAATTTGGCGCGTTCTTTTTCCTTTTTACCACTGAAAGTCTTGCCGTTAATCAAGACTTCACCATCGGATGGCGCCTGTAAGCCCCCTGCAATGGTCAAGAAGGTACTTTTTCCTGATCCAGACGGTCCGATAATCGCTACAAATTCACCTTTTTTAACTGAAAAATTGGTGTTTTTTAAGGCCTCAATGGTTGCATCACCATCTTGAAAAGATTTAGTGACATTTTTAAATTCTATTGCATTCATCAGTTACTCCAATCTATCCAATGGCTTTTAAAGGATCAATTTTAACAATTGAGCGTACTGAGAATAACGCACCCAAAATTGCGACCACTACAATCAATATCGCGATAGTAGCGAGAAATACCGGTTGTGTTTGGAATGGCACAGCATCGGGTAATGCCATGGCAGATAGAACTGTTGCGACCAAACCAATCACCACGCCCGAGAAAGCTAGAATAAAAGTCTGCGCTACAACAGAGCGTGCAATATAACCACTTGAAATCCCTTGCGCTTTCATAACACCAAAAATCGCCATTTTCTGCATAGTCAAAACATAGATGAAAATCCCAATGACAATGGCAGTAATCACCACCAAAAAGCCAATCATAAATCCGAAAGTCATGACCTGCGCATTATAACCAGGTAGTTTATAGATAAATTGTTTAATCGATAACTGACTCAAACCTGCTGTTTCACTCGGTTTACCTTTTGTGACAATGGCATTAACACTTGTAGATTGTTGGCCAGCCATGCTGGCACCATAACGCATCAGATGAAAAGTCTCTAATGATGTATAGAGGACAGGTGACACACTAAATTTGGCCTGATCAGTAAAACCAACGATGGTCAAAATCTGACCATTGGTCGCTAGTTTGACCTTATCCCCTAATGCATAACCGTATCGTGTCTCTAGACTCTTATCGGCGACAACGTCACCTGTTTCTTGAAACATTTTTCCTTCGACAATATTAGGTCTGAGAAATTGCCCAGGGTCAATCCCAAAGAAACTCACATTTTCTTTTTTCTGGTCGTCCTTACTGTCGATAATAATCCCTGGTGATTGCGCAAGAACAGCCTTTTCTTTAGCCTTCACTTGATCAAGAATTTTAGGATCCAGTTGAGACATGGATAAGCTATCGTTTGCCTTATCTGACAAGAGGATATCTGTCGCCTGCCACTTATCAATTGCCATCTGATATTCCTGTGCTAGTCCATAGGATAAGCCTGTCAGGAAAAAGACGAGATAGGCAATTAAAAATGTCACGCCGATCACCAATGCATATCTCAATTTTGAGTGTCGAATTTCATTCAGTGCTAAAAACATAGGAAACGCCCCCTTTATTTTTAGTATAGCACAAAAATATATTGCCGTTAGTATTTTTAAATTAAAAAATCTATTTTATTTTAAATCTCCCTCATTTGATACCAACTAGAAAAAAATTGCAGCTAGGCTACAAGTCTAATATTTCATTCGCTCTCCCTACTATTTATAGGGATTGACCGGATTTCGTTTCAGTGAAAAGTGATCGGGGACATAGTCAACACCACCCTTTACAAAAGGGTTACACCGTAATATGCGTGCTGTGCCCATGATCACACCCAGAAAGCCGTGTTTTCGGATGGCAACAATCATGTAATTGGAACAGGTTGGGTGATAGCGACAAGCACCTGGTAACATGGGCGAGATGGCCACTTGGTAGAATCGGACGGGCGCAATGAGCACACGAGTAATCATTTTTTTTAGCATGGTGCTCTATTTTCTTTCGTTTAATAATGTTGTAACGGCTGTAACTTAAGCGCGTAGTTTGATGATGAACTTGGTACCTTGCGGGTGATTGTCTTGAACGTCAATCCTACCACCACAGGCATCAATAATCTGTTTGGCTAGGGAAAGGCCAAGACCAAAACCACCTTTTTGGCGAGTCCTCGCCTTATCCACACGATAAAAACGGTCGAAAATTTTCTTTTTATCATCGTTAGAAATACCATAGCCATTGTCTGAGGTCGTAATTACTAAGCTTTGACCTGTTTTTTCGACTTTGATGTCAATGCAGCTGCCAGTATCTGAATATTTAACGGCATTATCAAATAAAATCGTAAGGACTTGTTTGATCAGGCTTTCATCTAGTTTGACACGATCCTTAAAGTTGACCGAACTCGTAAACTCTCGACCAGAGTTCTCAGCGAGTAGTTTATAATTTTCAAATATTTTTTCAAAATAAGTCTGGTCGACTGAAGTCAACTCGACTTTTAGACCCCCATCACGTTTAGCTAAATTGAGCAGATTACTGGTCAGCATCCTCATATTTCGGACTTCTGCCAGACTTTGCGAAATGTTTTCGCTTTGATCAATGATTGTAGCCGTCGGTTTTTGAAACAAAAGCTCTAATCGATTTTGTAAAATAGCCAAAGGTGTTCTCAACTCATGACTGGCATTTTCAACGAAGTTCTTTTCTTTCTCATAGGCAGCTAGGACTGGTTTTTGTGACCATCTTGAGAGATATATAGAGGCTACCAGAGAAATTAACCAGAAGCTGACCATAGTCGTTAAGATGATGAATTGGCTCCGAGACAGGCTATCTGATAATTGATCAACGTTAACAAAAAGCTGAATATAGGCGATATTCGTTGTAATATTTTTGTCAAAGGAAACTTTGAAGGTTTTTGTACGATATAAGAGAGACTCTCCTGATGCTGTTTTAATCGTGATCGTACTAATCTTGCCAACATCTGATTTATTGAATTTTAGGCTATCTGCGATAGTAGCTGTCCCTAGGTTCGTATCCGCATTTAAAATCTGACCTTTTTTATCATAGAGAATAACCGTTTGGTTGGGTGAAAAAATAGAAATTTGTGAGTTAACTGAAGATGAATCTGAAGCATTACCTTGGTTAACGACTGAACCATCAGAAAAAATGGTTGTGCTATTGTTGCCATGCAAGGCTAGATTCGTCAACAGGAGTGGATTTTTGACCAATTTTTCGATTGATTCGTCTGTTGACTTATAGATACCAGAGGTCATCGTTTGTAGGATGATGACAGATAAGGCCACGAAAATGACAGTAAACACGACGAAAAAATGCAAAAAATGCTTCACATCAAAGCGAAACAGGTCACGACTAGCAATTTTTTTGATGATTTTTTTCATGCGTTTTGGTCTTCATCTTTTTTCATATGATCTGCCCTATCTTAAAATATATCCGACATTACGTAGCGTGGCAAGGTTCTCCACAAATTCTGTACCTTTGAGCTTCTTGCGTAATTTTGACATATAAACTTCAACAACGGTGACCGTTGTGTCACTATCAAATCCCCAAATTCGATCGAAAATTTGCTCTTTGGGTAAAATGACGTTGCGATTTTGCAGAAAATAAAGGAGCAGGTCAAACTCTTTGCCAAGTATTTCAACAGGTTTACCTGATATGGTTACTTGATTATTGGCGGTATTGACAACTAGCGTCTCGCCATATTTAATGGTTGAGGTATCTTCTAGTTTTCCTGAGCGTTTGAGTAAGGCTTGAATTCGTGCTTTTAACTCATCCAGATAGAAAGGTTTAGTTAAATAGTCATCTGCACCGATTTCAAAGCCATGCATTTTATCATCTAAGCTTTCCTTAGCTGTCATGATTAAGACGGGTGTTTTGACATCTTTGGCCCGTAATTCGGCTAAGACTTCAAAACCATTTTTCTCAGGCAACATGAGATCTAGCAAAATAATATCATAAATATTCATTTCCGCTTCATACAAACCTTCATCGCCATCAAAAACCTGTACGACATCTGCGAAATTTTCCAAAAAATCATAAACTGAATTAGATAGAGATAGGTCATCTTCTACTAATAGTATTTTGATCATCTTTTTACTTCCTTCCTCTTTAATAAGGCTATATTGGCCAATCTTTTCTATTGACTTGCTTTCTTTTCATTCTACACTATTTTAGCTTAAAAAACTTAAGATAAACATAAAAAAGCCATCAGTTGACAGCTTTTGTTGATTCACGGACTTTAAGTTCAAAGGGTACAGTCACTTTTTCTTTAAAATCAGTTGGATCAGCGAGCAAATGCAAGAGCTTTTGCACTGAGCGATGTCCCAATTGCGTGATGTTGATATCGAATGTCGTGAGATACGGGTGAATCAGACTCGCAAAGACTGAGTTATTAAAGGAAATCACAGAAATATCGTTGGGAACATTAACCCCACGTTCTGTCAGTCCCTGGATGACTTTAATGGCAAGAATATCATCCAAAACTACGAGAGCTGTAGTCTCACCTATTGTGAGTTTCTCAGTCGTATTAAGTAAATGACCACTGAGACCAAGGGATTGAATCTTCTCACTAAAGCCACGATAACGCTCATGAAAGACTTCACCTTTATTTGTATTTGTCACAAATGCCATTTTTTTGTGCCCAAGATTCGCTAAGTATTGTGCAGCTTCTGCGCCCATGAGCTTGTTATCATTATCAACAGCAGTGATCTCATTAGCCCGCTCAATAGGGGTGCCGACGATCACAAAAGAAATTTTATCTGCTAATAGGTAATTTCGCACATCATCTGCTTCTCCAGCATATAAGACGATAAAACCATCCACACGTTTTTCCTGGTACATGACTCTGACTTGACTTAAAAGTTCTTCGTTTGTATGGCCGGAAGCGATTGAAACTGTGATTTTGTTTTGACGGGCTTCTTCGTTAATAGCTGTCAAAATCTTCATGAAAAAGGGTTGCTCAGACTTGTTTGCAATCGGTGGAAAAATAACACCAATAGCACCCGCCTTGCCACTTGCCAGCATCTGTGCTGCAGAATTCCTTGAATAGCCAAGGTCAGCCATAGCTTTCTTTACTTTTTCTTTGGTCTTATCAGAAATCGCCGAGTGATTATGAATCGCCCGACTCACTGTTGACGCATTTACCCCCGCGCGCTTCGCCACATCTTTAATCGTAACTGCCATAGATTCCCTTTCTGATCGCTATTTTAGTTGTTACTTTAAATCTATTACTTGCTGTTAAGACGCTCCCTCCGTCTAGCAGCCAGAATAGAATTAGTTTTTTATTTATCCATTTACATCATAAGAGAAAAACGGAAAACAGCTTGAAAGCGTTTCCGTCTACTGACTATTTATTTTCCCATACTTTTGTTAAAAAATCAAGCGTCAGTTGGCTTGTATCCGAAACAAGGGCAATATCTGTCCCCAATACTTCTGCTTTACCAACGCCAATTGGTAACACCTTTGCAGCTTTAATCGCTGCAATGCCAGAATAAGCATCTTCAATCCCGATGGCTTGACTCACATCTACGCCAACACCTTCAGCAGCAGCGATGAAAATATCTGGTGCTGGTTTACTTGCGGCCACTTTAGCTGGATCGGCAATGGCATCAAAATAATCTGTCAATTGCATCTGGTCGAGTAAGAAAGGGCCATTTTTTGAAGCGGATGCCAGAGCAATTTTAATGCCTTGTCCCCGTAAATCCTGAAGTAGTTGTAAAATACCAGGATAGATATCTTTTGGTGACACCGCTTGAATCATCTCAACATAGTTATCATTTTTAAGTTTGGCCATAGCAGCAAATTCTTCTGCTGTATAGTCATTTTCCTTGCCACCATGTTCTAAAATACGACGCAAGGATTCTTCACGTGAGACACCTTTTAAATTTTCGTTGAACTCACGGTCAATCTTAATCCCAATTTCCTGGGCCAATTTTTCCCAGGCTAAAAAATGATATTCTGCAGTGTCAGTAATGACACCGTCGAGATCAAATAATACTGCTTGAAACATCTTAACCACCTACTTTCACAGTATAACTAGACGTCAATTCAACTGATTGACTATAGACTTCCAGGTTCAAAGCTTCTCCAGATAGCAAGCTGACCGTGACATTTTCAGTCACTTCAATTTTCAAAAGGCGACCACGATAGTTGATGTGGAAGGTATAACCCGTCCAATCGCTTGGTAAGAATGGTGCAAAGCTGAGTTTACCGTCCCATGTTTTCATTTGGGCAAAGCCTTGAACGATGGCTAACCATGAACCTGTCATTGACGTGATGTGCAGACCATCTTCTGTGTCGTTGTTATAATTATCCAAGTCAAGACGTGCTGTCCGACCATACATTTCTACTGCTTTGGCTTCTTTGCCAAGTTCAGCAGCAAGAATGGCGTGAATGGATGGTGAAAGTGAACTTTCATGCACCGTCATTGGTTCATAGAAATCAAAGTTGCGGCGTTTTTCTTCTAATGAGAATTGGTTACCAAAGAAGTAAATGCCTTGTAGCACATCGGCTTGTTTGATAAATGGTGAGCGCAGAATTTTATCCCAAGACCAGTTTTGGTTGAGTGGTAAATCTGTCGCGTCTAAGGCTGAAACAGGGCGAAGATCTTTATCCATAAAGCCATCATGTTGTACAAAGACGCCTTCTTTTTCATCATATGGATAGTACATTTTATCAACGATTTCTGACCATTTTGCCAATTCTTCCGCTGTAACATTGAGATCAGCACGGCTGTGTTTAGCCAAACTTTCTGATGTATAGCTTAAGACCCAAGCAGCCAGTGTATTTGTATACCAGTTGTTGTTGATGTTGTTTTCATACTCGTTAGGTCCAGTGACACCATGGATCATGTATTTGTCATTACGCGCTGAATAATGGACACGGTCTGCCCAGAAACGAGCCACTTCGACGAGGACATCGAGACCTTCATGCGCCAAGTATGTTTCGTCACCTGTATAGTTCGTATAGTTGTAAATAGCATATGGAATCGCGCCGTTACGGTGGATTTCTTCAAAGGTAATTTCCCACTCGTTATGGCACTCAACGCCTGTAAAGGTTACCATTGGATACAAGGCACCTTTAAGGCCTTGTTGACGGGCATTGTGTTGGGCTTGTGGCAATTGTTGGCGACGATATTTCAAGAGATTTTTCGTCACTTTTTCATCTGCTAAAGAGAGATAAAGTGGGACAGCGTAAGCTTCTGTATCCCAGTAGGTTGCGCCACCATATTTTTCACCAGTAAAGCCTTTTGGACCAATATTGAGACGTTCATCTTCACCGTAGTAAGTTGAGAAGAGTTGGAAAAGGTTGAAACGAATACCTTGTTGGGCTTCATCAGACCCCTCAATCACAACATCAGCAATGTCCCAACGTTTACCCCAAGCAGCTACTTGTGCTTGATAAAGACTGTTATAATCTTGCGTTTGAACAGATTTTTCAACGATAGCTTGGTTACCAGCTTTAACTTCTGCTAAATCAGCATAGTCACGACTTGTCGTCACAACAACACGTTTTTCAAATGTTAAAACGTCACCAACTGTGACTGTTTGTTCAAAGCTATTGAAGATCGTTTTTTCAGCTGAAGTTTGCCCAACTGCCTCAAAGTTTCCTGCAAAGGTTTGACTGGCAACTACGGTAAACTGGTCCACGCCAAATGGATTTTCGATTGTTTGCGTTGCGATGTATGACCCGTTATTCGTCTGACCTTTATCTAGGATGTTCCAGAACTGTTCATCGTAGTTTGCATCTTCATTTTTAACGTCCGCATCGATGATCGCATCAATTTGAATCTTGTGGTCTTGGCCATCAACTGTTTCAAACATAAAGGCAAAAACGGCAAGTTCTAAAATATCAGCTGAGAAAAAGCGTTCAGCAGAAACTTTGACACCACGCACAACGTAAGTATAGCTGAGCGTGCCTTTTGCCATATCAAGCGAGATATTAAAATCGCTAATCGACTCAGTTGCCAAATCTACTTCTGCGCCATCAATGACGAGTTTGATTTTTGCAATATTGAGGGCATTGATTGCCTTGCCAAAATATTCTGGGTAGCCATTTTTCCACCAACCAACACGTGTTTTGTCAGGATACCAAACACCTGCTAAATAAAAACCTTGGTGCATATCACCAGAGTATGTTTCAGCAAAATTACCACGCATGCCCATATAGCCATTGCCAATGGCTGTTAAAGATTCTTGTAAGCGTCTATCTTCGATTTCTAGTGTGTCTGATTTAATTTGCCATGGGTCAATCGCCATAATACGTTTGATTTGATTCATTGTTGATTTCCTCACTCATTCATTTTAGGTACTTTAATTTCAGTGCATTAATTGCATTTGGTGTTTTCAATTCTTTCGGCATTGTTATGCCAGATTAGGAGCTTTTTAATGCAACCGGTTTCACTCTTATAGTTTACCACGCAACCGTTTGCACGTCAAGCTATTCTTTTATTTTTCCTGTAAATACGATAATCCCAGCCAGCTAAAGATAAAGCTAATTGATCCGGTACAGGTGCTTGTGTGATCACATCTTGATAGTCATGCAAAGGTGCATCAAAGCTAATACTTGTAGGTGTTTCAGACAAATTTGTCACGATTAAGAAATCACCTCGCTCGTAGGCTAAAACAGTCGGATGGTCTGGGCATAAAAATTTAATGCCACCATCGGAGATATCTTGGTGCTCATGACGAAGTTGAATCAGATATTTGTAGAGATTTAAGATTGAGTCTGGATCAGCTTGTGCTGCTGCGACATTTCTCTCCAGATAATTAGGATTGATGACTAACCAAGGTTTACCATCGGTAAAACCAGCGTTTTCAGTTGCTTCCCATTGCATTGGTGTCCGAGAGTGGTCACGAGAATTCACTGTTGCTGCCTTAAGCGCTGCCTCTTCTGATAAGCCTTCTGCTAGTTTTTCATTGTATAAGTAGATCGTATCAGTAGCATCGACTTGTGAGATATTTGTATAGTTAAAGTTTGTCATGCCGATTTCTTGGCCTTGATAGATAAAAGGCGTGCCTCGAAGTAACATATAAGCAACCGCTAGTGCTTTAGCCGATGCTTTCGTACCGTCTCCTAGAACATCAATTACGCGCGGTTGATCATGATTCTCCAAATAAGGCGCATTCCATCCACGATCCAGTAAGTCTTCCTGCCACCGCATAATCGTGTCTTTAAAACTGATGAGATCACCTTGACCTTCATCATCTTTAACAGTGTGCTCCAGTTCAAAGATCATATCAATATAACCCTGATCATCCGTCCAATTTGGCGCTTCCTTGCTAGAGACACCACTAGCTTCTCCGACTGTCAATGCATCAAATTCATCAAAAATCTTCTTAAATTCTGCCATGTAAGCTTCGATACCAGCGACATTCATGAAAGGTTCCCAAGGGTCATTATCTTTAAAGGATTTAATTTCAAAATCCCAAGGCGCTTTTTCAATATGACTAATCGCATCTAATCTAAAGCCATCAATGCCTTGCTCCAGCCACCAACGGACCATGGCATAAATCTCCTCGCGCACCTTAGGATTATGCCAATTCAAATCGGGCTGTTCTTTAGCAAAAACGTGAAAATAGGCTTCGCCCGTCGTTTCATCAATGGTCCAAGTGCTACCACCAAAAAATGAAATCCAGTTATTGGGCAAGTGATCCGGTGTCGCTGGCTGCCAATGGTAATAGTCACGATAAGGATTGTCCTTGGACTTGCGACTCTCGATAAACCAAGGATGTTGATCCGACGTATGATTGACGACTAAATCCATGATGACCTTCATACCCATTGAATGCGCTTGCATGATCAAGTTTTGCAAATCAGCCATCGTCCCGAAACGTTCTTCATCCAAGGCATAGTAATCAGAAATATCATAGCCCCCATCAAACTGTGGGCTTTTGTAGATTGGATTAATCCAAATAAAATCAACGCCTAAGTTTTTTAGATAAGGCAACTTTTCGATAATGCCATTGATATCCCCAATGCCGTCGCCATTCGTATCGCGAAATGATTTGGGATAAATCTGATAGCCTACTGCTTGTTTAAACCATTTACTTTTCATGTGTCACTCCATTTTTTATGTCATCGTTTGCAACCATTATACAATGCAACCGATTGCATTGTCAAGGAAAACTCTTATCATTTAAAACTTATATATTGCTTCACCACAGTCTGACCATTTTTTTCTGACAAAAAAGACCGATGGTCATCGGTCAATTTTTATGTTAAACTGTCAAACTTATTCTGAAGCCACTTCAATTGCAAAAGCGTCCCATGGTTGAAGCGCTACGTGCGTCAAATCTTTAGGAATTTGACGGTTGGCGATGATGCCTTTTCCACCCACAAACTGACTGTCAAAACTAGCAACTTCGTCAGAGAAATTGACAACAACTAAGTATTGCTTGCCTTCAAAATGGCGAAGATAAGCAAAAACATTGTCAGACGTTTCGAGTAACTCATAATCCCCATAAACCACCCAGTCATTTTGTTTGCGCAGGGCAATCAATTTCTGGTAGGTATAGAAAATAGAGTCCTTATCCGCTAAGGCTGCTTCAACGTTGATCGTCTTGTAATTACTATTAACGGCTAACCAAGGTTGACCTGACGTGAAACCTGCATGATCAGTCGCATCCCATTGCATTGGTACACGAGCGTTATCGCGACCCACAGCACGGATACTCGCCATAATGTCTTCAGGTTTGTAGCCCTGTTCAAGACGTTCAGCATACATATTGAGCGATTCGATATCCTCGACTTGGTCAATCGTTTCAAATGGATAATTGGTCATGCCAATTTCTTCACCCTGATAGATGAAAGGCGTCCCACGCATGAGGTGAAGCAAAATAGCAAAAGCCTTAGCACATTGCACACGATATGCCGTATCATTGCCCCAGATAGAGATGGCACGAGGCAGGTCATGGTTATTCCAAAAGAGTGAATTCCAACCTTGACCTACCGCTAAATCAGTCTGCCATTTAGAGATAACCGCTTTTAATTTCGCCTTGTCAAGGTCGATGACATCCCATTTTGGCTGATCAGGTTCGTGTGACAAACTGATATGTTCAAACTGGAAGACCATGGACAACTCTTCACGATCAGGCGCTGAGTAAAGTTTGGCGATTTCAGGTGTTGCGCCCCATGTTTCGCCCACTGTTAATAGATCTTTATCGCCAAAAGTGGCTTGATTCATTTCATGGAGATAGTCATGCAGCTTAGGCCCATTCCCAGTGATTTCATCGTCAGGAATTTTTCCAATCAAATCAATCACATCCATTCGGAAACCACCAACGCCCTTATCAATCCAGAAATTCATCATGTCATAGACAGCTTGACGAACTTTCTCATTTTCCCAATTCAAGTCGGGCTGTTTTTTAGAAAATAGATGGAGGTAGTATTGACCACTTGCTTCATCAAGTTCCCAGGCAGAACCTGAGAAAGCTGACGTCAAATTATTGGGTTGATCGCGCCAAACGTAGTAATCACGGAAATCATTATCCTTAGATTTTTTAGCTTCAACAAACCAAACATGTTCATCAGAAGTGTGGTTGACCACTAAATCCATGATGATTTTAATGCCATGTTTATCTGCCTCCGCTAAGAGTTCGTCCATGGCTGCCATGTCTCCAAAAATACTGGCAATATCTTCATAGTCTGAAATGTCATAGCCATTATCGTCCATGGGACTCGCATAAACCGGACTGAGCCAAATCGCTGTGATGCCAAGCTTTTCCAGATAATCAAGACGGCTGGTAATCCCTTTAATATCACCAATCCCGTCGCCATCAGAATCTTGATAACTCCGCGGATAAATTTGATAGGCAACAGCCGTCTGCCACCATTTTTTCTCGAATGTCATGATTTTCTACCCTCCTCAGGCATCTGTAATGTGTTTTTTTAGGATACGAGTACAGTTTAACACAAGTCTTTTGATATGTAAACGTTTCCATATTTCTGATATATTTATACCATATATAAAATTATGGTCAAGTGACTCAATTGATAGTTTTAGATTCAAAAATACTAAAAACACAGATACGCAACAGTATCTATGTTCAATTTTTATTTTCAAACGTTTGACTAAACTTCTTTCAAAATCATAGCCTGATGAAAGGCGACCTTACCATTATTACTTTGAACGATATCACCGGTCAAAAGATCCTCATACTTGCCATTGAGATGTGCTATGCCAATGCCTTGAACTGGGAAAAGACCCACGATTTCTTCAGCGCCTAGAACATATTTACCAATCAAAGCTTGACCATCCGCTTCAATCGTATAATAGCCAGTCTTAAAAATTTCTGCTGAGGTAATCTCTGCTAACCTTGCCAGATAGTCACTCTGATCAAGGCCAGTTTGCCACTCCACCTTGTCCGCATCAAAAAGACTTGGGATGTGTTTGGCATGCACTTCTTGGCCGGCATAAAGTTGTGTTGTGCCTTGTTGAAAGTACATGAAGGCAGTCCAAGTAGCGAGTTTTTCTGGGTCAGGAATCAGGGCTGCGGCCCGGAAATTATCATGGTTTTCCAGGTAGCGCATCTTGATATAATTATCCGGATAAATAACGGTTTGACGTGCCAGAGCCTCAGCATAATCTGCCAAGCTACGTTTGCCTGTCAAGACACCGTTAAAAACCTCAAAGACATCATAGTCATATGCCATGTCAAAGGCTTGGAAGATCTCAGATTCTGAAAGCGCCGTTTGACCTTGACTTCTGTTATAGCTGACGAAACTCTCTTCGACTGATTCGGATAACCAGATAGCATCAGGACGTACTTTCGCGACACCTTGACGGGCTTCTAACCAAAAATTTAACGGCACAAGAGATGCGACATCACATCGGAAACCATCCACAAATTCTGCCCACATTTGAAGCGTTTCAATCTGATAATCCCAGAGGTCATGGTTCAGACTATAATCCAAGTCTTTGACATCCGTCCAATCTCCAGTCTTATTTCCAAAATCTCCATTAGGTTTGCGATAGAACCATTCAGGATGATGCTGGATGAGCCAAGAATCTGGCGAGGTATGGTTATAGACGACATCAATGATGACTTTCATGCCTCTAGCATGGATCGCTTCAGTTAAGTGGATAAAATCGGCTTTTGTGCCATACTCTGGATTGATTTCACGATAGTCTTGAATGGCATAGGGTGAGCCGAGAGAACCCTTACGGTTGACGGCGCCAATCGGGTGAATGGGCATGAGCCAGATGATGTCTGTCCCTAAGGCCTTGATGCGGTCAAGCTCAGGCTCAATCGCCGCAAAAGTGCCAGCCTCGCTGAAATTACGTGGGAAAATCGAATAAATGACTTGTCCTCGAAGTGTTTTAGGTGTATCTACTGCCATTAAATGGCCTCGCTTTCTAAAATAACAACAAATCCTTTAGGTTCTAAGTTGCCGTCATTAAAATGATTAGCAAAAATCACTTGGCTACCGACAGTTAGCATCTCATAGGCAACTTCACTCGCATTAAAAACAGCGGTCAAACGCTTGCCAGATAGACAACGCGTCAAGCTTACGACATCACCCTCAATCTGCCAAGCCAAATCACCGTCAACAAGAACCGCCAACTGATCCTTGCGAAGTTGGATCAAGGCCTTCATAAAAGCATACATATCGTGATCCTGCTTTTCAGGACGCCATTCCATGGGCTTACGGTTATCGGGGTCATTGCCGCCAGTCACGGCATATTCACTACCATAGTAAATATCCGGTGTCCCTTGTTGCAGGAACATAAAGGCATACATTTGTTTGACAATGTCTTTATCACCATTAGCAAGACTGAGCACACGCGGAGCATCGTGAGAATCCAATAAATTATACATCATTTGATTGGTTTGATCACGATTGAGCATGAGCTGGGCATTGAGATTGCTGACAAGTTTGTCTGCTGAAATTTTTCTATTGGCGAAATAATCGATAATTGAACCCGTAAAGGCATAGTTCATCACGCCATTAAATTCATCGCCATTAAGCCATGACTGGGCACTAGTCCAAATCTCACCTAGAATATAAAAATCTGGATCAATGGCAGTGACTGCTTTGTAAAATCTTTTCCAGAAATGGTGGTCAACTTCATTGGCCACATCAATTCGCCAAGCATCAATGCCAAATTCACGAATCCAATAGGTACTGATATCTAATAGGTAATCTTGAACTTCAGGGTTGGCCGTGTTGAGTTTCGGCATGTGGCGCGTGAAGGCAAAGGTTTCATAGTTAGAATTATCGTCATACTCGCTTTTTGGTGTCGTTGTGATTGGCCAAGAATGAATGTGGAACCAATCCGCATATTTAGAATTTTCGCCATTTTCCAGTACATTCAACCATTCTGGGCTTTCATCCCCTATGTGGTTAAAGACTGCATCTAACATGACCTTAATGCCACGCGCATGGGCTTTATCGACCAGTTCTTTAAAATCAGCTTTGGTGCCAAAATGAGGATCTATTTCTAAGTAATTTCTAGTGTCGTACTTATGATTGGTAGGTGCTTCGAAAATCGGGTTGAAATAGATACCATTGATGCCCAAATCTACCAGATGATCGAGATGATCAATTACCCCACGTAAATCACCGCCATAAAAAGCCTCCCGTGTTGGATGCGCTTCTGGATCCCATGGCAGTGTGCCTTCATTATCATTAGACGGGTCGCCATTAGCAAAACGCTCAGGAAATATTTGATACCAGATGGTTTCCTTGACCCATTCAGGTGCTTTGAAGCGATCAATTTCTTGGAAATAGGGCATTTTGAAGTAAGCATTAGAGCCCATGAGACCATCACTGCCAGCCGTTTCATCAATTAATGGTTCAAAGCCTTGATCGCCAAAGAAGAGTTCCTCTCCATCAAGTCCTGTGATATTAAAACCGTAATTCAGTCGATTATGGGGCGCCTGTAGCTTGGCTTCCCAGTATTGATGGGTCTCTGTTGCAAGTCCTCGCATCATTTCAATATCGGCTTCTTTTTGCCATACCCCATTTGAAAAGTCATAGGGATCACCATATACGACGACAATTTTGGCGATATCATTTAAAGCGGTACGAATACGGACTCGCATTTCACTTGCCGTGTAGAGATAGGCATACTCAGATTCGGGTCTGTGGTAAATTGCTGATAAGTTCATCATTATGATCTCCTCTATATAGATAGGTATTCTGTCAATTTTTAGAAATGTAATTGCTTTCAAAAATAGTTTAACATAATAAAGTTAAATTGCAACCGTTTGCACATAGAATGGTCAATATTTTATTTATATAGGAGTCAAACTCTATCATCCCACGATATTAAAAAATGTGACAACCTTATCAGACAGGCGCTATTACTTGATAAAGAGAGAAAAAAGGAAGACTTTTCAAAAAAATAAAAATAATGCTTGACTTTTTAGACAAACGGTTGCATAATAGAGATGTAAAATAAAAACGCTTTCATAAAAGCGATGGAGGATTAACTTATGAAAACTTGGAAAAAAGCTTTGCTCTCAACAGCAGTCCTTGGTACTGCAGCTGTAGCACTTGCTGCATGTGGCTCGTCTAAATCATCTGATGGTGGCTCAAAAGCTAAAACAGATGGTAAAACTGTCCGTCTTTATGTTGATACTGAACAAAAGAAAGCTTACGATGAAATCGTCGCTAACTTCGTAAAAGAAAACAAAGATGTCAAAGTTGAAGTTAAAGCAAACAACTCAGGTGCATCTAATGCTAAAACTGACATCGCAAAAGACCCTGCAAAATATGGGGATGTCTTCCAAGTACCTCATGATCAATTGGGCGATATGGCAGAAAAAGGCTATATCAATGAAATCGCACCTAAATATGTGGATGTTTCTAAAGCAGAAAACAGCGAACTTGCTTTCAACGCTGTTAACTACAAAGGTAAAACTTACGCACTTCCTTACGAAGAACAATCACAATTCATCTACTATGACAAAACAAAACTTACTGCTGATGATGTGAAATCTTGGGACACTTTAACATCTAAAGGCGTAATTGGTACAAACTTTGCCGTACCATACAACGTTTACCCTATCTTCTTCTCAGCTGGTACAACACTTTATGGAGAAAATGGTGAAACTCTTGGTGACATGTCCGTTGACTCAGATAAAGGTGTCAACGCAATGAAATGGTTTGCAGAACAAAAATCTAACAAAGGTGTTATGAACACAGATAATACACTTAACCAATTGAAATCTGGTAAAGTATCTGCTATCATCGACGGCCCTTGGTCATCTACTTCAGTTAAAGAAGTTCTTGGCGACAACATGGCAGTAGCGCCATACCCAACGATTACTATCGGTGGTGAAGAAAAACAAATGCAAGCTTTCCTTGGTATTAAATCAATCGCTGTTAACTCTAAAGCACCTGACCAAGCCGGCGCACAAAAACTCGCAGCCTACCTCACTTCTGAAGCAGCACAACTTGTTCTCTTTAAAGATCAAGGTCTCGTACCAACAAATACTAAAGCACAAGAAAATGCAGATGTTCAGGCTTCAGACTTGACTAAAACAGTTATCACAATGGCACAAACAGGTCACTCTACTTTGATGCCTAAATTAGCTCAAATGTCTATCTTCTGGGACAAAGCAACACCACTTATCAACGGTGCTTACACTGGTCAAATCAAAGAAGCTGACTACAAAGCACAATTGGCAACATTTGCTAAAGACATCAATAAATAATAAATTCGATCAGTGATAAAACAAACATAAAGAGTTAGGTGAAACTAACTTTTTATACTTTAACTTAGCCTAGTCGTCATGGTTAGTGCTAACCAATATCAGCCCGTCATGCGGGCTCGGTCTTATTCAATTTATTTCACTAACTGAAAATTAGGAAGAAACATTATGGCTAAAAAAAGAAAAATTAATGCAGAATCCATCATTTCGGAAGCTGAACGCAATCTGACTATCCGAGATGTCTGGAATGCCGGCAGTGCAGAAAAGCTAACCTTCTTCATCATGGGTCTAAATCAGCTCAAACACAAACAATTTGCTAAAGGTGCCATGTTCTTGGCCTTGGAAGTTGCCTTTCTCGGTTGGCTCATCTTTAGTGGTATCAGTGCCTTGTCGCTCATGACAACACTTGGACCGAATAAGGAGATGACAACTGGGCTTGATAAAGACGGAATTCCTGTCACGATTCAGCCCGACAACTCTGTTATCATCTTACTTTGGGGCGTGCTTGCGTTTCTGATTATCGCTGCTTTTATCGTCCTCTTCATTCAAAACTACAAGTCAAATAAGCACTTGGTTTATTTGAAACAGACAGGGCAGCACGTGCCAACTAACAAAGAAGAGTTGGCATCACTTCTGGATAGCAACTTGCACAAAACCTTGATGGCTGTGCCACTCTTGGGCGTCTTCCTCTTCACAATTTTACCAACGCTTTACATGATCACCATGGCTTTCACCAACTACAATAAAGAGCATGCCATTGCCTTTTCTTGGACTGGGTTTACGTCCTTTGGTCAAATTCTCTCTGGTAACTTGGCTGGGACTTTCTTCCCAGTTCTGATCTGGACACTCATCTGGGCTGTTCTTGCAACTGTCACAACCTTCCTTGGTGGTGTACTACTTGCCATGCTGATCGAATCAAAAGGGATCAAAGGTAAGGGCATGTGGCGTACAATCTTTGTCATCGTCTTTGCGGTGCCACAATTTGTCACTTTACTTTTGATGGCGCAATTCCTTAACACGCAAGGTGCCTTAAATAACCTGCTCATGGATTGGCACATCATCTCTGAACCAATTAAATTCATCACAACAGATTCAAATGCTTGGGTCTCACGTGCTACCGTTATTGTTGTCAACATGTGGATTGGGATTCCTGTATCCATGTTAACCTCAACAGCGATCATCCAAAACTTACCGCAAGATCAAATTGAAGCGGCCCGTATTGATGGTGCCAATAGCTTCAAAATCTTCAAATCAATCACTTTCCCACAAATTTTGTTTGTCATGACTCCAGCCTTGATCCAACAGTTTATCGGAAATATCAACAACTTCAACGTCATCTACCTCTTAACGGGTGGCTGGCCGATGAATGCCAACTATAATTCAGCTGGTGAGACGGACTTGCTAGTAACTTGGCTCTACAAACTGGTCTTTGGTCAGACGCAACAATACAATGTGGCTGCAGCGCTCGGTATCTTAATCTTTATCGTTAATGCCAGCATTTCACTTGTTGCTTATCGCCGTACTAATGCATTTAAGGAGGGGTAAATCATGAAATCTTATGCACATCAACGTCTCTTATCATTAGTCGGACGCTACGCTTTACTAATCTTCCTTGCAATCGTATGGCTATTCCCGATTGTCTGGATTGTCCTCGTGTCATTTACCAAAAACTCAACAGGTTTCGTAGACACGATTATTCCTGATAACTTTACAATCGACAACTATGTTTCACTTCTTAAAAATGAAAATGGTGTCTTCCCATTTGTCAACTGGTTGGTGAACACATTGATCGTTTCTGTTCTATCAACTGTGATTTCTACCCTCATCATCATCATGATGAGTTACGTGCTCTCACGTTTGAAATTTGCCTTCCGTAAACCTTTCTTACAAATCGCCTTGGTACTCGGTATGTTCCCTGGCTTCATGTCAATGATTGCCTTGTACTACATCTTGAAGTCTTTCAATATGCTGAGTATCGGTGGTTTGGTCATGGTCTATGCAGGTGGCGCAGGACTTGGTTTCTACATCGCTAAAGGCTTCTTTGATACGATTCCGCCGTCAATCGATGAAGCTGCTAAAATAGATGGTGCTAACAAATGGCAAGTCTTTACCAATATTACCTTGCCACTTTCAAAACCGATTATCGTCTATACAGCGCTGATGGCTTTCATTGCGCCTTGGACAGACTTTATCTTCTCAGGTATTATCTTAGGTAACAATGATTCAAAATCATTTACCATTGCCTATGGTCTTTATACCATGGTCTTTAACTCAAAAGGCTCTGCAACAACCTACTTTACTCAATTTATCGCAGGTTGTGTGATCATCGCGATTCCGATTACTTTACTCTTCATCTTCATGCAAAAATTCTATGTCAATGGGATTACTGCTGGGGCTGATAAAGGTTAAAATCGACAAAGCTTGTCATTTACTTGACAGGCTTTTTGCTTGCTTAGATATTTTACTGCTATAAAAAAAGCCTAGCGTTTAGCTAGACTTTTGGATTTGATTAATGGTCCATATTAGCCTAATAAGTTTTTCAACTTAGCTTGGTATTTATCAAAATCTATCAATAATCCTGAACCACCATACTGATCTAGAGCTTCAGCCCAGTCTCCATTTTCAGGTACTGTATAACTTTCAATACCTTTTGCTGCATCTAAAGCCAATCCTGGTGCATGCGTCAGCATAAAGAAGTCACTGACATTAGTCGAGGTTACGCCTTTGATCGTGCCAAGAGCTGAACTCCCTGTGAAAAGGGTCAACGGACTCTTCACACCTGACATAATCGCTTGCATGACTTGCTGCTGACGTTTCGTTCTACTAAAGTCGCCTTCATCATCTTTACGGAAACGTGCATAGTTCAGTAATGTTCGACCATCCATTCGCTGTGTTCCGACCTTAATCGTTTGAATCGGATCTTGATGTTCTGGTGTCCAATTCAAATCATCAGGCACATCAACGGACTTAACAACTTGCCCATCAATCGTTGAGAACTTAGCATCAATTTTAACCCCCATAGGATAAAGAGAGTCGATGACAGTCGCAAAACTATTAAAGTTCACTAAGGCATAATACTGGATATCAATATCAAAGTTTTTCTTCAAAACCTCGCGCATATACTCGGCCCCTTGATGATTATCTTGCTCACCAATGTTATAGGCCACATTGATTTTAGTATCAGCGCCATATTGGCTGACACCTGGCTGGTAGACCAAGGTATCCCGCATGAAGCTTACCAGCTTGACTTTATTATCTTTGGCATTGACTTGCATGACCATGATAGAATCACTCCGAGCATCACCAGTCGTCTGGAAGTCACGCTGGTCAGTCCCCAAGATTAGGATATTGGTTGCGCCAGATGGCGTTTTATGTCCGGAAAACTTCTCAGTTTGTAAGCCCTCTGGTGCCCGACTCTTACCTCGATGGTACCCATAGATGAAGAAACCAATCATCAAAACTAGAACTAGCAAAAGAAAGCGTCGTAATTTTTTCCAAAAGCCCACTTTCTTGCGTTTCTTCTTATTTTTGGGCTTTTTGAAAGGACGAGACTTATGATGTTTATTAAAACCATCTGAACTGTTTTGCAGGTCAAAATTTGATGCCTGATCATAGGCTTGCTGCGACTGATAAGCCTGATCTGCTTGATAGGTTTCTTGCACCTGCTGATGTGTGTGTTGTTGGTGCTGTTGTTGGTGCGTCAAATGTTGACCTGTCAGTCGATTATATTCTGCTAACTCGACATCGTTAAGATACTTGAGATTGGCACGTAAATATTCTATTCTTAATTTTATTCGTTGATCCATTCCCTTATTTTATCAAATTCCTGAGCAAATGTAAAAAAAACTGAAATCAATCAGAATTTTTTAACAAAACTTTCAATTTTAGAAACTACTGCTGCAATACTCATTCCAGTCGTGTCAATTAGAATCGCATCATCTGCTTGCTTGAGAGGGCTGACTTCACGTGTGGAATCTTTACGATCCCGCTCAGCAATTTCAAACTTCAATTGCTCGTAATCCGTTTCAATCCCTTTTGCCAAATTCTCCTTATAACGGCGTTCTGCACGTTCTTCGACGGAGGCGACCAAAAAGATTTTAAGTTCGGCATCTGGCAAGACAACTGTTCCTATGTCGCGACCGTCCATGACGATACCACCGTGACTTGCAATCTCACGCTGAGCATCAACAAGGTACTCTCGAATTTCAGGAATAGCTGAAATCTTAGACACAGCATTGGTTACATCATTTTGACGAATGGCATGCGTCACATCCACTTCACCGACATAAACCAATTGCCCTTCTGATGAGGTACCAAATGAAATCGGATTTTCCTTTAAGATGGCAATGATTTGCGCAAAATCGTCATCTAAATCGTTAGATAGCGCGACGTAAGTTGCTGCACGGTACATAGCACCCGTATCTAGATAGATGATATCAAAATCTTTAGCAATAATCTTAGCGACTGTTGATTTACCGCTGGAAGCTGGGCCGTCAATTGCAATTCTAATCTCGTTTAAATTCATTTTAACTTAATGACATCTCCTGGGTTAGCATACCAATTCTCAACAGTCATGCCGTTGGCTTTGGCAATGGTTTGGGCATCTACACCTGTTCTAGCAGCGATTGAATAAAGACCTTCGCCTGCTTCAACAGTCGTTGTAGCACCAGCTACAGCTGAACTAGATTCAGTTGTTTCTGACGCTGAAGGCTTCTCTTCTGACGATACACTTGATTGACTAGCTGAATTTGAAACGCTAGACTTACTGGTATAAAAACTTGACGAAATTTTGGTATTGTCAACTAATCGATTATTCCAGACGATAATAACAACAATACCGCCAATAATCATAAACAAAAGCACAACTAAAAAAGTTAAAAAATTGGTAGAGGCCTCATTTTTTTTCGATGAACGTTTAGGTGGCATGTCACCACGCGATTCTTGCATGGCACCATAAACTTCATTATTCCATGGTTCGTTTTTCTTAGTCATGATGTCCTTTCTCTGTTATACTAGTAGTATGATCATTCAAATACTTCCTGAGCAATGTATTGCTTGTGGCCTCTGCCACACTTATAATCCGATTTTTAACTATGATATTGATGGTTTAGTCCGCTTTGATACAGGGGATACCGAACTTGATATCGCACCTGATGCCAGTCTTGTTCAAGCTGCTAAAGAGTGTCCCACCAGAGCTATCGTCGTTAAAAAAAACTAATGTTAACGCACAGTTATCCTGTGCTTTTTTGATACATTTTAAATTTGACTAAGTTTATTTTTTTTATCTTTAGAGTAGCTATCAAAATAATGGTCAATATGACCAATTAATTCAACTTCTCCTTGGAAAAAAGGATTGGTCGTCAAGGTATCCACAAAATATTTTTTGGGCCATTTTCGCATATAAAAAATCTTACCCTCGACGTTGTGATTGGTATAAATAATAATAGCACGTTTACTGATCTTTATCTTAGAGATACTTGAAATCACTGTTTTACCAGCATAACCTGGCACTAAACCGCGTGACAACAATAAATCTTTATCATCAGAAATTTCAAAATAACGTTGGAAACCAATCCAGACTAAAACGACGAAAATAATAAAAAGAATAAACGACGATCTTGAAATCTTGGTATTTTCATACAATAAAGCTAAACTGATAAAAATAGGCGCAATGGATAAGCACCAATAAGTTATCGTGATAGACAACTCTGGTTGCCAATGATAACGTAATTTACCGAATATTTTAATCATACACCTAACACCCTTTCTACAATTTCACTTCATAAAACCTTGAAACTCGACCTACGCATACGCTCCGTCCATACGGGGCGTTCACGAAACCAGGTCCGCTCAAAGTCTTTCTTTATCAAAGTCCTTACACTAAGTTTATCATATTTTCTGAAATAAAACATAAAAAATAGCGTAAGAATATCCTGTTTTTTAAAAAAATCATCCTCAAGATGTAGGATGATTTATTTTTATAACTAAGTGAATTTTAAAATATTACTTATTTTTAATTTTTTCGATTCGTTTGTCTGGTACAACCCATAGGAGAAAAGAAAGAACATTAATAATCAATCCACCAATTGGTACAAAGAAAGCAATCACTAAGGCTAAGACATTTAACAGCAAAGTCCGGTAAGACTTACGATAGTCTCCCAAAATTTTTGTCACGCAAGCATTATGAGCATTGACCTTAACTAAATTTTTAATCATGCATAACCAAGTCAGATTTGCCAGTAAAAACAAAGCAGCATAAAGGATTTCTGGATCATGTGCCCAGATATTATCACCCAACCAGTTGGTCGTAAAAGGCAAAAGGGTGATTAAAAAGATAAAAGCATTATTCCACCATAGGGTTTGCCCACTCACTTTATCAATGATTTGGAAAATATGGTGATGATTACTCCAGTAAATCACTAAAAAGATAAAACTGATCACATAAGCTGGAAAAATATCTTTCAGGACAATCAAATCTGCAAAGGTAGACCCATGGACATGTGGGAATTCCAATACTAAAATCGTCATCACGATTGCTATGACGGCGTCTGTAAAGGCTTCTGTTCTACTTTTTTTCATATTCTATTTCTGCTCTCTCTCTATTAATTTTTTTAGTGCTTATTTTCCCCAGACGCATGCTTCGCTACTAAAAGATTCACCCGAATCTTTTACCAACGCTCGAACTGTAAAGGCTTCTGTTCTACTTTTTTTTCATATTCTATTTCTGCTATCTCTCTATTAATTTTTTTAGTGCTTATTTTCCCCAGACGCATGCTTCGCTACTAAAAGATTCTGTTCTACTTTTCTACATATTACTACTATTTTCTTAGCAATAACTGATTGTAACGCTCGACCTCAGTCAGAATCATGTCTGTCATTTCAGGCGTTTCATAAATGTTCGACTCAAACCAAATTTTTTTGATTTTCAAGGTATCTTGACGTGTTTTGGTTCGATCTGGTTCAAATCGCCCAATAAAATTATCCCCTAATAAAATAGGTAGAACATAATAGCCGTACTGCCGTAATTTTTCTGGCTTATAGACTTCCCAAACGTACTCAAAGTCAAAAATGGCTTGGACAAATTTTCTATCCCAAATGAAATTATCTAAAGGTGCTATAAATCTGACCTGATCCGCTTTAATTGGCTGATTTTTAACCACTAATAATCGCTGATAGTTATCTTGTGTCAGATACAGCGCTTCTTTCATATCCGTCACCTGAATTTTGACGACTTTGCCTTGCTCAAGGAAGCGCTCAATGATAGCCTTACGTTCTTTCATAGACTGCCCTAGCCACCCAGAACCAGATTTCAACCAATAAACACCCAGACCAGATAACCTTCGGTAAACGAACCAGTCTAAAAAGTCTGCCTCCGAGTCAAATGTCGGCAGATTTGCCAGCCCCTTGGCTTGCATATAGTGTTTATACAGTTTACGCCGCTCTTTTCTCTCAGCGATAACTGCAACACCTTGACACCATAGATGATATAAAACAGTATTACCTAAATTTGAACTTCCCCAACTACTATCTGCTAGCCTACCAAGGTTCAAATCCTGTGGTGAAACTGGCTCAGGACTATTCTGCAAAAGATTTGTCACCTCTTCCAGATAATCCAGTGCCTTATCTTGATCGCGATAACTTAGCGTTCTGAGATTAGCTGCTACCCTTTGATCCCGAGCAAAGGCAAACTGTCCCCACTCATCTCGTAAAAAAAGACAGGCTTCCTTATCAAAACCTTCTATCAGGAGCTCATCCTGATAAAGCAACTCAGTTAAGACCTGAGGAGAATAGTCTGAAAATCGACTTGCCAAAATAATATCGATGTTTGTCCCTATGATATTGATTGGGTCTTGTTGCAAACTCGCAACTTGCTTAATATAGGTTAAGACACCTGATTTTCCTTCACCGTAAGCATCTAGCCGATCTAGCCCAAAATGGTGGATCATATATCGCCGGATGTCTTGTTTTGAAAAAATGATATCAGTCATTCACACATCCCCCTATGTTTTTATACCTTAGCTTTAAGTTCTTTCAAAAAGCGTTGGCCGAGTTCTGATAACAGACCTTTTTTATGGCAAATATAGCCAATCTCAATCTTCTCATCCACTTGCAGCGGGACGCTGACAATATCATCGCCGTTCAAATCGCTGTTTAAAATCCCCGTGGAAATGGTGTAGCCGTCAAGCCCGATCAGTAAATTGAATAAGGTCGCACGGTCAGATACGACAATTGATTTGTCGTGTCTAGAAGTAGACAAAATCTCTTCAGAAAAGTAAAAGGAGTTGCGCTCACCCTGCTCATAACTCAGATAAGGAAAGGCTGCCATTTCTTCAATTGTGACCGACGTTTTACTGGCTAGTGGATGGTGTTTGGAGATAAACACATGCGGAACCGCCTGAAAGAGTGGTGTAAACTCAAGGTTGTTATCCAAGAAAAGCTTGGTCAGAACATCTCGATTAAAATCATTGAGATATAAGACACCAATTTCTGAACGAAAATCACGGACATCATCAATCACTTCATGCGTCCGAGTCTCACGCAAAATTAACTCATAATTACGCATATCATTTTCACGCAAAATGCTTGCAAAACTTTCAACAACGAATGCATAATGTTGCGCAGAAACTGCAAATAATTCTTTTTTCTCACGATTATATTTATAACGTTCTTCTAAAAGTTCAGTCTGCTCAACAATTTGTCTTGCGTAAGATAAAAACTCTACACCGTCTGACGTTAACGTGATGCCTCGCGTCGAACGGGTGAAAATTTTAATTCCCATCTCTTCTTCCAGTTCTCTCACTGCATTTGAAAGTGAGGGCTGAGTCACAAATAAATGCTTTGATGCCTCATTCATAGAGCCTGTTTCAACGATTTTGATGATGTATTTTAATTGCTGGATTCTCATAGTGATTTCCTATTCAGATTCTAATTTTATTTATACTTATAGTTTATAACATTTTTACCAATATACCTAGGGAAAACCGTTTATTTTTTATCAGATTATTTTCCCATCTTCTTAAATAGTCTGTAATAATACAATCTGATGACAAGGAAAACGTTTCCACATTTTGACTTGACAAACTGTTTCATATAGGGGCATAATAGAGTGTAATAATTTTTTTATTTACAATTTCTTATAAGGAGGAACTCAAATTTGAGTATCGGAATCGTAATTGCGAGCCACGGCGAATTCGCCGAAGGTATCCATCAATCAGGTTCAATGATTTTCGGTGAGCAAGAAAAAGTCCAAACAGTGACTTTCATGCCTAGCGAAGGTCCTGATGACTTGCGTGCTAAAATCGACGCAGCCATCGCGACATTTGACGCTGATGATGAGATTTTGGTGCTTGCGGATTTATGGAGTGGTTCTCCATTTAACCAAGCAAGTGCTGTTCTGGCTGAAAATCCAGATCGCAACATCGCTATTATCACAGGTTTGAATCTACCAATGTTGATTCAAGCCTACACTGAACGTATGATGGATGCTGAAGCCGGCTTAGAAAAAGTCGTTGCTAACATCCTCAAGGAAGCGAAAGACGGGATTAGAATTTTACCAGAAACGCTTCAACCTGAAGAAACGGCAACTGCTGCCCCAGCTGAAACAGCAACAGCATCTGCTATTCCTGAAGGTACTGTCATCGGTGATGGTAAGATTAAAATCAATCTTGTCCGCATCGATACACGTTTACTGCACGGTCAAGTCGCAACGGCTTGGACACCAGACTCTAAAGCAGATCGTATCATTGTTGTTTCTGACGCTGTTGCTAAAGACGACTTGCGTAAACAATTGATTGGTCAAGCTGCTCCAAATGGCGTGAAAGCCAATGTTATCCCAATCTCTAAAATGATTGAGATTGCCAAAGACCCACGTTTTGGTAACACACATGCTTTCTTACTATTTGAAAATCCACAAGATGTTTTGGCAGCCGTTGAAGGTGGCGTACCAATTGAGTCAATCAATGTTGGGTCAATGGCACATTCAACTGGTAAAACAATGGTTAACAAAGTGTTGTCAATGGACAAAAAAGACGTTGAAACCTTTGAAAAACTTCGTGATTTGGGAGTTAAATTTGATGTGCGTAAAGTACCAAATGACTCTAGAGCTGACTTGTTCGATTTGATCAAAAAAGCTAACGTTCAGTAAAACGAAAGGAACTAAACATGTCTATTATCTCTATTATTTTAGTTCTCATCATTGCTTTCTTCGCTGGTCTTGAAGGCATCCTCGATGAGTTCCAATTTCACCAACCAATTATTTCTTGTACATTGATCGGTCTTGTAACTGGTCACTTGACAGCTGGTATTATCCTTGGTGGTACAATTCAAATGATGGCACTTGGTTGGGCTAATATCGGAGCTGCAGTTGCACCCGATGCTGCCCTTGCCGGTGTTGCCGCTGCCATTATCATGGTTCAATCTGGTAACTTTGATACAAAAGGTATCACAGTCGCTTTCTCAACAGCTATCCCACTTTCAGTTGCTGGTCTTTTCTTGACAATGATCGTTCGGACGATTTCTGTCGGTTTGGTTCATGGTGCTGATGCTGAAGCTAAAAAAGGTAACTTTGCGGGTCTTGAACGTTTCCATTTCGTCGCACTTTTATTACAAGGTATTCGTATCGTTATCCCTGCTTTGGCCCTTATCTTGGTACCAACTCAAGCCGTACAAAATGCGCTTGAAGCAATGCCAGATTGGTTGACTGATGGTATGGCCATCGGTGGTGGTATGGTTGTTGCCGTAGGTTATGCCTTGGTTATCAACATGATGGCGTCACGTGAAGTTTGGCCTTTCTTTGCCATTGGTTTCGCCCTTGCCGCAGTTAGCAATTTGACACTTATCGCCCTTGGTGCGATCGGTGTTGCCCTTGCCCTCATCTATATCAATCTTTCTAAAATGGGTGGTAACGGTAACAACGCTGGTGGCGGTTCTGGTAGTACAGATCCTATCGGCGACATCTTGAATGACTATTAGAAAGGACGACAAGATTATTATGAGTGAAAAAATTAAACTTTCAAAAAATGACCGTTTAGCCGTTGCTTGGCGTTCTACTTTCCTTCAAGGTTCTTGGAACTACGAACGGATGCAAAACTTAGGTTGGGCTTTCTCTTTAATCCCAGCGATTAAAAAGCTCTACACAACTAAAGAAGACCGTGCTGCTGCTTTGACACGTCACATGGAATTCTTCAATACACACCCATACGTTGCTAGCCCAATTATCGGTGTAACACTTGCCCTCGAAGAAGAACGTGCCAATGGTGCACCCATTGATGACGTTGCTATCCAAGGGGTTAAAGTTGGTATGATGGGTCCTCTTGCCGGTATCGGTGACCCTGTCTTCTGGTTTACTGTTCGTCCTATCTTGGGTGCGATCGGTGCATCACTTGCCTTGAGCGGTAACATCCTTGGACCTATTTTGTTCTTCGTCCTTTGGAACGTCATTCGTTGGGCATTTATCTGGTACACACAAGAATTCGGTTATAAAGCTGGTTCTTCAATTACTTCTGACTTGTCTGGTGGATTGTTGCAAGACATCACTAAAGGTGCATCAATCTTAGGTATGTTTATCCTTGCCGTTCTCGTAGAACGTTGGGTATCTATCAAATTTGCACTTGATGTTTCTAAAGTCAAACTCTCTGAAGGTGCATACATCGAATGGGACAAACTCCCTGCAGGTGGCAAAGGTATCCAAGAAGCCTTCCAAAAAGTTGGTGAAGGACTTTCTCAAACACCTGATAAAGTGACAACTTTACAACAAAACTTGGATGGCTTGATTCCAGGTCTTGCTGGCTTGCTCTTGACTTTCCTATGTATGTGGTTACTTAAGAAAAAAGTTTCACCAATCGCGATCATCATCGGCCTATTTATCTTTGGTGTTGTGATGCACGTCCTTGGTGTAATGTAAGCCTAAGCACTTCTGCTTTTGAAAAGCTTGCCAGTTATGGCAGGTTTTTTTATTAAAAAATTGGTATACTATAACTATGATACAATCACTGAATACACAAACTTCCGCTCCTCTTCAAGCTATTGCCTATGTCGGCCTTGGTAGCGTCTATGGTAAACTCCTCATTGGTGATAAAGCATTTGAGTTTTTTAATGATGCCAATATTGCTGATGCCATTCAAATTCCTTGGGAAACGATTCACCATGTTGAAGGGGTCGTGACACGTCAGCATAAAGTCCGACGACAATTTGTCATTGTTTTAAAAAAACAAGGCAACAGCAAGCGACAAAACAATTTGCGTTTTTCTTCAAAAGACGCAGGTAAAGTCCTGAAACTGGTTCGTGAACATTTAGGCAATGATAAGGTGGTTAAGGCCCCAACACTGGTTAGCAAAGTCAAGAAATTATTGACTAAAAGAAAAAGTTGATTATTCTAGGCTATCTTGCTATAATGTGTTTAGCGGATAAGTAATGCTAATCATTGGTTTAGAAAGGTTGCGGTTGTTGCAAGCAACTCCTTGGTTAGTATGAAATTCTACCGCCCTTAAACAGATCATAATAAAAACGAGATGCTTTCAAAGCAAGACAGGTGGAACCGTGTTGAAAAACGCCCTGTTCATTTTGAAGGCATCTTTTTCATTACTCGGAGGACAGCTATGTTAGACATTAAACAAATTCGCAACCAATTTGATGAGGTAGAAGCCAAACTCAAAACACGTGGTGTGGCATCTGAAAAACTCTATGAATTACGTGATTTCGATGCTAAAAGACGTGAGTTAATTATCGAAACGGAAGACCTCAAAAAGCAACGTAATGAGGCGTCTGAAGCCATTGGCCTTGCCAAACGTAACAAGGAAGATGCTAGCACTGCAATCGCGCAAATGCAGGAAGTTTCAAGTCAGATCAAGGCACTCGACTCAGAGTTGACTTTCTTCGATGAAAAAGTGACAGGTATTCTCGAAACGCTACCTAATATCCCCGCTGACGATGTCCCTATCGGTGCTGACGAAGATGATAATGTCGAAGTCAAACGAGTGGGTGAAGTGCCAAACTTTGATTTTGAACCACAAGCGCATTGGGATTTGGGAGAAAAATTAGGCATTTTGGACTGGGAACGTGGCGCTAAAGTCACTGGATCACGCTTCTTATTCTATAAAGGTTTGGGCGCACGTCTTGAGCGCGCACTCTACAACTTCATGCTAGATGAGCATGCCAAAGAAGGCTACACTGAAATGATCACACCTTACATGGTTAACCACGACTCAATGTACGGTACAGGTCAATATCCGAAATTCAAAGAAGATACTTTTGAATTAGCAGATAGCGATTTTGTTTTAATTCCAACTGCTGAAGTCCCTTTAACTAACTACTATCGCAATGAAATTATTGACGGTAGCGAACTACCAATCTATTTCACTGCTATGAGCCCATCATTTCGTTCTGAAGCGGGGTCAGCTGGCCGTGATACACGTGGTCTCATTCGCTTGCACCAATTCCACAAAGTAGAGATGGTTAAGTTTTCTAAGCCAGAAACGTCTTATCAAGAACTTGATAAAATGGTCGCTAATGCTGGTAATATTCTTGAAAAATTAGGCTTAGCCTATCGTGTTGTCGCTTTATCAACTGGTGATATGGGCTTCTCTGCTGCTAAAACTTATGACTTAGAAGTCTGGATTCCATCACAACACACTTACCGTGAAATTTCTTCTTGTTCTAATACGGGAGATTTCCAAGCACGTCGTGCCCAAATCCGTTACCGTGATGAAGCAGGTAAAACACAGCTCCTTCACACCCTCAATGGTTCTGGTTTAGCGGTTGGTCGTACTGTCGCTGCTGTACTTGAAAACTACCAAAATGCTGACGGGTCTATTACCATTCCTGAAGTCCTTCGCCCTTATCTTGGCGGCGTTGATGTGATCAAATGATGACGGCAAGTTTTGGTGAGAAGGGCTTGACCCTTGTCTTTCCAGATGAATTAGGACAGCTTGAGGTGCAGGATTTGGCAGCCTTAGTAGCTGACAATTCTCAAGCAGTCTGCTACTTCAAGGGACCAAACCTTGTCATGCAAAAAGCGAAAGCTGATCGTGCCCTCGTTTTCAGCCTACCAGTAGATATTGATCCCACTTATTTTAAAAAATATCTGACGGATCAAAAAGTTCCGAGTCATCAAACGAAAGTCTTGACGGCTTATCTGGACAAGCTCACACCCTATCTAGATCTCCTTGGCTATCAATTCAAACCAATGCAAGAAACACCTGCTGCGCCCGCTAAAAGCTCAGGAAAGGCTCAGTATCGCTTTACCAAGGCAATTGCTGAGATACCTTTTTATGTTGATTATGACGGTGCGAAAGCTGAAGTTCAGTGGTTAAAACGTAACGACATGGTCATCAAAAAAGGTGCTGTCCTGAAGCAAGATATGCCCTTGAATCAAGATGGGTCTGTTGGTTTTTCTCAAAAATTTGCTCTGACCTTGCGTCAAGAACATGCGGATGCCATCGGGTCTGATTTTGTGACGACAGCTGATATTCATTTAAAATCAGTCAATGAAGTTGGTCACTTGCTTTATTTTGCGGGGACAAATTCTTGGTTGATCCTCAAAGATCAAGCGGGTCAAACACTTTCAAGTCATGCGATTGTTAAATAAATCAAAAAACTGTCGATTTTTCGGCAGTTTTTTCTTGTTTTAATCAGGCAATCTTTTAGTCATCCAGTAATCATTCAGCATAAAGTCACCTAAGGGCGTATCAACTGTCTTGACAATCTCAAAGTCATAGTGCTGATAGACGGCAACAGCACGCACATTGTAACGATTTACATGCAAGTACAACTGATGCTTGCCAAATTGTTTGGCGGTGTTCTCAAGACGCTTAAAGACTTGACGCGATAGTCCCTGACCCCGACAGCTTGATAAGAGGTATACTTTACTGATAAAAAGCTGACTGTCTTGAAGCTCATAAGCGAGATAGCCGACAGGCTGGTCATCTAATAAGATCAAGTCATACTGGACGCCTTGACTGATTTCCCTTTTGATTTGCTCGACTGACTGGTATGTCGCTAGCATATAGGCGACTTGCGCTTCCCCGATCACTGGTGTAAAGACTTCCGGCCAAATGATTTGGATCAAATCTGATAAGTGTGCTAGTGTTTCTGTCGTCTCTACTTTTTGGTAGCTTAACATCCTGCTTATTTTCCTCCCCCATTTTTCACATTAAAATGACCTTAAAATAAAAAAATCATCTTTCTCGGATGATTATTTATGCTTAATCTCTGCTGCCACCAACTCCGAAGATTCTCAAGATTGAGATGAAAAGGTTGATGAAGTCAAGATAGAGGCTCAAGGCCATGCTCACTGCCCAGCCGTCGGTTACATTGCCGTTGGCTTGGTTATAAAGTGCTTCGATTCTTTGGTTATCCCAAGCGATCAAACCTGAGAAGACGATAACTGAAAGAATTGAAATCATGAAGTCCATGCCTGAAGAACCGACAAATAGGTTAACGAGGCTTGCGATGATAATCCCAATCAAGGCTGCAAACATGGCTTTACCCATGCCTGATAAGTCACGTTTGGTCGTTTTACCAAAGACTGAAAGGGCGAAGAACATACCAGCCGTAATGGCAAAAGCAATGGCAATGCTACTGAGATTAAAATAGGCTAGGGTAAAGGTCAAGGTAAAGCCATTGAGGGCTGAAAATCCGATAAAGGCTGGTAAGGCCATTGGTGAATTTTTAGCAGCCATTGGTGTTACGGCAACGACCAATACCATTTCCAAAATCCATAAAACGAATAACAGCCATGTATGACCCGTTAAGATTGCTGAGATATTATCAGCAAACATTGTCAATGTGATGAAGGCTACCACAGCACTGACGGCAATCCCCATGCCAACTAAAGCATAGATACGCGCGAAGAAATCAGCGAGTGAAAATTTACCTGTATTTTGATTTATTTCGAAAATTTGATTATCCATAATATCCTCCTTTTTGAAAACTCTTCTCTGTTTATTTGGGAACTTTTTTTGTGCTAACACTAAGCCTTGATTACTCTGATTCAGTGAGCTCTTCTAAAGGTGGTTGCACCAAGACGATGGCATCTGCTACTCGTTCCTCATTTCTCATGATTTCAATGTTAATCGTTACCAAATCTTTGTTAGTATCAATTTTGATAATTTCAAAATTGAAACTTAACAAGTCATTGCGAAAAATCTTTTCAATGAGGTTAAGATTGACATTCACCACATGACTACCAGGACCTGGTAGATGTTTGTTAATCGTTGAGGTGATGATGCCGAAAATCAGAGCAGTTGGTACCACTGGCTTGGTCAAACCAAGTTCCTTAATATAATCATACTGCGAATAAAGCGGATTGTCATCGTTCGTAAGACCGAGATAAAGTAAAATTTCTCGATTTTTAATCGTTTCGGACAGACTAAAGGTCTCGCCTTCCACTAGTTCATCAATCGTTTTACCTATTTTGATGTCTTGATTTTGCAATTTCATTAACTTAATTTTTCTTTCTTGAACAGTTTATGATGTTTCCATTTCATCTTCATCAACTGTGTCCATTCCTTAATGGCCACATAATCATCAACGAAAGTCACGACAAAACTTTCTTTATAACGTGGTGGTGCAATGGTTGCGCCCCACATATGTTTGATGATGATGTCTTTTTCTAATTTTGAAATCGTCGTCAATTTTTGGGCGTTTTGGTAGGCGATTCTTGGATGAACATAGGCATGACTGCCTTCGGCAAATTTCGTTTCCCGCCAGTCATAGTAAAAGAGGTCATGTAAAAGTCCTGCACGAGCCGTTGCTTTTTTGTTCCAACCAAATTTTTTGGAAATTTTGTAAGCGGTGTAGCTGACATTCAAAGAATGGAGCAAGCGCGTTGAAATGTAGTGATGTGTAAACTCATTTAATTTTTGAACTTCTGGTGTCTCTAAGAGCCCACCGACATAGGACATGTACTCAGCATCGTACAGCCAGGGAAAATCTTTTTTAGTCATAAAACAATTATACCACTATTTCTTAAAAGCAACTAAATTATTTCTTAATTCTTGGAAGATGTCATCATTTTCTTGTGCTGAATAGCTGTTAGCACCACTGGCCAGCGGATGACCACCACCTGCATGCTCTTTGGCAATGTCATTAATCGGGGCGACTTTTGAGCGCATTCTAACTCGAAAATGACCATCAGGCTGCTCAACAAAAATCGCCCAGGTTTGGATTTCTTTAATTTTTCCTGGTGCAGAGACAATGGCTGATGTTTCAGAATCTGAGATACCATGATTTTTCATCAGCTCTTGTGTGATAAAAATTCGCGCCACACCTTCAGGTGAAATTTCAAGATTTTCATAGACGTAGCCTTGGAGTCTAGCGATTTTCATATCAAAAGAATCCATTTCACGCATGAGGCCTGCTCTATCAAAGCTATGCTCTGCTAATTTTGCAGCAGTGTAAAGCGTTTTGGGTGTTGTCGCTGGATAAAGAAAACGTCCCGTATCGCCAACAATCCCTGCGTACAAGACTCTTGCTGCATCATCAGAAACCTGCAAGTCATTTTCAAAGGCAAAATTCGCAATGATTTCTGACGCTGAACTTGCTGTCGTATCAACGGCTAATAAATTTCCATAGGCATCATCATTAGGATGGTGATCGATCTTGATCAGAAAATCACCCGTCTGATACCGCGCATCATCAATACGAGGTGTATTCGCCGTATCTGTCACAATGACAAGTTTCCCTTTGAAAGTCTCATCAGTCAGCTGATCCATCTGGCCAATAAAGGCAAGCGTCGGCTCATCAAACCCAACTGCTGAGATTTTTTTATCTGGAAAATTCGTCCGTAAGATGTCCCGCAAACCCAATTGGCTCCCCAAGGCATCCGGATCTGGATTTTTATGGCGATGAATCACGATCTCGTCGTAGGCTTTGATTTTATCTAAAATGTCGTTCATAGAGGGTTATAATCCTTTTTCTAGTTAATTTGTAGGGTGACTAAAATCTTGCTGATGATCTGGTAATCCAGATAGACCTCAAAATCAATGGTCGCGCCAAGTCTTGACTCACTGATAATTTTCGGATAAACTTCCAGTTCGTCATCAATGGCAACGGCACCCATAAAATAAATGCTCATCGATTCGATAATAATATTTTTATTTTTCGTTTTGGTCATGACGCGATCGGTGATATTACTGATAATCTCAGCCATCATCCCATTGGCAATGTTACCAACATTATTCATCATGAATGGCTCTACTGTAAAGGTGTAATAGGATTGCACTTCTTTTACAGCACGTGCCACATCATCCGTCATCGTATGTGAAAATTGGCTTTGTTCAGAAGACTCCTGCATACTCCGAAGCATGTCTGACTTACTGATAATCCCTGCATAAGTACTGTCGCTATTGACCACAGGCATCATGTCATAGCCATCAAAAATCATCTTCTGACTGGTTGAAGCAACTGTCATGTCAAACTTAGCCAGTTTGGGATTGCGGGTCATGACTTTATCAATAGTTGTACTATTTTTCTTACCTGTGACATCTCGCATACTGACCACGCCAACAACTAACTTATGTTGGTTGATAACTGCAAATCTGGAACCATTGGTTTTCTTGACCAAATCTAAATAGTCTTTAACCGTCGAAATTTCATAAAGGGTCGGCGCTTGACTTTGATAGACATCTGCTACCGTCGTGATTTCTTTTTTGATCAGTTCATTAGAAAGCGCGCGGTTAATCCGACTAGCAACGGTAAAGGTATCAAAATCCGTCCGTAATACCGGTATCGCTTGCTCATTGGCATAGTCTAACACTTGTGGTTCAATATCAACACCACCTGTAATTAAGACAGCATTGCCTTCTTGTAGGGCTAGTAATTGGATGGATGTCCGGTCCCCTACGATCACTAAACCACCATGTGTCAAGTATTTTCGAATATTTTCTTTAGTCATGGCAGCGATAGCAAACTTGCTGAAGGCCTGGGTTAAACCGGCTTCTCCTGCCATGACTTCGGCACTGGCGATTTTAGCAATCTCGCCAAAGGTCAGGGTTTCAATCACGCGCTGTTCCTGAGTGGCAATCCGCGTTGTACCTGAACGGTCATTAATAGAAACGAGTCCACGCGCCTGTGCTTCCTTAATCGCGCGATAGGCTGTGCCATCAGAGACTTTGAGGCGGGTCGCAAGCCCACGAACACTGACCTTCTTGCCAATTTCCAAATCATCGATGTAGTCTAGTAATTCTTGGTGTTTACTCATGTTCTACCTGATTAACCTTTCTAAAGCGCTTGAAATTTCTCAAAATTTTGGTGTAAGGATTGAGTGCTTTATAGTTTTCTTGCAGGCTAAAGCCTGACTTTTCTGCGACCTTGCAGGATCCTATATTTTCTGAATCGACGACGATATCCAGATGACACAAACCAAACTCAGTCAAGCTAATCTCAGCTAAAGTTCGAACTGCTTCTGTCATAAACCCCTGTCCCCAATAGGTCTGGTTAAGCGTATACCCAATTTCTGCTGTTCTCGCTCTCTCATCTAGTTTCACAAATGTAATCGTGCCAATCATAGCAGACGTTGCCTTCAATTCCATGGCCCATTTGCCCAAGGGTTCTTTCATGAATAAAGCCGCAATTGTCGCACGTGTTTCTGCTAGATTATGATGCGCAGGAAAAACGTAAACCAAGTTTTCTGGTTTACTAGCATAGTCAAACATATCTTCTGCGTCCGTCATAGACAAAGGGCGCAAGATCAGCCGTGGCGTTTCAATAACACTGAAAGTTGCCAATTTCTCGTAGATATTCATGACTGTATTATAACATATTGACTTGAAAGTCGCATAGAAAAAAAGTATTTTACAATGAAAACGGTTTATTTATGGTAAAATGACAGTATGACGAATTTAGAAAATAGGCTTGATCGCGCCTCAAGCGGTGAATATCGACTAAATCCCGATGAACAAAAATTGTACCTGAACACTTTTCGTGAGCGTATTTTTCTTGCCATCACTTTTGATGATGCTAAGACACCTCAAGTAAAAACAGCTTTTGAACGTATTTTGAGCCATTTTGACATGGCAGAACAGCCAATTTTTGTCAAAATTTGTGGTGATTTACCAGATGACTTGACTGGTTATTATCTGAAATTAGCCACTGACCATCATTTTGAGGGCCAGATTTTAACTGAAGCTGCTTCTGATCAGTATGGACTGGTCATTCATACAGATCATGCCATCAATCAGGATAAGATTGAATTAACCGATGTTTTTCCTGATCTCATTTTAGACGAAACACCCGCTCCTCCTCCTCAGAAAAAAGGCTTTTTCTCTAAACTGTTTGGTTAAACTGCCGCAAAAGCTTATAGTTTTAATAAACTACAGAAGAGCCAGATGCTTTTCTGTAGTTTTATTTTTTAGATTATTAAAGCGCTGTGCCCTGTTTCGGGACGTATAAATCGGTCATATCAACACCTTCCAGGGTCAATAGCTTGATTTTATTGGGCAACCCACCAGCATAGCCAGTCAGACTGCCATCACTTCCGACGACACGGTGGCAAGGGATAATGATCGAAATCGGATTATGACCGACAGCGCCACCCACAGCTTGACTAGACATGGTTGATCTGCCCATGTCTAATGCCATTTTTTCAGCAATCTGGCCATAGGTCACGACTTGACCGTAGGGGATTTCTTCTAAAATTTTCCAGACGGCTTGCCTAAATTCGCTGCCAATTGGGGCTAAAGGCAGGTCTGCTATGGCTGGTGCTTCACCTGCGAAATACTGATCTAACCATTGTTTAGCAAGCTCAAATACAGGTAGACGATCATTTTCTACCCATTCTTCAAATAGCGTTTCTCCGTGATATTTTTGACCTTCCAACCACAGACCGATGACATTTTGACCATCACTCGCTAGCGTAATCATGCCAATTGGTGAGGCATACTTTGTTATCTCATAAATAAAAATCACACACTTTCTTATAATGTTTATGTTGAAGCAGATGATACTGTAGTTGCCGCAGCAAGCATTGCAATCATAGCAGTTTGTTGAGCAATCATAATAGACGTAATACTTGTCGAAAGTGCTGCCCTCGTCATTCATCCTTGAACTTATCTGCAAAATCATTCACAACCATTGATGCTGCAAGCATCAACAATTCTTGTTGCGAAACAGAAAATGAACCGAAATCTTTTTGATTTCTCAAAAATGCCTGTGCCCTATCAATCTCAGGAATAAGGCTATTGCTATCAACAGGTAACAAGGCAAGAATACCTAAAATTGGCAAGGTATAAGCCTTGTCCAACTTAATTTTTTCTGAACGGAAGGCGTCACGCAAAACTAATACACGATCAACACCCGCATCATCTGATTCACCAAGTACTAGTACTTGCGCCAAAGTCTGTACACTATTTTTCGTCCAGAATTCATTTTTCAAAAAATCATAAATTTTTTCAATGCGCGCCGTACTTGCTGTAACATCCAGATTGCCCAAGCCCAACATCGTCGCAAAGATATAATCGTCTGCACCTGTATAGAAAAAATGTTTGGCTTTCATGTCATCATAGAAAGCTCGTGTCCGTTGTATCACACGCGCATAATCCGATTTCTGGGACTGCGAAGCGACTTGAAATGCTGCAACGATAAGAAAATCAGATGCCCGAAATCTTTCAGCCTTGAGAAAATCATAAACTATCAACGTTTCTCTAAAAACTGCCTGAGGATCTTCAGTCAAAGACAGCAAGGTCGCAATATACAAACCCATATCGCCTCGAAAAGTAGAAAAAATCCCCGTGTTTTGCTTCATCATATCCTGACAAACTTTAATCGCATCGCAATCAATTTGCTTGCCTTCTTGCGCATACGTAAGCGCTACCAATCTTTTGGTTAGTGCATTTTGAAAGACAAATTTTTTTTGATAACTTGTGCATTTTCTACAAATAGTGCTAATTTATCCATAACATTTTCTCCTACCCTTGAATTTCTCTAGTACAAATCGCATCATCTTCATTAATAATTTTATTTTACTATATTTTTAGATAATTGTATACCTTTTAGAAAGGTAACATAAACTTCACAGATAGCGAAACAGCCAGAGTATTCAAATTTAAGCCCATCAAAAAAGGCACATAGGAACCCTACTTAGGGCTGCTTGCTTCCGCATCTGACCCACTTCATAGAATTACTATTGCCTCACTTATAAGTATATCATAAAATTTATTTTTTGCGGCGATTTTTGAAAAATTTTTGCATCATTTGTGCACATTCTGCTTCCAAAATGCCTGATTCGACATGGAGGCGGTGATTGAGCCGCGGATCCTCTAAGATTTGGTAAAGGGACACAGCCCCTCCAAATTTAGGGTTAGTTGCACCAAAATAGACCTGTGGCAATCGCGCAAGTGAAATCGCCCCCGAACACATGACGCAGGGTTCTATCGTCACAAATAGTGCGCAATCAATCAAGCGCCAATTGCCCACAACGTCATTGGCCAAGTCGATGGCACAGATTTCAGCATGATGTGTAGCTTTCTGATGTAGCTCACGCGCATTATAGGAACGCGCAATAATTTCACCATCCTTGACGATGACAGCACCAATCGGTACTTCTTCATGATCTGCCGCTTTTTGTGCTTCAAGCAAGGCTTGACCCATAAAGTATGCTTTTTCTTCTTCTGTAAAGGTTATCAAAATGTATTAAAATCCCATGTCTTATGTGGCGTAGCAAGGTCAGTTGGCACACCTTGTGCTTCATCAGCTGCTTCTTGACGCAATTGCTCCAAATCACCAAACTGCGGTAAATGCGTGAGGACTAATTGCTTGACCTTTGCTTCTCGCGCGATACGCCCAGCCTCTAGGCTTGAAAGATGATTAGGCATGTTTGACTTGTCTGAGAAAAAGTACACATCCGCTAATAACATATCCGCATCTTTTGAAAAGTCAACTAGACCATTGAACCAGCCGGTATCGCCAGTAAAAACTAGGGTCTGACCTGTTTTACGTTCAGTGATTCGCATGGCGTAACAAATGATCGGGTGTACTGTTTTTGTAAAGGTGATATCGAAAGGTCCGATCTTCTGCACGCCATTGACATCATAAGCAATCCCTTCAGAAACACCGTCAAGTGTGAGGTTTTGAAATTCATGAGTATCTTCGTTATGACCATAGATTTTGAGGATAGCACTGTCCCAATCTGGATCTGTTTTCGGCCAAAGCTGGCGATATTGGCGCAAGACACCGAGATCGGCGATATGATCTTGATGGTAGTGACTCACAATGACTGCGTCGATGCAGAGAGGTGACACCTCGTGTTCTAACTCCGTCACAGCGCGACTGCCGGCATCAATCATGAGATTAAAACCTGAATTACTGGTCAATAAATAAGCGGTGGTACCCGCATCTTTGTAGGGATATCCTCCCCAAACTCCCAAAGCTGTTAATTTCATATAACTCCTTCCATGTGTCTTATGTAGAGCATTTATCTATTTTTATTTTAACACAAAAGATTTAAGTTTACTTTAAGGAGGATGCTCTATACTAGAAACATTCCTAAAAAATTTTTTCATAAGTAACTCCTGAAAACCACCGCCTACTGGATATAGACGGTGGTTTTTTTGGATTGTTTAGGTTTAATAGTAAATTTTATCAGTTAAATTGAGAACTGTTGGAAATAAGCTCTGATAACTCACTAGTACTTTTGATTAGATTGCCTTTAGATGGTATCGTCACTGAAACTTTTTCATTAGAATAAGTGACATTATAAGACAATTTCCCACCAAGGCCATAACCTTGTACTTCTTTTCCAGTAAACTTAAGGACAACATTTGATGTTTTATTTTTGCTATCTACCGTGATGGTCAAGGCTTTAATCACTTCTGGCAATGTTTTTTCAAAATCTTTATCTTTTAACAGATCATCAAATGATTCTCTTGATTTTTTAGGCAACTCAGACAGATAAGCTTTGACAAATTTAGCAAGTTGATCACCAGATAAAGTCATGGTAATAGCTGATCCTTCTTTACTAAAATCTGTTTTATCCAAAGAATTATAAGCCTTATCCAGTGCCTTTTTAGAAGCTTCAGCATCTAAGGAAGAGACTGCCTCTGTCTCTTGTCCGTTTTCTTCAGAAATAGCATTGAGATCAAGATACTTCCCTTTAATCTTTGTCATATCTAATCCTTTACTAGACAGATCATCACCAGAAGACTGAAGATAAATATCAAGTATTGGTTTTAAGGTTTCAAGTTTGAGATAGGCATTGGTATCCTTGGTCACAATTTCTAGAGGTATCTCTTGCCCCGCAAGAGATATATCCATGTTAACCTGAGCATTTTTGCCATCAGTCAGCGATTTGCCAGATAACTTGATACTTGATAAATAACCATTAATGATAGGTGCATAAGCTTCCGCATCACCACTAGCAATGACTTTTAAATCATCTGTTTTAAAATTAAATTTTTGCGTAGAAGATTTCGCTAATATCGCGCTATCTTTAATAAATTTTTCCTTGTCATTCGTCCCACATGCTGTCAATACAACTGCACTGACTACTAAAGCCACGACTGTTCCTAGTTTCTTAAACTTCATTTTTTTCTTCCTCCAATTTTTTCATTCCCCTATACTCAATGTAACATATCTATTATAACATGAATTCTTTATTTTTCATTACTAATTATCATTTTATTTTCAAATAATTAGAGTTTTTCTGAATTTATTATACTTTCTAAGAATATAAAAACACCTCTGCTTAATTATTTAGCAGAAGTGCTTATCTTTCATGTTTAAAAAAACTTTGTACAATGTCAACACTTGCCATGGCGTCTTTAGCATAATAATCAGCACCAACAAATTCACGGTATTCTTCATTAAGTACTGCACCACCAACCATAAAAACAGTGTCCGGTGCAACAGCTTTAATTGCCGCAATCGTTTTTTTCATATTTTGAACCGTTGTTGTCATCAAAGCTGATAGTCCGACCAGTTGAATCTTCTGTGTGACAACCGTCTCCACTACCGTCTCAATCGGTACATCTTTTCCGAGGTCAATAACATCGTAGCCGTAATTTTCTAGAATCATCTTAACGATATTTTTACCAATGTCATGAATGTCACCTTCGACTGTTGCCAATAGCAATTGACCTAGAGATTCTGATTTTTGACCTGACTTAGCAAGTGCTTCCTTCAAAACTTCTTGCGCTTGTTGGGTGGCTTCAGCAGACTGCATCAACTGTGGTAAAAATAGCTCACCTTTTTCAAACTGAGCGCCTACTACATCTAAGGCAGGAATGAAATAAGTATTGACAATCTCAAGGGGTGTCAACGCCTCAAGTAATTTTCTAGTTTCATCAGCTGTCAACTCTTTGCGTCCTTTGATAATCATCCCTTTCAAATCTAGGGTGTCCTCAGACTTTGCTTGCTCACCACTACCATTGGACGATGTCACTGTGAACGTCTCGTTTTGAGTTTTAGCAATGTAGTCTTCTGAGTTAGTATCTTGGCCGGTAAAGACCTTGAGGGAGCGAACAACGCGCATCATCTCATCTGATAAAGGATTCATAATCGGTGCGTCAAGTCCTGCACCAAAGGCTTGTGCCAAAAATGTACTATTTAATAGCGCACGATTGGGGAGGCCAAAAGAAATATTGGATAAACCGACAACTGTTTTGCAGCCTAAACGTTCTTTGACTAGGCGGATGGTATCTAATGTAACGGGTACCTGATCTTGTTGCGCAGAAGCTGTCAAGACCAGCGGATCAATCATCACACGATCCGGTGTAATTCCATATTTACCAGCTTCATGTACGATTTTTTCGGCGATTTGATAGCGCTTCTCAGCCGTTTCAGGAATCCCTGCTTCATCCAGACATAAGCCTAGAATGACACCGCCATATTTAGCCACAATTGGCAAAATTTTAGCCATGCTAGCAGGTTTGCCATTGACCGAATTAATCAAGGGAATCCCATTATAATGACGTGCGCCTGCTTCTAAAGCAGCCACTTCTGATGAATCAATCTGCAAAGGTAAGTCAAGTAAAGCCTGCAGTTCTGTAATCGTTTTGACCATCATCTGGGCTTCATCAATCTCAGGTAAACCGACATTAACATCCAAAATATCTGCACCAGCATCTCGCTGAGCAACGGCCTCCTGAATAATATAATTAATATTATTTTGACGTAACGCTTCTTTCAAACGAGGTTTGCCCGTCGGATTAATTCGCTCACCAATCAAACTCAGGCCCTGACCAATTTCAAGCGTCTTCAGGCCTGAGGTAATAAAAGTGCCAGATTTTGGCTCTGCATAAACTTTTTCAGTTTTATCAATGCAAGCACGCAATTGGCGGATAAATTCTGGTGTTGTGCCACAGCAACCACCAACGACTGCCACACCCTTAGCCAACAGTTCTTGTGTATAAGACACATAAGCTTCAGGCGTAATTTTATAGACCGTCTCACCATTTTCCATCTGCGGTAGACCAGCATTGGCCTGGACCATGACAGGGATTTGGGCATATTCTAAAATCGTCTCAACAATCGGCGCTAACTCTTTTGGGCCAAGTGAGCAGTTAACACCTAGCGCATCAACACCTAAATTTTGCAAAGTCAAGGTCGCAGTTTGCGGGTCAACACCAACAAAAGTTCGCCCATCTTCCTGATAAGTCAGGGTGACAAAGACAGGTAGCTTGGTATTTTCTTTGACAGCTAAAATTGCAATCTTAGCTTCTAATAAATCCGCTACCGTCTCAATGATAACCAGATCAGCACCAGATGCCTCCGCAATGACCGCCTGTTGGGCAAACATCTCATAAGCCACATCAAATGATAAGGTTCCCATTGGCTGTAACAACTGTCCCGTTGGTCCCATATCATAGGCGACGTATTTAGGTTCAGCATTTTTAGCCAACTTGATGGCTACCCGAATCGTCTCCGCCACCTCATCAGCAGTCATTTTCGTCGTATTAGCCTGAAACGTATTAGTTGTGATGACATCTGCGCCAGCCGATACATAATCTCGATGAATTGCTTCTACGATCTCTGGATGGGTCAGATTAAAGTGCTCAGGAATTCCTCCGATTGGCAAACCTCTCTCTTGAAGCTGCGTCCCCATCGCTCCATCAAAAAGCAAAATTTGCGTCTTTAAAGCCGTTAATATCGTCATCTCATATCTTCCTTTATTTGAACTTCAAGCTAACTTCTTGTCAACGCCTAAGTGATAAATCACTAAGGCACGTTGCCTTTAGCTTTTTTTTCGTATACTGCTAAAGCGGCAACTACAATGACATAGGAAAATAAATGATTTCCTACAGAAGTTTCCGACTGCATCGCATCGCTTTCAACATCTTGTTTTTAAGATATTTTTGAAAATGGTCATTAGGATTGGGAAAAAGAGTGCCGTTGACACGGCATGTGCAAGGTCAAACGTCAAGCCACTGATCCAAAAAGGCCAGAAGGGGCTACCGAATAGCTGAGCAGAAAAAATCGAGATAAGAAAACCATACAGCATGGTCAAAATAAAAATCAAGAGTGTTCTCAAAATAATCGATTTTAACCATCTAAAGATCATAGCCCCAAGGCTTAATATCAAGACATAGCTGATGATTTGTCCCAAGATGATCACCGAAAAACCCATCAAGAAGCCCGTCACGATCATAGTCAAAGTACTCACGATAATGGCGTCTGCTAAACCATAGGCTAAAATTAATACAAAAAACAGGGCCGTAATCGGCTTGACGTTTGGAAATGCGCCAAAAGCAATCCGAAGTACACAGGCGAGCGCGGTTAAAATCGCTAGTCTCGTTAGTCTTGTCGTAATCATGGTGTAACACCCATCACATTAAAGTTACCCGTTTTCACCATATTAATCGTCAGATTTTTAGACGGCTTGCGTCTAGGTCGAGCCACTTTATCATCCTCAAATAACCCGAGAATCGCTGTAATAGATTTTCTGGGAATCATCAGATAATTTTCCGTCAAGGTCAGACCAAGTAGCCGATCAGCGCCTAAGGTTTTTAAAAATTGAGGTTGAATCTCTAGGGACAAATCGCCATACCCTGGAGAAAATCTACGATTCAGCACACAATCCGGAAATTGTGCATCAATATCTACTTCTGCTAAATCACAGATTTTTTCAATGTAATCCACACAAGCCGAATCTAGCACAAAAGCTTTTGTCATCTCTGAAAATTCATAGCATCTAACTTGTCGTTCAACTTCGATACCTAGGGTGGCAGCAAGTAAAACGATTTGTTTAGCGTATTTCAAATGGCTATAAAGTTGTTTGGACTTGAGTACCAGATCGGTATTGGTGAGGTGGATGGCTTGATTAGCCTCGTCCAGTGTGAAATCATAAGCTTGATATAGGTAACGAGCATTTGACACTTCTTGAACCTCTAGCATCATCTCATCTACTAGTGTCGAGATAGCCGACGTCAGTACTTGTTTGCGTCTATAGCCAAGATAGCGCAGAACTTCTGATTTTTCTAAGGGTAGATATTGCATAGTCTCTCCATTATTCTCTTAGATTTATGATAGCATAGTTTTAAGTAGTCGACTTATACTTAAACATTACGTCAGGCTATAAGCTATACTTATAGCCAAGCTAACAAAAAAACTTCTCAGATACCAAGAAGTTTTAAGGTTTATCATTTAGTGATCCCAGCAGGATTCGAACCTGCGACCGTTCGCTTAGAAGGCGAATGCTCTATCCAGCTGAGCTATGAGACCAAACACAACTACTAAATTTTACCAAAATTCAGCAGTTTAGTCAACTTTTTAATAAATCGGGTTACCATAGACATCATATTGTGTTTCAGATGTCACAGCTGTTTCTGAAGTGCTCTCTTGAGACGCTTTTTCTGCAGAAGCTTCTTCACCATCAGTGAGCAAGGTTTTTTCGGTTGATTTACCATTTACCGTTGTCGTCACAGTTGGCAAGGTCGCTGCTGGTGCATAGCCACCATAATAATTTTCAAAAGTAATGATATTTGGAGATAAACTTTTCTCAATTGGCTTACCAAGCGAGAGACGCAAGGCATTTTGAACGCTCAGTAGATTATTAGCTGGCATGACCTGATAGGAAATACCATTAATCATCTCACCAAGACCTTGAAGTTTAATTGAACGCATTTTTTGGAATGCGTCTTTATAACCCAATAAGCTTTTCAAAGAATTACCATTCACAGCAAAGTCTGTTTTCATATTACCTGAAATTGCCGTCAAAATTTTCTCATATTTGGTAATTGAATCCAAACTTAAGATTTTACTCACAATTTGTGTGATAACTTCACGTTGGCGTGCTTGGCGGCCAATATCCCCTTCAGGATCTTGATGGCGCATCCGAGCGTAAACCAAGGCTTGGTCACCATTGATATGCTGCTTACCAGGTTCAACTGTCGCGGTATAATCAGGTTCTGTTTCTTCAATCGAAATCGTTTCCCCTAACTTATTATCCACTTCAATACCACCAACAGCATCAACGAGATCTTTCAACCCGTTCATGTTAATCAAGGCATATTTGTCAATATCTAAACCAATTTGTTGCTGAATCGTTGAGACTGCAGATACAGCGCCACCATTGGCGTAGGCGGCATTTAACTTGGCAGTCTCAACAACATCACCGTCTTTATCGATGATACTCGTCAACATATCACGCTCCAAGGATACCATGGTCGTCGTATTGGTCTGAGGATTGATTGTCATCACAATCATTGTATCCGACTGACCTGACCATAAATCTGAACGCGCACTGTCACCTGTATCAACACCCATCAGTAAGATGGTCAAGGGATTAGTCGCCTTGATGATATCGTCCGATTTTTTACTAGAACTCAAGCCTAAATCAGAAAAAGTGGTTTTAAAAGCACTTTCTGTTCGGTTCAAGACAACAGTGGCATAAGCAAAAATGAGGCCTGCAAACACTAAAATTGTCGCTAAAAAGCCGAGTAGCACCTTCTTCCAAAGTCGCATCTTAGGCTTACCATTTTTCTTTAGCTTCCTGTTTTTAGTATTTTTAGAGCCGTGTCTAGCTTCATAATTTATTCTTTGACTTCTTTTCATTACTCCATTTTACCAGAAAAACTGGATTCAAACCTGAATTGGTATAAAATGTTACAAACTTGTAATCTTAATCAAAAAATATTACCATTTCTAATACGTCAATAAGGGTTCCTGATTCATCTCTTGCGCCGAATTTTCGAGTGGATTCAATCTCAAAACCATGTTTTTGGTAAAGATGAATAGCTCTCTCATTGCGTTTCTGAACTTGGAGTTCCAAGCGTTTGATTACACCAATCTCCTGGATGAAGTCTAACATATCCGTCATCAGAATGTGACCGATACCATAGCCTTGAAAGGCTTGACTGACAGTGATAAATAAATCACCGATATGTCGAATACGTTCATGAAAATCAGCTGTCAAACTAATGACACCCGCAATTTGATCGTCTACTAAAGCTAATAGGTAAGCATTATTATCTTTTTCAGAAATTTGCGCTAGATAATCAGACATTTGTTCTTCTGTCATCAAGATCCCTACTTCATCAAGCGTTAAAAAATGGGATTCTTTACCCACTTGATTTAAAAAATTGATTAATTTTTGAGCATCTTGTGGTTCTGCTTCTCTTACAATAATTTCAGTCATATGCCTCCTTTGGCAAATAGCTAAGCTCTAATCTAGATAGGTGTCATAACGATGACCATGGGCAACTAATGTTACCTCTCGTTCATCAACTAGGTAATCAAATACAATCTCCAAATACTCACTCGGCAAATCTTGTGCTAATAGATTTCCCCACTCGATTACAGTGACACCATTGCCAAATAAATAATCGTCTAAATCGATCGAGTCCGGATCATCTCCGATGCGATAAACATCCATATGATAGAGAGGCAAGCGACCTTCATATTCCCGAACAATGGTATAGGTCGGACTTTTAATCATCTGATGAATATCCAATCCGAGACCGAGACCTTTTGTAAAGGTCGTTTTGCCTGCACCTAATTCGCCTGTCAAGACGATAATATCGCCTGCTTGTAATTTTTTGCCTAATCTTTTAGCAAAATCCAACATTTGTTTTTCATTCAATTTCATAGTTTTATTATAACATACTGCGTCCCTTGATAGATACTGATGCGGACTCATTCTGTGTAAAATTAAAGTCTGTTGTTAATAGACAATGACGACTTTTCCAATCATGTGATTACTTGCGACATCACGATAAGCGGCTTCTAAGGTTTCCGCTGAAAAGCCCTTGTAGTTTTTTGTAAGGGTAGTTTTAAGCTTGCCCGATTCAATCAGGTCTGTTAACTTGGCCAAGGCTTGACCTTGTTCTGCCATCCGAATGTCAAAATTGCCTTTGGCAAACATGAACTCCCAAGCAAATTGTGCACCAATATTTTTAAGAGGCCCCATGTCAAGCAGCCCTTCTGTCTCAACAATACTTGCAATGCGACCAAAGGGTGCAATATAGCGTGTTGCAAGGTTCCAATATTTATCCGTCGAATGGAGGAGAACAATGTAAGGAAGCTGATCAATGCCAAATTCTTTGAGTTGCATCCCTAAATCCTCATGGTGATTGAGCACGATATCTGCACCTAGACTTTTAACCCACTCTACACTTTCTGGACGAGAAGCTGTTGTGATGACTTGCAAGCCTATGAATTTAGCCAGCTGAATTAAGATAGAACCAACACCTCCAGCACCATTGACAATCAAGATCGTTTTTCCAGTTGCAACCCCTTCACTGATAGCAAGACCGAGCGCATCTGTTAAAATTTCATAGGCAGTTATTCCCGTCAAAGGTAGCGCTGCACTTTCTGAAAGCGTTAAATTCGCAGGAGCTTTTGCAATTAATCGGCTATCTACTGCTTGGTAAACTTGATTTGTCCCTGACCGAAGTTGTTGGCCTGCATAGTAAACGCGATCACCAGGTTCAAAACCTAAAACGTCATCGCCAACTGCCATCACTTCACCAACGCCATCAAATCCAAGTACAGTGAAGTCGTGTCCTTGATAAGCTTCTGCCATTTTAACATCTACCGGGTTAACAGCACCAGCTAATACCTTGACGATGACATCTAACTGACTGGTCAACTCTGGCATAGCAAGCTCTTTCTCCTCAAAAAGTGTGCCGCTCTCACCGAAATCAACCGCTTTTGAAAAGCCAATTCCTTTATTCTTCATACTAGTTTCTTCTTTCATAAATATTTTTATAAATTCATTATAGCACTTGAGCTCAAACATATTAACATTTTAAATCGCTGTCAACTTTTTGTACCTTCTCTTATGTCATGATTAACGCCCTTAAAATATAAAAGCCTAGGTATCAAAAAACAGCCTTTCGACTGTTTTTTATAATTGGTTAATTTCACGAATACTTTCGACCATCAGGCCCAAGCCTGCTAAGACAATGAGACCTTGTAAAATGGTGGTTTTATTTTGGACAATGAGTGAGATCACGATTGTCACAGCTAAAACTGTCCCAATGATGGCTACAAAAAGATTCAAGCTTTTCTTGATTTCATCAGAAGCCAGAAAGAGATAACACAAGACAAAGAGCCCTAATGCGACTAAATAAAACATCTTATCCCCACCCTTATTTGAATTTTTAGCTAACTATTGCTTAACCTTTTTTCTTTTTGTTGGCTTTTTCGCGCTCTGCTTTGTTCAAGATTTGTTTACGCAAACGAATTGATTCTGGTGTGATTTCGAGATATTCGTCATCAGCCATGAATTCGATTGATTCTTCCAAAGTGAGGATACGTGGTGTTTTGATGACGTTAGTTTGGTCTTTATTGGCAGAACGAACGTTGGTCATTTGTTTTGCTTTTGTAACATTAACTGTCAAGTCATTTTCACGAGAATGTTCACCGATGATCATACCTTCGTATACTTCAGTTCCTGGATTAACAAAGATTGTACCACGTTCTTCAACACCCATAATCGCGTAAGTCGTTGTTTTACCAGTGTCGATAGAGACAAGAGCACCACGGCTACGACCACCGATTTGTTCATGAATCATTGGCATGTATTGGTCAAAGGTGTGGTTCATGATACCGTAACCACGTGTCATTGACAAGAATTCAGTAGAGAATCCGATCAAACCACGAGCTGGTACAAGGAAGATCAAACGAACTTGACCATTACCAGTGTTGACCATATCAAGCATGTTTCCTTTACGTTCTGAGAGTGCTTGGATGATTGAACCTTGATATTCTTCAGGTGTGTCGATTTGTACGCGTTCAAATGGTTCTGAGCGAACACCATCAATTTCGCGTTCGATAACTTCTGGACGTGACACTTGGAGCTCATAGCCTTCACGACGCATTGTTTCGATTAAGATAGACAAATGCAATTCGCCACGACCAGAAACGATCCAACGGTCAGGTGAGTCAGTTGGGTCAATACGAAGTGAGACGTCTGTTTGCAATTCTGATTGCAAACGTTCTTCAACTTTACGTGATGTTACCCATTTACCTTCGCGACCAGCGAAAGGTGAGTTATTGACGAGGAAAGTCATTTGCAAAGTAGGTTCGTCAATATGAAGGATTGGCAATGGATCGATGTGGTCAGATGGTGTCACAGTTTCACCAACAAAGATGTCATCCATACCAGATACTGCAATTAAATCTCCAGCTTTTGCTTCTTGGATTTCAACACGGTCAAGACCGAAGAAACCAAAGAGTTTTGTCACACGGAAGTTTTGTTTCGTGCCATCTAGTTTTGAAAGTGTAACACTGTCACCAACTTTAATCGTCCCACGGAAAACACGTCCGATACCGATACGACCAACGAAGTCATTGTAATCAAGCAATGATACTTGGAATTGCAACGGCTCATCAGAGTTATCAACTGGTGCAGGAATATGGTCGATGATTGTTTCGAACAACGGTTCCATTGTGTGTTCTTGTGTTTCAAGATCATCTGAAAGACTTGATGTTCCGTTGATTGCTGATGCGTAGACAACAGGGAATTCCAATTGTTCTTCGTCAGCACCAAGTTCAATCAAAAGTTCCAAGACTTCATCGACAACTTCTTCAGGACGTGCTGAAGGTTTGTCGATTTTATTAACAACCACGATAGGTGTCAAACCTTGGTCCAAGGCTTTTTTCAACACAAAACGTGTTTGAGGCATTGTACCTTCGTAGGCATCGACAACAAGCACAACACCGTCAACCATTTTCATGATACGTTCAACTTCGCCACCGAAGTCCGCGTGACCCGGTGTGTCCAAGATATTGATGTGCTTATCTTTATATTTAACAGCTGTATTTTTAGCAAGAATGGTAATACCACGTTCTTTTTCAAGATCGTTTGAGTCCATGGCACGGTCATCAAGATGTGCGCGTGCGCTCAAGGTATCTGATTGTTTCAAAAGTTCATCCACAAGTGTTGTTTTACCATGGTCAACGTGGGCGATGATTGCGACGTTACGAATGTCTTCGCGTAATTTAGTCAAGATTTATACCTCATAATTTGAGATCACTTCTAAAAATCCTATTGCGACTTTCATACCCTGCCACTTGAACATTTTTTAGAGATGATCTTTATTCTATTTCAACTTTATAAGTATAACATATTTTTTGCAAAATGCAACAGGAATGCCTACATTAAGCGTTTTCAGTCGATATTCTCTTGACTTAATTTCAAAAGCCCTTTATAATGAAATAATGAATAGAAAAAACTATAAAAAGTATTCTGGGACTGTTGATAGCTCTCTTTATTGTCTAGGTCGTCGTTATCTTAATTGTTATTTTTGCCAAACCATTCGACAAAAATAACATCCGCTAGTCAATATCTTATGGCCGGTGCTGAACAATCCTGTAGTTTTGGTAAAATTCTAATCAAAAATAGTAACGTGCTGAAACATGATACTATTATGAATCAACTTGCTAATTTCAATCTAACAAACCTTGTCCTCATGGCCGGTGGTTACTCTTCCCAAATGGGATTGAGTGGTCAAACCATTGTACCAAGTCAGGACAATCGCCAAGTAGGAGACTTTATTGTCCTAAAATAAATGATGAAAAATACTAAACAATCTAAACGTAGCGCTTCTAAGAACTCATCAAAGGATCAAAAGAAGAAAAAAGCACCTTTAATCATTACCATGATTATTTTACTCTTGGTAGGATCAAGCATCGCTTATGTCCTCCTCAAACCTAAGCAAACTTCTTCTTCAGCGCTCAAACCAATTAAAACGACAGCACCTGATGCGATTATTCCACCAACTTCCGTCTCAATCGCACCTGCACCTGAGGTTGAAGATACAGGTGAAGCTGGTTGGGTTCAAGTCAAATCCAAAACAAAACTTGAAAAATTTACTGATTTATCTGTGCCTGGCGTCACCATTTACCGCGCCAATAATCCGAAAGTTTTGAAAACAGCTGCTGCACAGATTCCGGGAACTGTCATGATGTCGGATATCGTGGCAAAGTATCCTGACTCACTTATTATGAACACCTCTGGTTTTGATATGAACACCGGTCAAATTGTTGGCTTCCAAATTAACAACGGTCAACTGTTTTCAAACTGGTCAAATACAGCATATGGCAGTGCATCTTTTGTCATCAATAAAAATGGTTCCGCTAACGGTTACGATCTCACAACACCTGCAACTGAGATCCTTGAAAAAGGTGGTGAACAAAGTTATGGCTTTGGTAGCATTCTCATTAAAGATGGTGTTGTCTTACCAAATGATGGTTCTGTCAACTGGATGATCCATTCCCACATTGGTAATGATGCAGATAATAACATCTACCTCATTATTTCAGATACCAGTGTTGGTTATGATGGTACGATGGCAGCAGTAGCCAATCTCAATCTCAAAAATCTTGTTGTACTTGATGGTGGCGGTTCCTCACAAATGTCTCTGAATGGTCAAACTATCTTTGCTAGTCAAGACGGTCGTCCAGTAGCTGACTTTATCGTACTACGATAAGTAAACTGATGTAAACTCATGATTTCAAAATCACATAAAAACGCCCAATTACAATTGTGAAATTGGGCGTTTTTGTTATCTATAATGTTGCGTTAAAACTTATTCGTTCAATGCGGCTTCAATTCTATCATGTACCTTATTAATGAGGTCTTCTGACAGAATTTTTTGCACTTTACCATCAATCGTCGTCTCAATTGGTTTAAGATTTTCCTTTGTAATATTACCTAATACACCATTATAATTGACGCCAAGAGCTTTAATGTTACCAAAAACAAAGTCTGTTTTGATATTATCACCAAATGCCGTCACAAATTTTTTATATTTAAGAAGTGTATTGGCAGATTTCATCTTAGGAATAATCGCAATCAGGACTGATTGTTCACGGTCAATCAGGCTTGATTCAGCCTTAGCTGGATCGTCATTAGGACCCGAAACTTTGGTTAGAAAGGCCTTGACTTCATCCTCTTTCTTCAGATTCAGGGTACCAGGCTTAAATTCATAACCACTTGATATAAAATTCGTATCATTTTGCACATCAACGCCACCGACAGCCTCAACAAAATCGCCTAGACCACGCATATCAAAAGTCATATAACGAGGAATTTCAACACCTAAAAGTGTCTGCAAGGCATCTACTTCACCTGCTGTACCTTTTGTCCCATAAAGTTCTTTCAAGGTCGTCGCTTCAGATTGTAAATAAATATTGCGATTTAGGCTAACAACTGTCGTCTTATTTTGCTTGGGATTAACTGTTAAGACTAAAATATCATTAGCTGTTTTCCCATTAACGCCTAAAAACAGGAAGCTAAATGGTGACTTTGATTTGAGACTTGGCAATTTGGCAGATGTTTTCCGGTCAATAGGCTGGTAAGATTTTTCTGATGCTTTTTTAACATCCAGATATCCTTTACCACCAATAGCACCGCCAATCAAGGCAATCAACAAGACAATTAAACCAAATATTTTGAGCCCACGATGTTTTTTCTTATTTTTAGTTTTTACTTTTTTTTCAGGTATGCGCTCGGCACGTCGTCGTCTTGTTTCCATGAGGGATCAAGCTCCTTTTTTTATTTTACCGTGCCAACCCTTCATCCCAGTTTTCAGGATAACAATGTTGGTATAGCCAGCTTTTTTGAGCTTGAGCGCTGCACGAACTGCAAACACTGGCTTAGCATCTTCATATAAAAGAACTGCTTTATCTTTACGAATGGCTGAGATACTTTGGTCAAATTGTGAGAACGGCAAATTTCTAGCACCCAAAATATGGACAATACGGTAAGCCGATGATTCTCGTAAATCAATCAGCTGTGCACCATTAAGCTGTTCAGCAAAAGTAGCATTATCTACAATTTTAGCGACAGATTTAATTCTGAATTTATTAACAATTGGATAGCCAAACAGGCCAATAACAATTAGAAGTAGTAAAATATTAACGTATAACAACATGTTAGACAGCCTCAGTTTCAGTAAATTTCAATGCTAGGCTGGCTGCGCCAATAATCCCAGCATCATTGCCTAGTTTAGCAATTTTTATTTTAGTCGAATTTCGAACTTGTGGGAAGGTATAAAGATTGAAGTATTTTTCAATCCGTGAGCGCAAGAATTCTCCTGCTGCAGAAACACCTCCACCAATGACAATAGAGTCTGGATTCAGAGTGTTACCTAAATTTCCAGAAGCCAAGCCGAGATATTGACTGACTTGCTCCACAACTGAATTGGCAAATTTATCATCTGCTTCAGCTGCTATAAAGATATCTTTTGATGTCACAGCATCGCCATTGTCAATCGCCGCTTTAATCGTTGATTCACCTTCGTATTCCTCAGCGAGTTTACGGGCAACACGGACAACACCTGTTGCTGAAGCGACAGTTTCTAAACATCCTGATTTACCACATGTACAAGCAAAAGCATTGGCACTCGTATCAACCGTCACATGACCAATTTCTCCACCAGCACCAGCAACACCGTGAATCAAGTTGCCTGCAGCGATGATGCCCCCACCAACGCCAGTACCAAGTGTCATAAAGATGACATCAGGATTATTTTCTCCTGCACCAACCCAACGTTCACCAAGTGCTGCCACATTTGCATCATTATCTATGGCAAATGGTAGACCAACACCAGATTCAATGGCTGCCCCTACTTCTTGCAAGGTTTCCCAACCTAAATTATAAGCACCAATGACCGTATTTTTGACGATATCAACAGATCCTGGAGAGCCCATACCAATCCCTAGAAAATCAGCTTTATCGAGTTTATAGAGTTCTAGTCGATGGTTGATGGATGCGATGATATCAGGCACGATATGTTGACCGTTACCGATGATATTTGTTTCAATTGCCCATTTATCCTGAACTTCACCAGCTACTGTCAAGATTCCAAATTTAATCGTAGTCCCGCCAAGGTCAATCCCGATAATTTTTTTCGTCATAAGTCTTCTTCTCACTTTCAAGTCTGTGTTCTCGCCGTAGAATTAAGTCTGCGGTAAAATAATCGTTTTGATCCGGAATCAAGCCAGCATCGTATAAGGTTTTCAGCTCTTGTGCCATGAAAAAAATAGCATCAAGTCGATTGCTAAAAAGATTAATATAACCATGCTTTTTCAAAAATTCCTGAACATCATATAAAGTTTTCATCCTTTCACATTTTATCATATTTTGAAAACATTTTCAAACATGAATTGATTGATTGACAGCGCTTTTGTAAAACTATTTGTTTTATGATAGATTACAAAAAACTCGCTTAATAGCGAGCTTCTTTATCTTTATTTTTTATCAGATACCTGGTGCTAAACCAAGTTCAGATTCTAACATCCAAATCGTTTTTTCAATGTCACCCTTGGCATCAGCAAAGAGACCGTTCGTCACATCATCATCTTCTTCATCTGTCGCATGGACACCATCTTGGAAGAGGTTTGATAGATATTTGTAAGCTTTAACAACTTCTGTCAAACGTTCTTCTGTCGTCTTATCCCAAGTAGCTGTTTCAAGTTCGATATTTGACAATTCATCAAATTCTTTCAAAGTTGAAACTGGCGAACCACCGATGGTAATCAGACGTTCTGATAAGACATCTAAATGATCATTTAATCCTGCCATCAATTCATCCATTTTAGGATGCAATTTCATGAAACCAGGACCACGTAAGTACCAATGTACTTGATGTACCAAAGCTGCTGCTTTTGATAAATCTGCAACGGATTGATTCAAAACTGCTTTTGTTTTTTCTCTTGACATTTTCTCTCCTCCTTCAGGACTAATAAGCTATTTTTCCTAAGAAACAACTGCTTACAAGTCATCTTGCTAAGTTGATGAAACCAGGAACATTTGCTTAGGGTATCTCTAACATCAGTTGATAAAGATTACCCCAACACTTTCATTATAGAAGAAAACAACTATTTTATCAAACATTTAAGTCCTTTTTTCGTATAAGTAAATATAACTATTTTTTTTATTTTTACAGTTGGTACAGTTTGGGGCTCATTCTTTGGTTTGGTCATAGATCGCTTTCCAGACACTTCTATCATCAGGCCTAGATCTCATTGTGGACAATGTGGACAAACACTGATTTGGCGTGACCTAATCCCTATCGTGTCACAGTTCATCAGTCAAACAAAATGTCGCTATTGCGGTGTCAAGTTGACGCATTGGTATAGTATATTAGAATGGTTTTGTGGTTGTCTTTTTGTCATCGGATGGTTAGAAAAAGTTGATCTTACTTTTTGTTTGATTTGCCTTGCCTCTTTTTTAATGGTGGGCTTTGATCTTAAAAATCACGCCTTTCCGTTGTGGATCTGGACTATCTCTTTTCTACTCCTCAGCTTCACCAGTCCTTACAAGTCTCCCATTTTTTTTTGTATCCTACTAGCAATTTTGACAGAATTTTCATCCCTCAAGATAGGTAGTGGTGACTGGCTTTATTTAGCTTTAGTTTCTTTTTCTGCAGACTTTTTCCAATTAACCCTTTGTCTATTTCTCGCAAGTCTTGGCGGACTTCTTTATTATGCTTTAAAAATCAAACAAAAAAAGGCAGAAATTCCTTTTCTACCTTTTCTATTTATCGGCTACCTCTGCAGCATACGCATGATGACCATATTTTCTATTCTTGATTAGGTTTCACATTTGATTTTAAGTGACTTTCGCCTGGTAAAATAGTGACAAATCTTGAGATACATTTTGAAGGTTCAAGTTTTTTTTGAGCGCACTAAAGTATGATGACTCTGTCTACGCGACAGAATTTGATTGCCACGTAGACGTGCATCTTCTTTGTTATCTTGAATGACAACAACAGCACACAAAAGCCCAATGACAATAAGGGCAATTTCGATAAGATAGACAATCTTATTCTCAATTACTTTTTTCATATTGTGACCCACCCTATTGGCTAATATTGTATCACAAATTACAAAATAAGCAACTTTATTGTTTTTATAAGCCCGTCACTGTCACACCTAAAAGGCGGATACCGATATTCTCACGCAAAGCATCATCCAATAATTTTTGTGCACTTTGGTCAATTGTGCTGACATCAGACACTTTTTCATCTAAAGATAGACGCTTGGTAAAAGTCGTAAAGTCCGCATAGCGAATTTTGATGACAATAATATGCCCTTTCAACTTTTTATTTTGTAAAACCATGGCCACTTTTTTCGATAATTTACTGACTTCAGCTTTGATATCTGTTTCCAAATATAGCAACTTTCCATAAGTTTTTTCTTTGCCGACTGACTTTCGAATTCGATTAGGTTTGACAGGTGACCGATTGATACCATTGGCTTTGAGATAAAGTTCCCAACCAAAGACACCTAATTTTTCGGCTAAAAATTGAGGGGAGCTATTTTGAATATCTCGGCCTTCAGTAATCCCCAAAGCTTCCAATTTCTCCGCTGTTTTAACACCAACACCATGGAACTTAGCCACTGGTAAGTCGGCCAAAAAAGCTAAAGCCTCTTCTGGTGCAATCAAGGTCAAGCCTCGTGGTTTTTCAATATCAGAGGCAATTTTAGCTAAAAACTTATTATAGGAAACGCCTGCAGAACTCGTCAGATGCAGTTCCGTAAAAATATCGTGCTGGATCATCTTAGCAATCTTCACTGCACTTGTCGCATTGATTTTATTCACCGTCACATCCAGATAAGCTTCATCTAAGGCCATGCCTTCTACTTCATCCGTATAGCGATGAAAAATTTCATGCATCTGGCATGAAATCTCTTGATAATGGGCATAGTTACCTGATACAAAAATCGCTTGCGGACAAAGGTCGTAAGCTTCTTTGGCTGACATGGCAGAATGAATGCCGTACTTTCTTGCTTCATAGTTTGCAGTTGAGACGACACCACGCCCACCTGTCTCTAAAGGATTTCTAGCAATGACAACAGGCTTACCTTTTAATTTTGGGTTATCCCTTTCCTCAATAGACGCAAAAAAGGCATCCATGTCAACATGGATGATTTTACGACTGGTATCATTGATGAGTGGGAATACTAGCATAATTACATTTTACCATTTTACGTTAGTCAAAACAACTAACACGCAATACTTAAAATTTCAGGGATCAAAAAATGACCGCGAAGGCCATTTTCATTAAATATCAATTGTTGAATACTGGGCATTGGCTTCAATGAAGTCACGACGAGGTTCCACACGATCCCCCATCAGCATGTCAAAGATTTGATCTGCTTCTGCGGCATCTTCAACACTGACTTGTGCCATTGTCCGATGTTCAGGATCCATGGTCGTTTCCCAGAGTTGGTGATCATCCATTTCACCAAGCCCTTTATAGCGCTGAACGATAGGCTTGCGATTACCCGTTGTCATCTCAAGCACAGCTGTTTGCAGTTCTGTCTCTTGGTTCACTCCAGGTTGAATATAGGTAATCTTATCACCTAGTTTTACCCCATAAATCGGTGGCTGAGCGATGTAAACATAGCCCGCTTCGACAACAGGACGCATATAGCGATAAAAGAGGGTCAACAATAAGGTTCTAATATGAGCACCATCGACATCGGCATCGGTCATGATAACCAGTTTTTGGTAGCGGGCTTTAGACACATCAAAATCAGCACCAAATCCTGTTCCCATAGCTGTAAATAAGGAGCGAATTTCTTCGTTAGCCAGGATTTTTTCCATGCTAGCTTTTTCAACGTTGAGGATCTTACCACGAATTGGCAAGATGGCTTGGAACTCACGGTTCCGACCAGACTTAGCTGACCCACCGGCAGAATCTCCTTCGACGATGAAAATTTCAGTTTGCGTCGGATCATTTGACGAACAGTCTGCTAGTTTCCCTGGTAGATTTGAAATTTCAAGACCAGATTTTTTCCGTGTTACTTCACGCGCACGTTTGGCTGCGATTCTAGCCTTGCTAGCTAAAATCCCTTTTTCCACGATACGTCTTGCGACCTGTGGATTTTCCAAAAGGAAAGTACCGAATTCCTCACTAAAGAGTTTGTTAACAATCCCTGAGACTTCAGAGTTACCAAGTTTCGTCTTCGTTTGACCTTCAAACTGTGGGTTCGGGTGTTTAACCGAAATCACGGCTGTTAAGCCTTCCCGCACATCATCACCGGTCAGGTTTTCTTCATTTTCCTTAAGGAGCTTGTTCGATTTAGCATAGTTGTTAATCACGCGCGTCAGAGCAGTTCTAAAGCCTTGTTCGTGCGTCCCACCCTCGTGGGTACTGATATTATTGGCAAATGATAAGACCATTGAGTGATAGCCACCCGTGTATTGCATGGCAACTTCAACAGCGATCCCATCCATCTCACCTTCTGTGAAAATGGCGGGTTCAAATAAGACAGTCTTTTCTTCATTGAGGTATTCGACATAAGACTGAATCCCACCTTCATAGTGATAGTGGAGGCTTTCGGATTCGTCTGGTCGTTTATCGGTGATTGAAATGCGCAAACCACGGTTCAAGAAAGCTAACTCACGCACACGTTTTGCCAATTTTTGAAAATCAAACTCTGTTGTTTCCGTAAAAATCGTTGGGTCTGGCGTAAAGTGAACAGTCGTCCCGTGACGGTCTGTCTCCCCAATCATTTCCAAATCACCACCTACAACACCGCGATGGTACTCTTGGTAGTATTTTTGACCTTGTTTAAAAACAGTGACATCTAATTGGGTAGACAAGGCATTGACGACAGATGAGCCAACACCGTGCAGACCACCTGATACTTTATAGCCGCCACCGCCAAATTTACCACCAGCATGAAGGACTGTAAAAACAGTTTCGACCGCAGGACGGCCCGTTTTTTCTTGGATATCAACTGGAATACCACGGCCATCATCCACAACCGTAATTGAATTATCAGGCTCGATAAAAACCTCGATATGCGATGCAAAACCAGCTAAGGCTTCATCGATCGAGTTATCCACGATTTCCCATACCAAATGGTGCAGGCCTTCGGATGAGGTCGAGCCGATATACATCCCTGGCCGCATCCGAACAGCTTCAAGTCCTTCTAAGACTTGGATCTGACTGGCGTCATACTCCGCTGCTTTTTCTTTTTTATCTTGTATCGCTTGTAATTCTTCTGTTGTCAACTCTTGCCTCTTTCATTATATTCAATCAGTTAAAAAGTAACACATATCTATTTCAATCAGAATGATCACTTTCTTCTATCACCAGTTCATAACTGGTAATAGCGTTTCTACCACAGAAAATCATTTTGTGATCAAATAACCTAAAGATGTGCTACTTTTAAGGGATTCAATACACAACACATTGGTTTAATTATACCACAATTCACGATTTTTTGCTTGATCTTTCCGTTAATCCTAGATCCCTTTAAAACTCATTTAAAACAGGGCTTTGTTGCCTATTTATTTTAACTCTTGATCATCTCGTTTGCCTTGTTTGACAATCTCCTGATAATGATCCTTACCACCTGTCAAATTATAGACGGCTTTAAATCCTTCATGCCGTAAAATATTTTGCGCAGCATTGCCTGCCACACCTTTATAACAGTAAACAATGGTCAACTTCGCTTTATCCAGTTTGGCGGATTCTTCACGAAGTGCTGTCAAAGGAATGTGAACCGCTTCAGGAATATGACCCTCAGCGTAGCTTTCAGCTGTCCGTGTATCAATAATCGTCATATCTGTCTGTTTGGCTTGTAAGGCTAATAACTCTTGAGCTGTCATCAAGGGAGCTGTATTCAAAGCATTGGTCAGGGCCATGCCCGTATAGGCAACCGCATCTTTAGTCGTTGAAAAAGGTGGCGCATATGCCAGATCCATATGAAATAAATCCTCTGCTTTCACCCCTAAAGTAATGGTTGATGCAAAAACATCAATCCTTTTGTCAACCCCCTGTGGGCCTATGATTTGAACCCCTAAAATTCGATGCGTCTGCTTATCTGCAATCGCTTTAATCACCATTTCTTGTCCCGCCATATAAGCAGGTTTATCAGGTTTGATATTGAATAAAACAGCAACATCATACCCTTCACCTAGCGCTTCTTTTTCAGTCAAGCCAGTTTGGGCAATGGTTAAGTCAAAAAAGCGTAAGATGCCTGTGCCAAGAATACCTTGAAAACGAAGCGTGCCACCTGTCATAGCATCGCCTGCAATTCTGCCCATTTTATTGGCAGTTGTCGCCATGGGGCGGTAAATGGGCTTTCCTGTGATCACATGAAAACTCTCAGCCACGTCGCCAACTGCATAAACCCCTTCAAGGTTGGTTTGCATGGTCGAGTCTGTTACAATCGCGCCCGTTTCACCCAAATCAACTCCGATAGAAGTTGCGAGCGCTGTATTGGGGAGCACACGTGTCGCAATGATATAAAGGTCAGCTTCAAGCACTTCTCCTTTGGTCGTAACAGCTGATTCAAGTCGCGTCGTTCCGCTGACCTCAGCAATCGTTTCTTCTGGTCGAAAGTGGATGCCTTGCTTGCGCATCTCATCTTCAATTCGAATCGACATATCCCAATCCAAATGCGGCATAGGATGTTGACCTCGCTGGAGAACAGTCACGTCAATTCCTTGTGCTTTCAGTTGTTCTGCCATTTCAAGCCCAATATAGCCAGCACCAACAATGACCGCAGTTTTGGGCTGATGAGTCGCTATATAGGACTTAATGACTTTCCCACTCTGAATATTTCTAACTTGAAAAACATTGTCAAAATCATGGCCTAGAAAAACTTCAGGCGTCTGATAGCGGGCACCTGTCGCAAAGACAAGTAAGTCATAATGATCTTCAAATATCTCACCCGTCAAGAGATTTTTGACCCAAACTGTTTTAGCAGTGTGATCAATCCGCAAGACCTCATGTGACGTGTGAACGTCAACATTGTGACGCGCCTTAAACCATTGGGCGTCGCGTGGCGTTAGCTCATCAAAGTCGCCAACTTCCCCACCGATGGCATATGGAATCCCACAGACAGCATAGGAAATATCTGTATCCTTATCATAGAGCGTAATCATCGCACTTTCAGAATTACGGCGTGCCTTGGTCGCGACACTTGTTCCCGAGGCAACGGAACCAATAATTATAATTTTCATAGCCGTTCACTTTCTTTACTTATTTTTTCTAATCTTTATCTCCAATGTAACCAATTGCGCCAGTCTTGTCAAGAATAAAAGCATCCTGCGCGGTTGGCACAAGATGCTTCTCTTTTATAGAGTCAAAATATCAAGTAATTGCGTCACATGATGGGTGGCTTTAACCGTTTCTTGATTTTCTGGCGCAAAATAAATCGTCTCAATCCCCGCATTTTGACCGGCGAGAATATCAATATCACGATCCCCGATCATAACAGGTTGCGTTGGGCTATATTTATCTAGCAAATAACGAATCGAATCTGGGCTCGGCTTTCTAGCAAAACCATTACTAGACGTCACGACTTCAGTGAAATATGCCGCGATGCCAGCCGTCTCAAGAATTTCTAAAACCTGATCATTGCGGTGTGAAATCATAAAGTTCCGATGACCATTTTGGACAATGGTTGCAAGCACACGCTCAGCGTCAGGAAATAAAACCGGCTTGGTCAGGGTTTGGGCCTCTCTTTTTTTGTAGATGGTTGTAAAATCAGGCAATCCAGCTGCAAATTGAGAGACTGCAAATTCTGTCGAGACCCGAAGCGCATCGTAGACTGCGTCATATGCAACATTGATTCCAAATTCTTCAAGTAAGACCTCTTGGAAAGCTGTCGCTGAGGTTTGGTAGTTATCAAGTAAGGTGCCGCCTAAATCCCAAATGTAATCTGTATAACTCATGATTTTCCTTCTTCTAATGACAATAAGATAACGCTGACTAAGGTCACCAACATCGAGATGCCAACCACTGCGTCAAATGGCATGTCGAATAAAAAGATACTGAAGACTGCTGCTAAAATCGGCTCCATGGCCGCACAAACTTCTGCGACGATGGCAGAGACGTACTTGATCGCACTCATGTTAAACATGAAGGCGATGGCTGTACCAATAACTGCGACACCAAGAGCCAGTAAGAAACTCTCAGTCGTCAGCGTAAAGTCCAGATGCCAAACTGGATGGACACAATTCATGACAAATCCTGCGATAATCATCCCCCAACCGGTCACATTCATGACATCGTAGGTCTGTAAGAGTCGCTTAGGAATCAAGGAATAAGACACCACCGCAATCGCTGATAATCCGCCAAGGAGCAGCGCCAGTGGTGATAAAGCCATGGTCGAGATATTCCCGTGGGTTGTTAGGAAAAAGATCCCTGTCATAGCAATCAAGACTAAGATTAGTGATTTGAGGTTGGGTTTCTGACGCCGAAAGATGGCTAAGTAGGCCAGTAAGAAAATTGGTGACGTGAACTGAAGCACCGTTGCGGTTGCAGCTCCAGCTACCTGAATACAAGCATAGAAGGTCAGCTGAACCATCAGGACACCAAAGATGGCATAGCCAAATAATGGTGCGTAATTTTTTTTATCCTTCCAAATTGAAAAAAACTCGGACGGCTTTTGTATCAATGAAATCGTTAGCAAAATAATGCCTGCAACAGTTAAACGAAAGGTTGTAATCCATAGCGCATTCCCACCATACTGTTCAAAAAAGATTTGACCAAAGACCCCTGAAAATGCCCATAGAACGCCTGCTAAAATGGCATATATTGTGCCTTTAAAAATGTGAGATTTGCTATTTTTCATTCTTTTATTTTAACATAAATTTTGAGATTTTTTTCACTTACTGACAACATTCTTGAAGGGAACGAGTGCGATTATCTGATCAGCAATATTTTTGACAAAGGTGACATCATGTTCAACGACTAGCAATGCGGGTTTAACCGTTTTTAACAAGGTCTCAATTTGCTCATGGTTGAAGACATCTAAATAGTTCAAGGGTTCATCCCAGATGAAAAGTTCAGCGGATTGAGACAGGGATTTTGCCAACTCCACCTTTTTTTGCTGACCCATGGACATATCTTCTATTTTTTGATGGAAGACTGTGCGTTCCATGCCTAGTTTTCTCAGGTTATTGAGAAAGAGACTATAGTCTAGCTGATGATCATCCGCAAATGCTTTCAAATCCCCACGATTGTCATCATAAATCTGGCGGACGCGAGAAATTTTAAGCTGTTTACTTTCGGCTAAGGTAACCATTTTTTCTAGGAGTTGTGATTTGCCAATACCATTGGGGCCTGTGATGGCTGTGATTTGACCAGCGTTTTGTTGCAAATTAATGGGCTCAAATATGGGCTGTGCCTCAAAAGAGACGGTCAATTCTTTTTCGTCCAATAAGACTTGGTGATGACTTGGCTGATAGACCATTGATAAGACATCAACTTTTTCAATATTTTTGAGTAATTTTTCTTTTTCCGAAATCTCTGACTGCATCCGATGCTCTAAGACTTTGGCCTTTTTCATCTGACGGGCACTTCTAGCGCCGATAAATCCTGTGTCTCCAATAGCACCACTACCTTTTTTACGGGGATCACCGTATTTATCCTTTTCTCGACTACGTGACCAGTCAGCCTTGTCACGTGCCGTCTGTTTCAGGCGACCAATTTCTGACTTGAGTTTATCATTTTGCGCCCACTCAAATTCATCGCGCTGTTTTTTCTGTTGTTCATAAGTCGAGAAATTCGCTGCTAGGAGTTCCAGACCATTGCGCTCGATGGCAAGTAAGTGATCCGATACCTCGTCCAAAAAATGACGATCATGGCTGACGACGATATAACCAGATTTACGTCGTTTTAAATAGTTGGCGATTTTAGCGCGACTAGCCGCATCCAAGTGGTTTGTCGGCTCATCAATCAAGGGGAAGTTTCCTTCATTTAGAAAAAGCCCTGCGAGTAAGACCTTAGTTTGTTCGCCACCGGATAGGGTATTGAACGGCCGCCATAAAATGTCTTCTGGTAGCCCTAGCAAGTTCAGCTCTCTGTGAATCTGCCAATCTTCTGCATCATACAAATCGTCCAAAACAAATTTGGTTAACTGCGTTTTGTCTGTAATCGTTTGTGGGAAGTAGACAAAATTCACGTCCGACTGAATCCGTCCTGCATGGGGTAGATCACCCAAGAGTAGTCTCATCAGCGTCGTCTTGCCACGACCATTTCGCCCGACCAGAGCTAGTTTCCAGCTGGCATCAAAAGTGACAGATACATCTTCAAAAATCATCTTGTCATCGTAGCCAAAGCTTAATTGTTTTATTTCTATCAAAAAAAGCACCTCCATTGACTTAAATTACTTAAGCTGAGTGTGCCTTAAAAAGCCTTGTTTTTACTACCAGATCAAGACGACAAAAAAATATCCTGGATTAGGTAGTCAAGGTGAAAAGTCCGCACAAATAAGCTTAAGAAAAATTCGTTAAAAATTTTCAATCACTTAAATGCGCAATGGACCCCACCTTATCAACGTTTGAACGCCGATACCTTCTTTATTTTTTCTAATTTTAACACAAAAAAACCACCTTTTCAAGTGATTTTCTTAAATTTTTTATCCTTTAAGTTCGATGGCAAGATCAAGACCTTTGTCACCTTGCATCAAACCATACATTTGCATTGGGATGTCTTTAACAGGTGTTTCAGGGAATTTTTTAGTCACTTCGTCAACCATGTAACGTGCTTGTGGGCCAATCATGATAACGTCTGCTTTAGGCCCTTCTGAATCAACTTCTGCAAGTCCGTATGCTTTAACGTCAAAGTCAAGACCACGTTTTTCAGCTTCTTGCTGCATTTTTTGTGCAAAAAGTGAAGTTGACATGCCTGCTGAACAGAATAATTTTACTGTAGTTGTCATTGTGAGTACCATATCCGTTTACAATCTTTTTATAATTGCAAACGCTTTCTTTTATTTGATAATCTTATTATATACCAAAAATACTACTTTGAAAAGTAGTATATAGTTTTATTTATTATGAGACAGTTTATCTGTTCTATAATGCCTAGGACTACTTGACCGTTTTTTGATATGTTCTATCGGAAAATTTGGTTCTTGATTATATTTCATTGATAGCACCAAGCCTATCCCAATCAAGTTTCCAATGAGTGAGCTACCGCCCTGAGAGATGAAGGGCAGCGGAATTCCGGTTAGGGGTAGGACACCGATATTGGCACCGATATTTTCAAAAACGTGGAAGAGAATCATCATCGTAATCCCAGTCGAGACATAGATGTAGAATTGATTATTGGCACGAATCGTCACGCGAATCATCCGATAGATAAGAATAAAATACAGTAAGATAACAAATGCTGAGCCTAGAAAACCAAAGTTTTCTCCAATTACCGTAAAAATCATATCAGACTCACGCACAGGAACGCTAATATTGGCAACATTAAAGCCTTTACCAAACAAACCACCAGTTCCAATCGCAAGTAACCCTTGGGCTTGCTGATAAGTAGAACCTTGAGCATTGGCAAATGGATCTCGCCAAGCATCAATCCTTAGAATTTGGTAGTTATCCATACCGGCAGATTTTAAGAACTCACGTCCAGCATCAAATGTCGTCAGATAAATGACTCCGCCTCCAAGTAGCGCAACAATGATCACAACAGGCAAAATTAGTCGCCAAGAAACGCCCGATACAACGACGATCCCTGCAAAAATCGCCATAAAGACGAGCGCTGTCCCGAAGTCTTTTTGTGCAGCTAGAAGCACCATCACCGGTACCGTCACCAGAAACATGAACAAAATCAGCAAGATATCATCTTTTAATAAGCGCTTCTTCAGGCGGTTTTGAAAGCTCACAACGACCCGCGCCATTAATAAGATATAGGAAATCTTCATGAATTCTGAGGGTTGAAAAAGATTGCTGCCACCCAGATAAACCCAGTTTTTAGCACCTGTCAATGCAACAGTTAACGGATCATAAAACTTCAAAGGCAAAATCATCAGCACAATGCCCAGACCATATAAAATCGGTGTAAATTTCCAAAGCATCTTGGCATCGAAATGCATAACGATAAGCGCCACAATAACGCCAGCAATGCCCCAAGTAATCTGTTGGGTCATGACTTTCGCTAGGCGACTTGGATAATCATGACTCGTCGCAACATAGAGAACTAATAAACCTATCAAATTTAGTAAAAACGCTGGTAATATTAAAGCATAATCTATTCGGCTATCAAAAGTTAGTTTTTGTTTTTTCATTATGCTTTATTATATCACACCCCACTCAGCAGTCCAAGACCAGACCAACCAAAATTTCCTTAACCATTTTGCAACAGACTTACGACCACCTAGAAGTCTATCCAAAAAAATCCGACACACGGTCAGATTTTCTTCGTATTCAGTAAGAGCGAACTAATAATCACGCTGACACTTGATAAGCTCATAGCTAAGGCTGCAAACATAGGATTGAGTAACCCAAATGCCGCAAGCGGAATCCCCACAAGATTGTAGATAAAGGCCCAGAAATAATTTTGATGAATCTTTCTGACCGTTTTTTGAGATAAGCGAATCAAACTGATAATTTTCGACAGCGAATTTTCAGACGTGATGACCACATCTCCCGACTGCATGGCGATATCACTACCTGATCCCATGGCCACACCAACCAAAGCGCTAGATAAAGCGACAGAATCGTTGATGCCATCCCCAACCATCATAGCATCAGGGGTATTACTAACGACTTGCGCTTTTTTCACTGGGTTAGCTTGCGCAATCACAGTATCTGCCTTAACTAACGCATTGATCTTAGCGGCGGCCGTTTCATTATCTCCCGTCAGCATAATCGTTTTGATGCCCATTTGGGAAAGGTCAGCTAGCGTTTGTACAGCGTCTGCTTTGATCTCAGAAGAGAAGGTCGCAATGCCAAGTAGATTAGTCGCAGTAGCTAGATAGATGCTAGTGTCTGAAGATGCTTCAACCGCTATGCCTTGTTCAGCCATCAACTGCGCATTTCCTGCAAAATAAGTTTGATCTTGAATCATCCCTGTTAGACCTCGCCCAGCCAATTCTTGAAAATTTGAGACAGGCAGTATATCAATCCCTTTCAAGGCTTGTGCCAAGGGGTGGTTAGAGTAACTTTCTAGGCTTGCCAGAATTTGAAAGTCAGCGTCAGAACCTGACCAATTGGCCAACTGAAAGTGACCTGTCGTAATCGTGCCAGTCTTATCAAAAATAACTGTCGAGATATGTTTGCTATGTTCAAGTGCGTTGGCATCTTTAATCAAAATACCGTTTCTAGCGCCCAGACCTGTTGCCACCATGACGGCCGTGGGTGTCGCTAAACCTAGGGCACATGGACAAGAAATGACGAGCACACTGGTCGCATGTAAGAGCGCTTGACTGATATCTTTAGTGAAGATGGCTGTCAGAAGGAAGGTTATCAAGGCGATGCCTAATACGACGGGGACAAAAATGGCTGAAATCCGGTCTGCCGTTTTCTGAATTTCTGGCTTGGTGGCCTGTGCTTCTGCCATAGCTGCCATCATTTGTGAAATGGCAGAATCATCCAACGTATGGATGACACGTGCTGTGATAACACCATCCAAGTTGACTGCACCTTCCATGACTGTTTGACGCACTGTTTTCGTTACGGGAATCGCTTCACCAGTCAGTGAAGATTCATCAAAACTTGCACGTCCTGTTAGGATTTCTAAGTCTAGTGGCACACGCTCACCTGGTTTAACGAGAATGACTTGATTTTCAGCAATCGTATCAACTGGTGTATCAATTTCCTGGTCATCTTTTAAGAGATGAACCGTTTTAGCCTGTTTCTTTTGCAGGCTATAAATCGCTGCAGACGTATTTTTTTTGGCACGATTTTCTAAATTTTTACCAAGCAGGACCAGTGTGATAATCACCGCAGCAGATTCAAAATTGACTGCTGACATATTGCCCATGAACAAACCAAAAACGAGACTTGAGACATAGGCAACGCTTGTGCCGAGTGCGACAAGCACATCCATATTGGCTGACTTATTTTTCAAGGCCATGTAGGCACCTTTATAAAATCGCGCCCCAAATACAAACTGAACAGGTGTCGCAAGGAGAAACTGGATCCTGGGGTTGTGAAAAATCATCAAGCTGTGCACATGTAGCGTCCCTGCAAACATCCCCAGTAACATGGGTAAGGTTAAAATCGCAGATAGGACAAAGGACCAGAAAAGGTTTTTCTCAGCACGTTGTTTAGCTAGCCGTATTTTCTCACGATGGGCCTTGTCATCGACGATCGCGCCATAGCCTGCTTGACGGACGGCCGCAATAACGGTTTCAACATCACAGTCATCTTGCATGACGACTTTAGCTTTTTCTGTGGCCAAGTTGACACTGGCTTCTAAAATTTGATCCGAGGCATTCAGCGCTTTATCAACCCTCATGACACAGTTGGCACAGGTCATGCCTGTAATGACAAAAGATTGTGTTTTCATATCAAAAGTCTTTCCTATTTTTTAAAAAAGCAGTGGCCTATATTAGAGCCACCGCTTAATCACGATACTAGACTAGACCACTTTGTAGCCAGCTGCAGCAACTGCTGCGCTTAACTGTTCAAGCGATGCGTCTTCTGATTTCACGACTGCCTCACCTTTTTTAAGGTTAACTTTTGCAGAGGCAACACCAGCAACACCTTCAAGTGCTTCTGTCACGTGTGACACACAGTGTTGACAAGTCATGCCTTCAATTTCTAAATGTGTTTTATCCATCATACAGTCTCCATTATTTCCATATCCTCAGTTGCATGATCATGATCACAAGTGCACGCACTGAATTTTTCTAAACAGTCACAATTAACATGACAAGCCGGTGTCTTAGCAGCTAAAGCTTCTGAGATCAATTGCAGATTTTCAGCTGTCAACATGGCATCATCGATTAAATTTACCAAGACATTGACGTGCTTTTGAGCGCAAACCTTATCCAATAATTCTTGCCCCATCAAGCCGACTGCCTGACATTCTGACATGGTCGGGGTGTAGATAAATTTCCGTCCCGATTTTGTCGTTGTCAGCATTTCTTTTTTTACTAAACGCCCTAAAAGGGTCTTTATAGTTGCCACAGACCAATCATTAGATGCCGCGATTTGACAGGCAATTTGGTCAACGGATGCTTGCTCCAAAGTCCAAATCGCTCGCATCACGATCATCTCTGAGTCTGATATATTCATTTTCATATTATCACCTCTATTCATAGTTTACAATTGTAAACGAAAATTGTCAAGTCAAACACTCTCTAGTTTAACTGTTTATCCCCATTAACTTAGTCCCTAGCTTGAATCACTGCAACAATGCCTGACTCAAGCTCAATGGTCACAGACTTATCACCAACAAATTCATTTGAAGAAAGCGAAAAGTTTGTCGGATAATCTGTCTTTGCCAATTCGTACTTGGCTTCCTTTATCGAAAACCCTAAGACGGGCGTCAGACTGGCAAAGGCCAAATAAGTCATCTCAGGCATCTTCGTTAAAACATGACGCCCAGCCCCGACAAATCTGATGATGTTCTGCGTATCTAGCAGGGTAATTTTAGATAATAGTCCAGAAAATCTAGCCTGTAAGACCAGATAAAAAATCTGAATTTCATGGTCAAAACGACCACCCAGTCCGCCTAAAATCAAAATTTCACTAGCATCTGGAAACTGTTCTATGGCAGTCAAAACCGCAAGTTCTAAATCTGTGTCATCTTTTTCAGCAGGTGATTGCTCAATTTGGTCTGCATAGGCACGAACTGCCGCATACTCTTCCGGATTCAAACTATCAAAATCCCCAATCGCAAGATGGACTGGAAAACCAGCCTGCATCAAGCGAAAGGCGCCACGATCGACACCGATAAAAAAAGTATTCGTATTATCTGTATGCGCCTTGATTAAAGTATCGAAAGCTGTTGCAGGCCCACCTGCTAGAATGACTATTTTCATAAGTCTCATTATACCAAAAAAACGCCCGAAGACGTTTGATTCTGGTTGATTTATAGATAATACGTGCTCAAGTATCAAAATACAAAAGATTACGACTAGTTTCAGCCCGCTCTTCGTCAAATATATTGGTTTGCATACTGATACGATTGCGCTTATTTTCCTTGAATCGATTAAAATTATCTCGAAATCTTTTATATCATTTTTGATAGATTGAAAACGTCCATCTTATTTATAGAGTGACTTAGACTTGCCATACCACCAATTAAAGAAGTGTTTTTGTATCCATGGTTGGATCCATTTATCTAAACCAAACGATCGACCTGAACCATTCATGAGGGCGATAGCGGCAAAGATGAACCAGATGTTAACCCAGTAGAACATACCTGAAAGGGAGAACATGACGGTTAAGGCTGCTGTTGCGGCTGCTGCGATCCAAGTGAAGGCACCAACGATCAAAGCAAGCGCTAGGGCTACTTCGACGATTGACATGAATTTCTGCATGAAAAGGGCCACTTCTTTGTTTGGAATCATAAACTTGAAGACAGGTTCTAACCAGCTAGGTATTTTGTCGAGGACTGCCATTGGTTCATGACCATAAGAGTATGAAAGACCGAATTCAGCGGCAGATTTTGTTGCTTCAGCTGCACCGGATGTTGCTGCACCACTGGCTGCTGCTGTGGCATCAGATGCTTTTGTAGCAGTTTCAGCTGCACCAGTTGAGGCACCAGCGGCGGCATCGGCGGCAGTTGCCGCAGTTTCTTTGAGCCATGCAAATGGAAAGTGGAGATCGTTAGTAAACCATGAACCTTTACCAAACCAAGTTGTCGGATTCAAGAGTTTGCCATCGCCGACCACTTTGGCAGAAGCTTCTACCAACCATACCAAACCATAGAAAATACGTAAGGGTACTGACCAGAGAACGTTACCTAAACGAGAGGTGTGTCCACGGAAAATGTTACGTTCATTTGGTGTGTGGAAGAATTCATTTTTTAGGTAAGTAAAGAAATACCAGAGGCTGCCAATTTGAAAAATATACAAGATATTGATCAAGTGTTTAACTGCCATGGCAAAGAAACCTGACAAATGGAATTTGCCCATGAGGGATGCGACACCCCACTTAGAGCCCACTGATACCATAGTACCTTGATATTTACCAACAAACTTGTGCTTTTCCCCGCCCTTGATATCTGCGATGATATTTTCAGAGGCTGTATGCGCTGTTTGTTCAGCAGCTTCAACGATTTGTGGTGTTGGGCGACCTGTTGTCTCTTCGATGAAACCTGACACGTCACCAGCGACATAAATTCCTTGACCTTCAAAGCCTTGTGCTTCCATATAGGCGTTGGCTGTCAAACGATGACCGCGTTCACTTTCGGAAAGACCATAAGCTGCGGCTTGGGTATTGCCTTGTACACCAGTTGTCCAAATCAAGGTATGGGTTGGAATATCAGCGCCATCTTTGATTTTGATGTGATCAGGTGCGACTTCTGTAATCGCGTGATTTAAGAGGAGGTTTACGTTTTTCTTGTCGAGATATTTGACCACTTTATCGGCATCAGAACGATCTAAAGTGTTGAGAATCGTTGGCATCATTTCAACGACATTAAGCGTGATTTCTGATTCATCAAGCTTGTAGTCACGTGCAACGACTTGGCGCCAGTCGATTAACTCACCAACCATTTCGATCCCAGTAAAGCCTGAACCTGCGATGACAAAATTAAGTAAAGCCTTACGTTTAGCATCATCATGCTCAAGTGCTGCTTGTTCAACGACTGTTTCTAAATGACGTTTAATTTTAAGTGCATCTTCCATTGACCATAGCGTGAAGGCGTTTTCTTTTACGCCCGGCACGCCAAAGTCATTTGGTTCACCACCGATGGCAACGATGACATAGTCAAAGTCTAGGACACCACTTGCTTTAGTTGTGACTTTTTTAGCAACCTTGTCCAAACCGTTAACTTCATCTGTCAAGATTTGCACATTCTTACGATGAGCAAATAACTTCTGCAAATCATACTGGGTATTGGCAAATGGTACACGGCCAGCTGCAACTTCATGTAACTGCGTCATTATCGTTTGATAGCTGTGTTTGTCTATCAAGGTGATTTCTGCTTCATTTTTCAGTTTTTTCGATAGGGTTTTTGTCGCCTTAACGCCGGCAAAGCCAGCACCAATCACGATAATCTTCTTCTTAGACATTTAACGTCTCCTAATATTACAAATTCTAATTTTTTTGTAAAAACCTACATTTTAATTATAATTTATTTGATCCAAAAAGTAAAACTAAAATGAGTTAATTTTTGAATTATTTGATAAATAAGCGCATAATAAAATTGTAAAGTTTTGATGAGTCTTCTATGGCTAAATACTCTCAAAGTTTGACTAATAAAAAACGTCTCAGCTATACTCATCACATCGGTCTTTACCTATCGTTTTTCTTATTTCATAGAAAAAGGAGCACATCATGAGCTACATTACCTCAACACAAGAACGCCACATTGACATCTTGGATATTCCAGCACTTGAAACCAAGGTCGCAGCCAATATGGAAAAGGGCGCTTTCGGCTATCTATCAGGAGCTGCTGAAGACGAGTTGGTTTTAAAAGCCAACCCTCTTGCTTTCAACCATAAGCTGATAGCCCCGCGTGTCCTGCAGGACATCGAAAATCCTGATTTGACAACTGAATTTCTTGGACTCAAACTCTCAGCACCGATTATTGCTGTACCGATTGCCGCACACGGGCTAGTTCATGAACACGCTGAACTCGATACGGCACAAGGGGTTGCGGATGCTGGAACCATTTTCAGTTTGTCAACTTATGGCAATGCAACCGTTGATGATGTTGCAAAAATTGCTCCTGAATCTCCTAAGTTTTTCCAACTTTACATGAGTAAAGACGACAACTTCAATCGCTGGATTCTCGACAAAGCCGTCAAAGGTGGCTATAAAGCGATTATCTTAACCGCTGATTCCACACTTTGTGGTTATCGTGAAGCTGATATTGTCAATAACTTCACCTTCCCAAATGTCATGCGCAACCTAGAAGAATGGTCTAAACTCTCTTCCGACGGCGAAACAGGTTCTGGTGAAGGGATTGCTGCTATCTATGCCAAGGCCAAACAAGCCTTGAGCCTGAAAGATATCGCCTTCATCAAAGACTATACGAAACTTCCTGTTTTCGTCAAGGGCGTTCAGTCATCAAAAGACGGTGAACCTTTGATTGAGGCTGGCGTTGATGGCATCTGGGTTTCTAACCACGGTGGCCGGCAATTAGACGGTGGCCCAGCTAGTTTTGATGTCTTGGCTGATATCGCCAAAGTCGTCAACAAACGTGTACCTATCGTCTTTGACTCAGGTGTTCGCCGCGGTCAACATATCTTCAAAGCACTCGCAATTGGTGCCGATGTTGTCGGCATCGGCAGACCCATGCTTTGGGGTCTTAACCTCGGTGGTAGCCAAGGCGTGACCGATGTCTTTAATCATTTCAAAAAAGAGCTCATGATTACCATGCAACTTGCAGGCACGCATAATGTTGCTGAAATTAAAGCAACCGAGCTATTGGACGCCAAGTTAACAATTGGATAAAAACACCTGCTCTTAAAAATAGGTGATGAACGATCAGCGGTATTAATCGACGGTTGTTCATCGCCTATTTCTGTATGATAACTCGATTAATCGTAGAAACAATACGTAATTGGTTAAAAATTCGCTGATTTTCTACCAAAAAGGTATTCTTTCTGGGAAACAATGACAAATCGGTAGAAAAAATGCTAATTCTTTACCAAAACAGCATTCTTTTGACAAAACAATGACAAATCGGTAGAAAATAAGCGAATTCTCTACCAAAACAGTATTCTTTTGACAAAACAATGACAAATCGGTAGAAAAATCGCTGATTTTTTACCAAAACGGTGTTCTTTTGACAAACAAAGATAAATCAGTAAAAATCTGCTGTTTCAATGCGAAATAAAAAAACGCCTATTCTTCAGAAAAGGACGTTCTAATTCGCATACTCTTGAATCACTTTAAGAAAAGCTTGACCAAATTGATCGGCCTTTTTTTCGCCAATTCCTGAGACATTGAGCATCTCGGAAAGTGATAAGGGTTTGGCATCTGCCAAGTTCATTAAGACTTGATCTGAAAAGACCATGAAAGGTGGGATAGCCAGTTTTTTGGCGAAGACTGTGCGCTGTTGCCGTAGGAGTTCAAAGAGCTCTCCACCAACTTCGCGTTTCGATGAACGGGACTTCTCTAGCGTTTCTTTGACTTTAATTTCGCGCATGGTTACCGTCAGCTGCCCTTTTAAGACTTGGACACCATTTTCAGATATACTGAGACCATTGTACTCACCGGCGACGTCTAGATAGCCATCTGCGACTAAGTAATCGACAAAACTATTGATTTTTTTGAGCGACCAGTCTGACATGAGGCCGTAGGTTGAGAGCGTGTCAAAACCGGTCCAAAGCATTTTTTCGGGCAATTTACCGCGTAAGACATTGACCACTTGGGTCCGTGAATAGCTGCCATCACGCATCTGACTCATCCGTACGATATTTGATAGAACTTTTTGGGCATCGACTGTCACGTCAATCAGCTCACGTTCATCGGTACAGTTGGAACAAATGCCACAATCGGCCATTTCTTCGCCAAAATACTGAATGATATAGCGCTGCAAACACATCTGCGTGCTGGCAAAAGCGGTCATTTCCTGTAATTTTGCAAGTTCTTTGTGGCGATAAGCAGGATCTTGATTTTCAGCCATATCAATGAAAAATCGCTGGAGCTGGATGTCACGTGCCGAATACAGGAGGATACTTTCGCTAGGTAGGCCGTCACGTCCTGCACGACCAATCTCCTGATAATAAGCTTCAATGGCGCCAGGCATGGTAAGATGCAGGACGTATCGTACGTTGGTTTTGTTGATCCCCATACCAAAGGCATTAGTGGCGACAATGACTTGGTAGTCATCATAGAGAAAGCCATTTTGCGCCGCTTCACGTTCTTGATCTGACATACCTGCGTGATACCGACCAGCTGAAATGCCCGACTGATTCAGCAACTCCCATAATTCATCAACTTTCTTGCGCGTTCCGGCGTAGATAATCCCGACATCATCTGGATGATTTTTGACATAGGAGACCACATACTTCCGCTTTTCGGCATCACTCAAACCTTTCTCGATTTTGATGGCAAGATTGGCTCTAGCAAATCCTGTAACAACCGTTTCATCAATGTTTAAGATTCGAACTAAATCGGCTTGTACTTTTTCAGTCGCTGTTGCAGTCAATGCCATGACATTGGGATGATTGCTCAAGCCTTCAATTAAATCTACAGCTCTCAAATAGGCCGGTCTGAAATCATGTCCCCACTGGGATAGCACATGAACTTCGTCGATGACTACCAAACTCAAGTTTAAAGACTGGATGAAGTTATAAAAGTAAGGATCTTCTAGCCGTTCAGGGGCGACGAAAAAAATTTGATAAACACCCTGACGAATGTCGTACGTGCGAGCTTTGATGTCCTCAAAATCTAGTGAACTGTTGATCATGGTCGCTGAAACGCCAGCAGCAATAAGCTCATCAACCTGGTTTTTCATTAGTGAAATCAGAGGTGAGACAACCATCGTTAGACCATCTGATAAAATCGCAGGAATCTGGTAAGTCAATGACTTCCCACCACCTGTGGGCATAATGCCAAGTGTGCGTTTCCCCGATAAAACACTATTAATAATCGCTTCTTGTCCATCTCTAAAACTATCATAACCATAGATGGACTTTAATATGTCGTGTGCATTTGTCATATTTTAATTATATCATACCCCACCATCTGAGATGGGACCAAGCCATTTCATTTTCAATTTTCAGAATACTCAAATTAGCTTCTGCTTTCATTAGTTGGCTTGACGATACGTCTAGGAAAAAATTATTTTCGAGTACATCTTATAAGTCAAGTAAAAATACACAAAATAAATCATCAAGAAATCAGTGATTGGTAGGGCAATTGAATCATAGGGATTGGTTAACAATACCTTGAAAAGTTGTAAGCCAAATAAGACATGTAGCGTACCAAGAAAAGCTGGAATTGTAAAGACAACTAACAACTCTTTTTGGATCACACGATTTATCCCACTTTTATTTGCTCCTATTTTTAGCAAAATTTTATATCTTTCTTGATCTGTCTTATAACTTGTCAAAATCTTAAACATGAGGCAACTCGTTAACATGGTTAGAAAAGCAAGCCCTAGGAAAAAGCCCATATATTGAAACCCAACAAAACCTTTTGCATGTGCTTGATAGCGATGTACTTTTTGAGCTGATAGAAAGATAAAATCTAAGTTCTTATTTGGCTCAATTTTCTTGACAATTGAGGCCAACATCTCATAATTCTTTTTAAAATTTTTCGTCTTCACTAAAACAAGTGCTTGAGTAACACCATTGGAAACCCCAAATTCTTCCTGAGAGACAAAGGAGATTTTCTTATCTTGTAGAGCTTCTGGCAGCATATTGCTGAAGTTTTTCTGTGCTATTTCACTTTTTTCCATAGCACTACCATTAAAGCTTTTCTGAACAACATCCCCTTGCGCACTTATCGGGCCATTAACAATAAAAGCTCGTTTATCAAAATCACCTTTATTAATCAAAACATGTTCACCAACTGCTTTGAAGCGATATGCTGTTTTACTTTTGATATTATTTTGATCCAATTGATTGAGGACATGACTGTTTTCTTGAGTCAAAATCAAGTCATAAAATAATGCCTTGTCCGCACTTTTGTAGGCTTCCTGACCAAAACCTAAACCAACCGTAAGCGCACCTAAGGCTAATGCAAACAACATGGCAATCACAGTCAAAATTTGCGTATAGGATTTGATCCGATACTCGATTTGAGCGACTAAAATCGCATTCATCTCCTTGAAGTAATAATTTTTCCTTTGTTTGACAAAACTTAATATCAAGATGACGCAAGAGTGTATGATCAGATAGCTTCCCCAAAAAATGGTGATCATCGCGATGACAACAGCTTTCACTTTCCAACTCAAAACATGATACATAGCATAATAGCCCAAACCCAGACAAAAGCTGCCTGAAATGAATTGTAGGACCAAGTACCAAAGCTTCGAATCTGTAAAGTCTGGGGTAGCTTGTTTTTTCATTAGATTAATCAGTTGTTGTTTAGCTAAACTACTACCATTAACAATTGCTGTCAGGAAAAAACAGATGACGAAAAAGACTAAGGTGATCAAAAAAGCTTTTAGATTAACAAGAGAGTTAGCCATTAATTCAGTGTCCAAAATATTTTGCAAGAATAAAGTCACAATTTTGGATAGCATAAATCCCACTAAATTACCTGCCAAGGTTGATACTAAACCTATCCCTATCGTTTCAAGAAAATTCAGGAATATGATTTTAGATTTGCTGGCACCTAACATCAGTAGCATGCCATATTCTTTTCTTTTCAGATTCATCAAAAAAGAGTTAGCATATAGGAGATAAAAGAATGTGATTACCCCTAATAAAATACTCCCCAAATGAATGACTATCGTAATCGTTGAAGCATTTCCTGATTGATGAATTAAACGGTCATTGGTTGCCAAAGACTGAAACATATAAAAAATACCCGATGCCATGATCAAGCCTGAAAATAGCAGTAAGTAATCTTTTATTTTTCCTTTGGTACTATACCAAGCAATTTTCGTTATCAAATCATAATCCCTCCGGTCCAGTTGGCCAATGCTCGTTAATAGCTTTTCATGGAATTCCTGTCTAGATTGATCTTCTTTGGTAATTTCTTGAAAAATCTTTCCATCTTTAATCAAAAGGATGCGATCACAATAACTTGCTGAGTAAGGATCATGCGTCACCATTAAAATAGAAACATTTGCGTGAACATTGAGCGATGCCAACATTTCTAGCAGACCTTTAGCACTCTCTGAATCCAAAGCCCCTGTCGGTTCATCAGCCAATACAATTTTGGGATTTGTCACAAGAGCACGCGCAGATGCGACGCGCTGTTTTTGACCTCCTGATAATTGAGCAGGGTGTTTATCTAATACCTGATGGATACCTAAACGACTTGAGATGTCGTTTACTTTTTGAATGATTTCATCGGTATCCATGCCTTGTAATGCCAGAGGAATCGAAATATTATCAAAAGCACTAAGGTTATCCAATAGACTAAAATCTTGGAAGATAAAGCCTATTTTCTCCCCTCGAAAAGTCGAAAGCTTCTTGCCTTTAATCTTTGAAAGATCTTCACCGTCTATCAGGACTTGTCCATGTGTTGGTGTATCAAGCGTTGAAAGGATATTGAGTAAAGTTGTTTTACCAGATCCAGACGCCCCCATGATACCAACAAATTCACCAGCCTTAACTGTAAAGGAGAGGTTATTTAAGGCTGTCGTCTTCTCCTCTTTTCCATTGCCGTATATTTTGGTTACTTTATCAACTGTAACTACTGATGTCCTCATTTATTTTCCTCCATTGCTTTCAAGACCTTTTGGGGTAATGCCGCTTCATCAATGTAGTCATAGCTTCTAACACTCTGCCCTTTTGTTTTTATCTTTAAAAATTTAACATCCTGACTTATTTTTGAGCCAAAGGTTGCGACCTGTACAGTCCTGTTCTTACCAGATTTAGAGTAGGTCTTCACATGATAACCATAATCTTGTCCACCATTAGCAGCATCTTGCCAATTTGAAACAGGTTCTGCTGGTACTTTACCATAAACTTCTTCCATGGTGACAAAAGGATTGAGCAAATCAATCGTATAAGCTAGCATGCCTGTTTTATTTTTCGTCAATTGTGATGCAAGCAAAAGCGATGCCATAAGCCCCACAACTACTATTACAGTTATTTTTAGTATTTTTTTCATTTTATTTCCCTTTCAAAGGCTTTCTGAAATCTCAGAAAATTAACCGACGTTAATGCGACGTACAAACGGGGAGCATTCAACAATTTAGTCTACTCAAAGTCTTCCTGTTATAACTCTAGTTTAAGCTATAATTTTGAAGAAATGATGAAGAAAAAGCCATGTTTTGAGTTAACATGACTTCTTTAGTTAAGCGACTAAGTTTTAGATATTATGAACAATAATTTATTGGGGAATTGTGATCATAACGCTAGCACCTCCTAAAGCAGAGGATTTACCGAGTGTAATTTCTCCGCCACAGCGTTCTACATTTCGTTTAGCAATCGTCAAACCCATACCAAAATGATTCATCCCAGACCGACTAGAATCTCCCATATATGATGTCGTAAATGCTTTTTCTAAAAGTTCAGAAGAAAATCCTGGTCCATCATCTTCAATTATTAGATTTAATTCCTGCTTATCTCTATGAATGACTAGTTTGATTGTGCCATTGAGTGATACAAAGTCAATCGCATTAGAGATAATACTTGTGAGCGCCTGAGTTAATAGAAATGGATCTAAACTTATCTGTCCATCATCTAGCTCAAAAGTTGTATCAAAAGAAATTTTCTTCACTTTTATCACAGGCATCAAATTTTGCTTTATATCGTCGATGAGTTCAACCAGATTCACCTGACTGATACTTAGTTCAATTTCTTTAGCCTCACGAGTGACTTGCATCAAGGTATTGACCAATTGCTCAATTGCTTCCGTACTTGCTTGTAAGTTTTTTAAATAGACTGACTGCTCCACCGTCAACTCTGTTTCGCTCAGTAACTCTCCCCAACCGATAACACCTGTTAAAGGGGTCTTGACATCATGAACCAAAGCAGTAAGTTGGCTGCGATGATTCTCCTCAGATTGCCATCTTTCTTCTAGTGCCCCTCTTAAAGACTCTTTTAACTCAGTAAAACTTACTAATACATCATCAAATTCAGTAATCGTTGAAGTCCCAACTGTAAAATTTAAGTCATTATCTTGGATATGCTTCACAGCACGTGTAATAGGGGATAAATTAAGACGAATCATATGACTAAATCTTTTGACAGACATGACGACTGTAATAACCAAGATGATGATAATCCCTACAAGTATCAAAGTATCAGGAGAAAGAAAATACTTGTTTAAAAAATCATTTGTATAACTCGGCTTCAGCTTATAGTCTATGACAAGATAACCAGTTCCTAACCTGGTTTGTAGGAAACTACCACTATCTATTTTTCCTATTTTAACTGCTTGAATCGCTGCTTGTTATAGAGACTTATCCATAGATGATCCCATCAACTCATAGTTTTGGTTTAGCTGCACGTATTTATTTTGAGAAGATACCCAAGTCGGGTCAAAAGATTGCATTTTTTGAGTCTTCATAATAACAGCTCTGGCCGTTTTTTCACCAGCATTCGCTTCATTCACGTACCCAAATTTTTCACCGATCAAAAAAAGAAGGAGTGGGATGACGATACTTAGGATGACACCGACTAGTAAGGTTAATATAAACTTTATGAATAACCTATAAAGCCCGTAACTTTTTTTCACTGCCATAAATACCCTACACCCCACTTAGTCTTAATTGGATAATCATCTGGGTTGGCAAATTTTTGTCGAATATTTTTAATATGTGTCGCAATTGATTGACTGTCTCCTCCAGCGTCATAGCCAAAAACAGCCTCATAAATTTGTTCCCTAGAATAAATACACTGTTTGTTTTGCCCTAAATATTCGCAAATTTCATACTCCCCTTTGGTCAAGATGACTAATTGATCATGAAAATAAAGTACTTTTTGAGCGAGATCAAATCGAAAAGCGCCAATGTTCAGCGTGATATGATGTTCTCTATTTTCTCTTCTTAGATGCGCATTAATACGTGCCCTAAGTTCAGTAATGCGAAATGGTTTCGTCAGATAATCATCAGCGCCTAAACCCAAGCCATAAGTAATAGATGTTTCCGTGGCTAATGCTGTCAAAAAAATGATTGGATTATCTGTCATTTTTCTAATTTCTTGTAATACATGATAACCGTCCTTTTTAGGCATCATTACATCCAATAAGATAAGATCGTAAAAATGTAAATTTTTTTCTAATAGTTTTTCAGGGTCATCTATCACCGTCACCAGATGGCCATCTTTTTCGACCCCTATTTTGATTATTTCCAAAATACTCGCTTCATCATCAATTGCTAAAATATTTGCCATTGCACGCTCCAATCATAAGCTCTATACCACTTTATAACTTATATCAAAATCAACCATAAGTTGTCATTATCATAGGCTTATTATAACATGCACCTACCTGCATTGTCATTTTAAACTTATAATAAAACAGCTTTCCTCACAAAAATGTGAACCAATCACTTTCCTTTGTAAAATGTCAATCAGAGCGGTATAATAACAGTAGGAGGTAATCTCATGAAAATTACATTTGACGAACAAGTACTTGCTAGACTGTCTAACTGGTCTAATGCGGATGTCGTTTTAGATTTTGACAATACGCTTGGTGAGACAGGTCGCCCTGTCGAAGGTTGCTCTATCGGCACCAACTATCGCTTGATAGCAATCGATAAAGGTACGGTGCCTGAGGTCTTTGATATCATCATTGACTCAAATCTTGCCCCCCTTCATTTTAAGAAATATGGTGAAATGTTCCTAGAAAATGGCATGACCATCACAGAAAATACTGACAAACGCATCCAATTTAAAGCCGCTGGTGAAATCATTGATAGCAACGTCCAAGTCTTAGATTATCGACAAGCTAAATAACTTATTGACGACATCACAAACAGATAAAAACACCATCTGAAAAT
>NZ_BCVN01000001.1 GCF_001591765.1 Pseudolactococcus raffinolactis NBRC 100932 | reverse complement strand
GAAATCATAACTGAATGTCACGAGTCATCCACCAAACAAACTGAAATCCAGATATATTAGTTTTATTAAATCTTATCCAAAATTTGCTCTAATGTCAACTAAAATAAAAATTAGAAATGATACTATTTCCTTATTATTACTAATGCAGTTATAGCAAATTCCTCTGCCTCTTTTTAAAACAGTATCCACAAATTCTTTTAATAACATTCTTTGGTTTATAGTAAATTCCATGAGACAAACGAATCTTCTCTCATTTAACAAGTTTATCTAGCCACCAAGTTCAATTTTAATGCTAAGAAAAAAGCCATTCATAACTGAATAGCTTTTTTCATTTGCCTGAATTAGAAATTTGGATCTACTTTGATACCAGGACCAAATGTAGTTGTCACTGTCAAGCTTTGGATGTATGTTCCTTTAGCAGTTGCTGGTTTAGCAGCAGCGATAACAGTGTTGATTGCTTTAAAGTTTTCAACCAATTTTTCAGTTTCAAATGAAACTTTACCGATTGCAACGTGTACGATACCAGCTTTTTCAGCACGGTAAGTTACTTTACCAGCTTTAACTTCTTCAACTGCTTTAGTAACGTCCATTGTTACAGTACCAGTTTTAGGGTTAGGCATGAGGTTACGTGGTCCAAGCACGCGACCAAGACGACCTACAACAGCCATCATGTCAGGTGTTGCTACGACAACGTCGAAGTCAAACCAACCACCGTTGATTTTTTCAACGTATTCCATTTCGCCAACATAGTCAGCGCCAGCAGCTTTAGCTTCTTCAGCTTTTTCACCTTTAGCGAAAACCAGGACTTTAGCTGTTTTACCAGTACCGTTTGGCAATACCATAGCGCCACGGATTTGTTGGTCAGCTTTTTTAACGTCGATGTTCAAGTTGTAAGCAACTTCAACAGTCGCATCAAATTTAGCGAAGTTTGTTTCTTGTGCCAATGCAACAGCTTCTTCAACTGTGTATACTTTAGTTGCTTCTACTTTTTCCAAAGCAGCACGCAATTGTTTGCTTTTTTTAGCCATTATATATTTCTCCTTGTGGTTTAGCGGTTGCAAGCAACCTTCCACCGCTTCATCTTAGTCGATCGGTGGTTTTACATCATTCAGACCTCAGTCTGAAAGCAGCATTCTGATCCTCTCCATCCCTTGAAATAACTCGAAGTCATTTCTGAAGTTAAGACAGAAAAATCGAAAATTAACCTTCGACAGTGAAGCCCATTGAACGTGCTGTTCCTTCGATCATGCGCATAGCAGATTCGACAGATGAAGCGTTAAGGTCTTCCATTTTTGTTTCAGCGATTTGTTGAACTTGTGCTTTAGTAACAGTTGCCACTTTAACAGTGTTTGGTGTACCAGAACCTTTTTCAACACCTGCTGCTTTTTTAAGCAAAACAGCTGCTGGTGGTGTTTTAGTAACGAAAGTAAATGATTTATCTTCGTATACTGAGATCACAACTGGAATGATCATGCCAGCTTGGTCAGCTGTACGAGCATTAAATTCTTTTGTGAAGCCCATGATATTGATACCAGCTTGACCAAGTGCTGGTCCTACTGGTGGAGCTGGTGTTGCTTTTCCGGCTGGAATTTGCAATTTTACGATGTTTTGTACTTCTTTAGCCACGATAATTTCCTCCTAATATTGATTTCTTCCGAAATCACTTCTCGTGATGTGGTTTAATGGGCGAATGCCCTCCCACGCAGTCTACTTTTTATAAAGCAGACCTTAATATTGTACCGCTATTTTGAGTTCTTGTCAAGTTATTGGTCGCGTTTGATGAAAACAAAAAAACAGCCACTCTTTGGTAGATAGAATTTTAAATCAATACTTATAATGATTCAATTAATTGTTTTATAGCTGAAAATCAGTTCGCCAAGTATTGTTCCCAAATCTCATCAAAAGATGACAAATTAAAGGCGAAATTAGCATGGGTTTCTAGATAAGTTGAAATTTCATCGAAATCTGATGCATGTTTCGGAAAGGTCGTATCTTCATAAACTAGATTGGCAAGTTTGGTGATGTCATCAACTTCCTTATATGCCCGAAACTTCATCAAAAAGGTGTAAAAACTCATTTCTTCCCCCATTGTTTGGCTAAAAAGTCATGACGCAGTTGTGAACTTTGGGCATATCGTACTGGATTCGTTTTATAGAAGCCTTGGTGATAGCTTTCTGCTGGCCAGAAGGTCTGACTCGGCTCAATCGCCACCACAATCGGAAAATCGAAGCGTCCTGAAGCCTGTAGCTGTGCCTTGCTTTCAGTCGCGATTTGTTGCTGTTCAGCATTGTCATAAAAAATCACTGGGCGATAGTTATCGCCGCGATCTTGAAATTGACCGAAGGCATCTGTCGGATCGGTCAGCGTCCAGTAGAGTTCAACTAACTCGCCATAGCTCACGATGCTGTTATCGAAAATTATCTCAACGGCTTCAGTATGGCCTGTTTGATGCGTCAACACATCCTCATAAGTTGGATTTTGGGTGGTGCCTCCAGTGTAGCCGCTGAGCACACTCAGGATGCCTGGTAGTTCCTCAAAGGGTTGGACCATACACCAAAAGCAACCACCCGCGAAAATTGCACGTTCTTGACTCATAGTAATGTCGTTCCTGTCTCATCTTGTTTAATTTTGCCCTGTTTCATCAAGCCGCCGAGCGCTTTTTTAAACTGACCTTTAGAAATGGCAAAAGTTGCTTTGATATCTTCTGGTGCTGACTTATCATAGAAAGGCATGTGCCCACCTTGTTGCTCGAGGTAAGTCATGATTAACTGGGCATCGGCATCCAACATCTCGTAAGAGCGTGGTTTCAGGCTGAGATTTAAGGTTTTATCGATTTCACGATAACCGATCACGCGCACATCCAGCTCTTGCCCCAAACGCGGCTCAGAAAAGCGCTCATTAGGATGGATGAAGCCGAGCATGTTATTTTCTGGAAGATAGACAAAGCTACCAGAGAGTTTATTGCGGTAGACAATGGCGTGTAAATTCTGGTTTTGCATGTTATCATAAACTTTGCCAGCCATCTGAACAAAGGTTTCAGGATAGGCTAGCTCACCCCAGATCCGATCTTTATTGTCAACGTCCAGTTTGACGTACAGCTTATCGCCTTTTTTCGGCCACAACTCTTTCAACTCAGGTAAAATATCAACGGAAACGACCACATCTTTTTCAGGGATGTTGACATCCAAAAAGACACCCAGGTCTTTTCTGACATCCGTCACAGTCCCCCAACCGTATGTGTCTCGTGTGGCTGAAGGTTCTGTTAAAGTCAAGCGTTGTTTGCCGGCCTTGTCCGTGTAGGCGAAGCCTGTCACATCGTCACCAATGGTAAAATCACCCTCAGTTTTTGGCAGTCTAAAAATCAAGCCGTCTTTTTGAATGTAGTAATTTTGGTCATTTTCGTCGGTGATTTTTCCGGTAATCCTAGTTGCCATGATGGCATTTAAATCTGTCATAATATCCTCTTTAGTTTCTTTTATCATTGGTTAAATAGATGCAATTTTCTCCATTATACCATAAAATGGCGGGCTTGTTCTTGACTGCCGTCCAGAGTTGCTGGTTATCAATAACATGATTCTTGACACGAATTTTACAGATTGATATAATCAAATTAAACAAAAAGACTTGCGTCTACAAGTCCTTCCTGTAAGGCCGTTTTTGACGGTAGCAGGTATATGGGGAAAATAACCAGTCTAACTGCTAAAAGTTTTGAAGACTGGTTATTTTTTGCCATTTTTTAGCAAATCAACGATTAGCTTAATAAAATCTATATCTATTAGCTCCTAAACCAATCCCAAAGAAAAGGAACCCTTATTTACAAAGGGTTCCTTTCTTTTACATGGAGCCGAGGGGAGTCGAACCCCTGTCCAAATGCCTTGCTATATCAGCGTCTACAATCATAGGGACTGTCTAAATTTAACAAGCTAACGAGACAATCCTCGAACAAAGTTAACTTGCGAGTCTCTTAATCTCTTCTCTGACGTCAAGACACCGTCAAATCGTATCCTACTAAATTAGGCCATCAAATCGCCATAGGCGAGCGAAAGTCAGGCACGCAGGCTGTGGTTTAGGCAGCTACTGCGTAAGTTTGTGTATTTTTAGCAGTTATATTTATCTGCGGCGGTTTAGAGTGGCGCCGCACTAATCGCAGCTCATACGCGACAACACCTGTCGAATCCAGAACGACCCCGAATTCTAAGTCACTGTAACTAGCACAGTTTGACTTTTATGTGTCAAGACATCTAGCAAGTGATCTCTTGGAAACCTATTATAGCACTAAATAGCGACTTCTACAAGTTTTTTATCACCTATAGTGAGTTCTAACTTACCATGAAACTGCTCTGTTAGGTCTTCCTTTAGCTGCTCAAGCTCAGCAGTATCCGCAAAAACAGTGATAACCACCTTTTCGGTGAAAACTGAGTCGGCGATAGCCAGACCAGCACTCGTAAGATACCTCGAAACATTGTCAAAAAGTCCGTAATCCATGTCGATGTCTAGCTGGGTTTGCTCGACGATTTTGACGAGTCCAACGGCATCAATGGCGTGGTTAACGCTACCGGCATAAGCGCGAATGAGGCCACCCGCACCGAGTTTGATGCCACCAAAATAACGCGTCACAACGGCGACAAGGTTGGTCAACTCTCGTTTCTTAAAGATCTCAAGCATGGGGACACCTGCTGTGCCAGAGGGCTCACCATCGTCGGAGGAGCGCTGGATTTCCTGATGATCACCGAACGTGAAGGCTGAAACGTTATGGTTAGCTTTGTGGTGCTGCTTTTTGATCGAGTTGATAAACTCACGCGCTGCTTCTTCAGTTGTCACCCGCTTGAGGTGGCAAATAAAACGAGATTTCTTGATCTCTTCTTCAAATATTACATCATCTTTTATCGTAATGGTCATAAAAATATTGTAACATTTTCTGATAAAATCCGTATAAGAAAGTATGGATAACTTATACTGTCGCCTATTAACGCGACAAGAACTGGGGGGTGACTTCGAAAATCTCCCAAAAGACACCGAGACCTTCCCTGGGATGTCAATCACACCAAAATCGGTGACTTGCCATCGATGCGGGACAACATCTTCTCTTCAAGCAGTTAAGTTAGAGATTCCTGCTTACTTTTGTCCAGAGTGCCTTCACCTCGGACGGGTTCGGTCTGATGAATTACTCTACCACTTACCTCAGCAAGATTTCCCACCTCAAGATTCCCTCCTTTGGAGCGGCCAACTCACGCCCTATCAAGCTGAAATTTCAAAGGAACTGATGGCTGCAGTTGATCAGAAAACTCAGATTTTAGTCCATGCTGTTACAGGGGCTGGTAAAACTGAGATGATTTATGCTGCCGTGGCTAGAGTCATCTCAAGTGGTGGGGCCGTTGGGATTGCGACGCCCAGGACCGACGTTGCCCGCGAACTACATGCCAGATTATCTCGCGACTTTTCTATCCCAATCTCTCTCCTACACGCTGAATCAGAGCCTTACTTTCCGACACCACTCGTCATTTCAACCACCCACCAACTACTGCGCTTTCGCCATGCCTTTGATCTATTGATTATCGACGAAGTGGACGCCTTTCCCTACGCTGATAATGATGCCCTTTACTTTGCGGCTGAGCAGTCCCGAAAACCTACCGCAACGTTGATTTATCTAACCGCGACATCTACTGACAAACTCGATAAACTGGTCAAAACTAGCCAGTTAAAACAGGTATCTTTGTCCCGTCGCTTTCATGGCAACCCACTCGTTGTCCCAAAAGTCATCTTCAGTGGCAGCGAAAAACGCATCTACCGTCACATCAAAAAACAGCGGGAGACAGGTTTTCCACTCCTCATTTTCGCGCCCGTCATTGCCTTTGGTCAATCGTTCACAGAGCGCTTGCGACGTCTGTTTCCTGACGAAAAAATTGGCTTTGTAGCCTCTACTAGTGAGGAGCGTGCTGAGGAGATTGACCGTTTTCGACAAGGGCAACTCACGATTTTAGTTTCGACGACCATTTTAGAGCGAGGGGTGACTTTTCCTAAGGTTGATGTTTTTGTGGTCAATAGTCACCACCGTCTCTTTACCAAATCAAGTTTGATTCAGATTGCGGGAAGGGCTGGCCGAAGCCCTGATCGGCCGACTGGTCTGGTATACTTTTTTCATACTGGCCTAACCAGAGACATGACCCGAGCTATTTCAGAAATTCGCCAGATGAATCGACTGGGAGGTTTTACATGACAGACTGCTTATTATGCCACAATACGTTGACACCCTGCTTCCAATTCTCTGATATTTTCTTATCCCGAAAGCCAAGAGAGACCGTTTGTCCCGATTGTTGGGTAAAATTTGAAGTGATTTCAGATAGACACTGCCAAGTATGTTACAAACCTGATAGTGATGACATTTGTCGTGACTGTAAGGGCATCACTGACCCCATCTTACATCAGGCCATTTTTCACTATAATGATTTTGCAAAAAACTTTTTTCAGAACTATAAATTTCAAGGTGATTTCAGACTTAGAAGCGCCTTTGATCATGTCCTTACGAGCAGTTTGAAGGGCCAAACTCTCGTGCCTGTGCCAGTTTCACCTGAACGACTACAAAGTAGAGGCTTTAATCAAGTCACGGGATTTTTAAGTAGCGCTAAACTTCCTTATCTTGAACTCCTGACCAAAGAAGAAACGCGGCACCAATCTCACAAAAATCGTGCAGAGCGCTTAGCTTCTGAAAATCCTTTTCATCTCAAGAAAAATGTTACCATCCCTGAGCACGTGGTTCTCGTAGATGATATTTTCACGACAGGGACGACCCTTAAAAATGGTGCAAGCATATTAAAAAACGCAGGCTGCGCCCACGTTTCTACTTTTTCATTATTTCGCTAACCTTAAAAGATTAGCGCCCAAATTTTTGGTAAAAAGATCAACAAGCCAACGATCACAGCATAAAGAGAGATGAATAAAACCGCTCCCGCTGCCATATCTTTGGCATTTTTTGCTAGCATGGAAAAGTGATATTCACTAGCTAAATCGACAACATTTTCAATCGCTGAATTAATGATCTCACCGAAAATCACAAGAAATATCGCCAAAAGCAAGAAAAGCCATTCAATCCTTGAAATGCTGAAGATGAACCCAAAAATGGTGGCTAAACTGGCACTTACTGCATGTTTACGCAAATTACGTTCTTCACGAAAAGCAGTGATAATCCCAGTCAAGGCAAACTCAAGTGAGGCATAAACCGTTCGGTTTTTCCATTTTTTTCCTGTGTTTTTATCTTGTAAGGCCATAAGCAGTCAAAATCTCTTCCTGTAGGGCAAACATTACTTTTTCATCCTCGGGAACCATATGGTCGTAGCCGTTGATATGGAGAAAGCCATGTACCGCCAAAAATCCCAGCTCACGCTCATAACGATGACCGTAATTATCAGCCTGTTCTTGCGCTTTTTCGATAGAGATATAAAGCTCCCCGATAAAACTATCAAAGTCTTCTAACTCAGCCTGAAGTTCTTCCGGCATTTCAAAGTCTTCACCAAAAGCGATATCTTCTGGTTCGTATTCTAAGCTGACCACATCCGTCGGTACATCTTTACCGCGATATTCTCGGTTAATCTCCTGGATCTCATCATTCAAGACATAGGTGATGGCCATTTCTTTATTTTCAGGCAGATGGATGAAATCTGCTGCAAAATTTAGCAACTTAATCGTATCCTGCTGCAATGCTTCAGACACTTGGCCTGTTTTATCTTGCATCTCAATATACATGCTAAACGTCTCTCCCTTCTGTGTTTTTACGCCGTCCAAGCGGGTGCACTCGCAAACTTATGGTTGCTTGTGGGCTTTCAAATAAGTTGTTAACCTTGAACGTAGATCGCCATGTTTGCGCTCGTCGTAAGCGTAGGTCTCATCAGACCAATGATACGCTTCGTAAAGCCAAACGGGCTTTTTCAAGCGATCAGGGGCTTCTGAGAGGTAGCGCGGAAAAATATGGGCATGAAGATAGTTATCTGTATTCCCTAGAATATCGTAATTAATCCGCAAACTATCTGTTTCAGATAGCAAAGCATCCCCAATCAATGACATATCCGTCAGAAATTGACTGCGTTCTGCTAAGGTCAAATCATTTAAACTGAATACTTCCCGCTTGGGTAAAAGCACACAATAGCCCTCTAAAAATTGCGTATCTCCAATGCAAGCAAAACCAGATGGTAACTCTACCATCACCATCGGATTTTTGCCTTGCTGGGCTGCTTCAATTCGGATTTCCCGCCAATCACTCATTCGCATCTCTTCTCGTTTGAACTTGTTCCTGATCATCGGTTTCATAAGCACGAATAATTTCTGCTACAACAGGGTGTCTCACCACATCTTTTGCTGAGAAATAGACAAAGGCCACCTGCTTAATTTTAGCGAGTTTATCCTTGGCATCAATCAAACCCGACTTGGCATGTCTCGGTAAGTCAATCTGGCTAATATCACCATTAATAACCATTTTAGAGTTGAAGCCAAGTCGTGTTAGAAACATTTTCATCTGCATGGTGGTGGTATTTTGTGCCTCGTCTAAAATGACAAAAGCATCATCCAAGGTACGACCTCGCATATAGGCAAGAGGTGCGATTTCAATCGTCCCTCGCTCTAACATACGCTCCACTGTTACTTTGCCAAGAACATTGTACAAGGCATCGTAGATTGGGCGCAAGTATGGATCGACTTTCTCCTGTAAATCACCCGGTAAGAATCCTAGATTTTCACCGGCTTCAACGGCAGGTCGTGTGACGATAATGCGCTTGACCTGACCGCGACGAAGGGCAGTGGTCGCTAATACGACGGCAAGATAGGTTTTCCCCGTTCCGGCTGGGCCAATGCCAAAGGTAATATCATGATGCAAAATATCTTCAACATAGATTTTTTGACCTAGAGTTTTAACTCGAATCGGTTTCCCATTACTATCTTTGGTAATTTCCTCTTCGTAGAGGGCGATGAATTTGTTGATTTCACCGTTTCGTGCCATGGTTAGTGCTGTGACAACATCGGGTGTATTCACCGTCTGACCACGCCCAACCAAGACAAGTAAGGCTTGTAAGACTAAGCGAGTTAGTTCATTTTTTTCGTCAGATTCCGACACCACCTGAACCACTTCACTGCGGAAATGGATGGTGACACCGATTGCCTCTTCCAGATATTTTAAGTGTTTTTCCTGAGCGCCAAAAAGATTGGCCCCATCATCAGGGTGATTAAGTTTGATTTCAAGAGAGTTCAAATGGCTTTGTCTTCTTTCTTATCTTCTTTTTCTGCTGCTTCACGCGCCAACCGCAACTTGCGATTGGGATTGTATTTATCAAATAGCTCAGCTATTTTTTCTGGTGGCCAAGCATCCGCAGAGGCGATAAAATTGCCTTCTGCATCTCGATTTCCGATAATTTTAAATCCCACTTACTACCTCCAAATCATCCCTATCAGTGTTTTAATCGCCTTCAAGCACAAAACCAGATTTGGTTTTCATACTTAAATGTATCTGATTAATCCACAAATTCAAATTCGAATTTACCAATTCTGACAATATCGCCATCTTTGGCACCACGACCACGGAGATCTTCATCAATGCCCATACCACGTAATTGACGGGCAAATTTGAAGACAGACTCATCATGGTCAAAGTTCGTCATGGTAAAGAGTTTCTCAAGTTTCTCACCAGATAAAATCCATGACGCATCATCATCACGCGTAATTTCATACTCACGCGTACCTTCATCAAAGCCATAGTAAGCTTCTTTGTTGTCATCAGCAAAGTCTGCATCTTCATATAATGGAAATTCAGGTGTTTCACTTAATAATTCAGCTGTTGCTTCAAGTAAGTTCTGTAACCCTTGACGTGAAATCCCAGAAACTGGAAAGACTTGTGGTTTATCTTCAAACTCTTCATAATTTGCAAAAAGTTTTGCTTTAAATTCAGCCAGATTTTCTTCTGCGTCAGGCATGTCCATTTTATTGACAACAATAATTTGTGGGCGCTCCATAAGACGCAGGTTATAACCTTCCAACTCATCATTGATAGCCACGTAATCATCGTAAGGCTCGCGCCCTTCCATGCCACTCATGTCAATGACGTGCAGTAAGACACGTGTTCGTTCGATATGACGCAAGAACTGTGTCCCTAGACCAATCCCTTGGCTGGCACCTTCGATCAACCCAGGCATATCAGCAACGACAAAACTCTCGCCATCACCAACACGTACCATCCCAATATTAGGAACTAGGGTTGTAAAGTGGTAGGCACCGATTTTTGGACGGGCGTTTGAAATCACACTTAATAGCGTTGATTTACCTACTGATGGGAAGCCTACAAGACCGACATCAGCCAAAACACGAAGTTCTAATAACAAGGTACGTTCTTCACCCGGCTCACCATTTTCAGCGATTTCAGGTGCAGGATTTCTAGCTGTCGCGAAGCGAATATTCCCACGACCGCCGCGACCACCATGAGCCACGGTAAAGGTTTGACCCGGTGCTAGTAAATCGACCAAAATCTTATCTGTTTCAAAATCTTTGACTGTTGTGCCTTGTGGGACTTTGACAATCAAATCTTCTGACCCGCGACCGTGCATGCCTTTATTCATACCTTTTTCGCCTGGTTTAGCCTTGAAATGGCGGTTATAGCGGAAATCCATGAGCGTGCGTAGTCCTTCATCGACGACAAAGATCACATCGCCACCACGACCACCATCGCCACCGGCAGGGCCACCATCTGGTACGTATTTTTCTCGACGGAAAGAAACGGCGCCATCGCCACCTTTGCCGGCCTTCACTTCAATTCGTGCTGTATCTAAAAACATTGACATGTTGTCACCTTGATTTTCTGTATTTTACTCTATAGTTACTTTCTATTATAACAAAAAACGCGAGCTTTCGCTCACGTCTTCTATCATTAGTTACGAATATATTATCTTACAGTCACAAACTGTGGTATAGACTGCCTGATTAAACAAAAAACAAGCCTAGGCTCGTTTTTTTATTTTAATGTTGTGCTTTATAATTTTCAGCTTCCTCAGTATTAGCCCAAACAAAATGGCCTGGTTTAATTTCTTGGAAACTTGGTTTGTCAGTCTCATAGTTATGAATTGAATCATCATAGACGATGAGCTGTTTCTGACGTTCAAGTGCTGGATCAGGAATTGGCACAGCTGACAAGAGTGATTTTGTATATGGATGGATCGGATTGTTAAACAATTCCTCTGTCTCAGCCATTTCCACGATATCACCATGATAGATCACGGCAATGCGGTCACTGATGAAATGCACGACTGACAAGTCATGCGCTACAAAGAGATAAGTCAAGCCTTTTTCTTCTTGCAAGCGTTGCAAGAGGTTAAGGACTTGCGCACGAATCGACACATCAAGGGCTGAGATTGGTTCATCTGCGATGACCAAACGCGGTTCCATGACGAGTGCACGTGCAATCCCGATACGTTGACGTTGACCACCTGAAAACTCATGTGGGTAACGTGACAAATGCTCAGGTAACAAGCCAACTTCTTTTAGCATGGCTTCTACTTTTGCTTTTCTATCTGCTTCATCCTTGTACATATGGTAGTTGTACAAGCCTTCTGAAATAACGTAGTCCACTGTTGCCCGCTCGTTAAGTGATGCTGCAGGATCTTGGAAAATCATTTGGATATCTTTGGTCAGTTCTTCTTTTTCTGTGTTAGATAATTTGGTATTAATTTTCTTACCGTCAAAGATGATGTCACCATTTTCGATATTATTTAAGCCCATGACCGCTCGGCCAATGGTTGTTTTACCAGAGCCAGACTCTCCTACAAGCGCAAAAGTCTCACCTTTGTAAATATCAAAATTAGCGTTTTTAACCGCAACGTTTTTATTCTTACCTTCACCAAAGGAAATCGAGAGGTCTTTGATTTCTAATAATTTTTCAGCCATGCTTAAGCCCCCTCTTCTTTTGCATATATTTTAACCATTTTGGCATGCAAATCTTGGATGCCTTCTGGTTTTTTTAATTCTGGTGCACGTTCATCTAGCAACCATGTTTTAGCCCAATGTGTGTCACTTACTGGGAATTTCGGTGGGTTTTCGACAAAGTCAATCGCCATCGGTTTTGGATTACGCGGCGCAAAGGCATCCCCTTTAATCTCAGAATAAAGAGAAGGTGGTGTGCCTGCAATCGAGTAGAGTTTTTCGGTCGTTGCAAGCTGTGGCAAGCTAGACAGCAAAGCCCAGGTGTAAGGGTGACGGCTGTCATAGAAGATATCTTCTACCGTGCCGTACTCAATGATTTCACCAGAATACATCACCGCAACTTTATCCGCGATGGATGCCACCACACCTAAATCATGGGTGATGAAAATCATAGCAAAACCGTACTCTTCTTTTAATTCCTTCAAGAGTGCGATGATTTGCGCTTGGATGGTCACATCAAGGGCTGTTGTTGGCTCATCACAAATCAAGACTTTTGGTCGTGATGATAAAGCAATTGCGATAACGATACGTTGACGCATACCGCCAGAATATTGGAATGGATATTCATCGTAGCGTTTGTCAGCTTCTGGAATCCCAACACGATTCATCAAGTCAATGGCGATGGCCTTAGCTTCTTCAGCTGTTTTACCTTGATGTTTGATGACAGTTTCTGAGATTTGACTACCGATAGTTTTAATCGGATTCAGTGATGTCATTGGGTCTTGAAAGACGGTCGAAATTTGACCACCGCGAATTTTTTCCCATTCGGCATTTGTCTTCAAATCCGTTAAGGTCATATCGCCATATGTTACTGTTCCTGTGGCAACAGAACCATTTGTCTCTAACATTCCTGTGAAAACTTTCGTGAAAACTGATTTACCAGAGCCTGATTCACCTACGAGTGCTAAAGTTTCGCCCTCATGCAAATCAACAGAAATATTGCGAATCGCACGCAAAGTACGATTGCGGACTTGAAACTCAACACTAATATCCTTTGCAGAAAGGATAACTTTTTTATTTGACATAATAAACGCTTCCTTTCTACTGGTGCGTACGTGGATCACTTGCGTCAGCAAGTGTTTGGCCCACGATATAAAGTGAGACAGTTACCATACCAAGGATCAATACTGGAATCCAGAAAAGATAAGCATGGTTGGTAATGTTGTCTGTATAGTCTGCGATAATCCGACCAAGTGACGGTGTATCAGATGGCAAACCAACGCCTAAGAAGCCTAGGAAGACTTCTAAAGAGATAAAGACTGGCATTTGGTTACTGATAATTGTCACGATAACTGAGATCAAATAAGGCAAAATATTTTTATTAATCATCGTCACTGGTTTTGTTCCCAATGTGCGAGATGCGATATTGTACTCACGATCACGATACATGATAACTTGGACACGAATGCTGTAGGCAATGCTGACCCAAGAAGTCACACACATCGCAAACAATAAATTCCAGAAACCTGATCCAAACGCATAAGATAATACGAGAAGGACCAAGACTTGTGGCACGTTGTTGACAACGTTATAAACCTCAATCATGAACTTGTCGATTGATTTTGACAAGCCCCAAACAGCTCCTACGATGACACCGATAACAGTTGAGATGAGTGTCGCAAGCATGGCGATTGAAATCGACGTCTTAGCACCTGCCCAAACAGCATCAAAGAGGGATTGACCTGTGGCATCTGTCCCGAACCAATTTTTAAAGTTAGGATAGTTATAACGCAAGCTGAAATCATCGATTTTACCTGAATTAATGACTGTATATCCTGAAAAAATAGGTTGGAAGAAACTAATCAAGAGTAAAGCAATCAATAAAACGAGCATGGCAATTGCGAGTTTTGAAGAAAGGAATTTGCGTCCCACACTCTTCCAATAAGAGTAAAGTGGTGCACTGATGACTTCAGATTCGTCGCCTTTGGCAGGGACGAATGAAAATAATTCTTTATCCGACATCTTACTTTTCTCCTTTCGCTAATTTATTTTTTGATTTTGCTTTAGATTTTGTTGCAAATTGGATTCGTGGATCGATGATTTGCATGATGATATCCCCCAACAAGACGGCAAAGACTGCTAATGTCGTCAAGATGAAGGTAATCCCCACAACCATTGGACTGTTATTGGCGCTAATTGAGTCTGGTAACATTTTACCAAGACCTGGGATGAGGAAAATCGTTTCGGTCATCGTCGCATTGGCGATGGAAGCGACAATCGCTGCTGGAATACCATTGACAACTGGAATGGCTGCATTTTTAAAGATATGTTTACGTGAAATTTCTTTTTCAGACAAACCTTTGGCACGCGCAAACTTAATATAGTCAGCTGACTGTTGGTCTACCATGTAACGACGTGTCCACATGGTCAATGGTGGTGTGGATATCAAGGCGATAATCAGTGTCGGCATGACGTAAGTCATAGGATTTCCGGCACCAAGTGTCGTAAAGGCCCCAGGCAAGCCAACTAATGAGCCAAGGAATCTATCAGTATAGATGATTGCCAAACTTGGTAAAGCAATCAAGGCTGTGATGAAAATCAGACCAAAGCGATCAATCTTACCACCAGCATGGCGGCTAAGATAGACAGCAAGGAAGGTTGAAATGATGTAGGCTAAAATTGTCCCTAGAATTGAAATTCTAGCTGAATTACCAATCATCGATGGATCTTTATAAACATTCTTCACATTTGTGTAATCATCTTTAAAAATCCGTTTCATCCGATCACTTTGATTTTTAGGACTTTGATAGGTTGCCGTATGAATGTTCATAGACGTATTCATCGTCTTACCATCTTCAAGTGTGATTTCACGTGTTACCGTTTCACCTTGACCACTTGTTAAAACATCCACAACTGAGCGACCACTGAAGGTTGGGTAAGATTGTCCTAAATTAATGGTGATAAATTTTTGATGAATGAACGGGAAGGTCCCATCAAAATATAGCAAGTATCTATGCTCAGTCCCTGAACCAATGATGGCTGGACCGCCACCTTTTTCCCAAGTGAATTTGATAAATCGTTTGAGATCAGGATTTGACTTATCTTGGATTTTCCAAGGATGGTCAATCTGAATCAGGTTGGCATAAAACTTCCCGACACGTTGCCAAATTGGGATTTCACGCGTGGCATAAATCTTTTTAGAAATTGGCAATTGCTCAATTTTCCAATTACCCTTGGCAGATTTCGCCCATTTTTCAGCCGCTTTCAAATTGGCTTTGCTGTCTGTCCCGTCATAATTAGGATCAATTTTTTCTACTTTATTCACCAAACCTTTTTGGTTCAAGTAGTCAATATAACCTTGACGTTCAAAAACTGCATTTTCATACTCACGACGTGCGTCTGCTTTACCGGCAACACGCGCATATTGTTCATCTGATACAAAAATCTGACGACGTGGAATTAAACTAAAGACGAGTGCGTAAACAATCGTTGTCACAATAACGATGGACAACAGAGCTCGCAACACTCTAAAAAAGATATATTTTTTCATCTATTTCAAACCGTTCTATATTAAGAATTAAGATACTTACGTAAAGTTGATTGATATGAGGGACTGCTAACAACAAATTTAGAGAGAGAAAACAGATAGTCTCTCTAAACGCAAAACTGAGACCAGAAATATCTAGTCTCACCTTTGCTTCATCCTATACTCACTCTATTCAATCAAGCATAAAATCAAACCACTTTCGATCCCTCTCGTAAAGAAGGTGCCACCTCATTTACACAACAAGGTGTTCAAAAGTTCCTATTTACCATTTACGTATGGTAGGCGCTATGCATGGTTGCTTTATTTGTCAGCTGCTTTTGATTTTTCTTCTACTTTAGCTTGCCACTCTTTTAACGCTTTTTCATATTCTTTAGCTGATACTGTCTTATCGCCTACTTTCAAATATTTATAAGAGTAAGCAGTTGACCCAACACTATTAGAATCAATTCTTGTAAATGGTACTTCATTTTGCATCTGTGGTACAGCACCCATTGCATAAATCGGTGTGATGATACCATTGTCAATCAACCACGCTTCAGCTTTGGCAAACGCTTCATAACGTGCATCATTATTGTCTGTGATAGCATTAGCTGCATCTAACAATTGTTGGTATTCTGCAATGTTCACTGCCGCTTTAGTAGCAAGTCCTTTATCTTCACCTTCAAGTGTTACTTCTGGTTCAAGACCAATCTTAATTGTAATATCACCTTGTTTTGGAGATAAGATATTGAGGTAAGTCGCTGGGTCTGCATAGTCTGGTCCCCATCCTGAGATATTCCAGTCGTAATCAGCTTCAGCAGCTGTCTTGAATGAGAAAGTCGCTTGTGTCCAAGGATCCATGGCAAGTTTGATCGAGTTCAATTTCACTTCACCATCAAAAGCTTTTTCTAGAGAGTTTTCCAGAGATGCTGCACCAGCAATGTTGATGGTACTTGTATCTAGGACTGGTGAGTCCAAAACGATTGGATTTTCTTTTGAAATTTCAACGCCTTGCGCTTTCAAGGCTTCTTTAGCTTTAGCAAATGCTGCTTTGGCTAAATCAACATTGTAAGTTGAGTTCTTACCTTGCTCAACTGATGCTTTAGACCAGTTTTCGCTGTCGATAGACTGGAGATTTGCTTGGACAGCAGTTCCATAGTCTTTACCAGCAATCTTAACGAAATCGTAAGGCACGAGTGTATTACGCGTCAATTTCTCTCCGCCTTCTTCACCAACACGTTGTGCATTGTATTTGGCTTTATCAATCGCAAAACCAATGGCTTGACGGAAATCTTTATTCAGAATCGCTTGTTTAGTTGCTGTTTTCTTAGCATCTGTATCATGGGCTGTGTTGCTATAGTTTTGACGGTTGAGGTTAAAGTAACCAAAAGAGCTAGTGGCTTCTTGTGCCGTCCAAACAACGTTAGCTTTATCTACATTTTTGAAGTAAGGCATGTTAGGGTAAAGTTGTGCTTTATTGTATTTACCATCTGTGTAGCCCTTGTAGAGGTCTTCTGGTTTTTTACCATCGAAGAATGATAATTTAACATTCTTGATGTGTACGTTTTTCTTGTCCCAGTAAGTATTATTAGCTTTATATTCAATCGCTGATTTATTATCAAACTTAGTTGCGATGAAAGCACCATTGTACAAGATACCATCTGTTGCGACTTTACCAAAATCTTTGCCTTTTTCTTTCAAAAATTCAGCATTGATTGGGTACAAGATACCATAAGTCGCTTTAGAGTTCCAGAAAGATTCTGGCGCTTTTAAAGTATAAGTCAATGTGCCAGCTTTATCGTCAGCTTTGATCCCAACTTTTGAAAAGTCCTTATTTTTACCGCTTGCGTAATCAGCAAGACCAGTAATTGAATCGGTAACCAAGTAAAGTGTTTCAGAGTTAGTATCTGCTGCGTGTTTCAAACCAGTAACCCAGTCAGATGGTTTCACTGTCGCATATTCGTTACCGTCGGCATCGACCCATGGCACATCTTTACGAATGTGGTAAGTATATGTTTTACCATCTTCTGAGACATCCCAAGATTTTGCCAATGCTGGCACGATTTGACGATATTGGTCATAAGACACGAGACCATCAACAAAGTTGGCTGTATTTTCAGCTGTGTAGCGTTGACCTGAGAAGGTATAATCTAAGGTTTCTGGATCATTTGTATAGTAATACGAATAGTCTTTACCTTCTGACTCACTAGAATCAGATTTGTTACCGCAGGCCGCGAAAACGCCTAGAGCTGCAACAGACATCAAGCCGACGCTCATCAATTTTGTCTTTTTTGTCATATTTTTTTCTCCCATGAAATATTGAGTTAATAAAAAGTAACCACTCCGTTAGTTTACTTAATTTTATCTTAAATGTCAAGAAATTCAGACATTTCTTTTTTAAATTAGAACCCTTGCCTTAATGACAAGATCACTTAAGCTTTTGGATAACACAATGTTATCATTCGAAAAGCCCGTTGTTATCAGATATTTGGACGAAGAAACTAATTCTTTACAAAAATTAACCATCGAACTACAGACAACGCGAACCTTGCCTCTCATTTATCGTACTACATCGCCTTACTCTGAACCAGCAGCTTGTGTGCTATCATTATTGCCAGTTTCAGCACTAGAAGTTGTTTCACTTCCATTTGTAGCAGATTGGTCACCCGATTTATTTGCAGCTGCAGCTTCTTTAGCCTTCTGTTCTTTTTCTTTTTCGTCATCCAAATCTTGCTGATAGGCGGCTTTAGACTTAGCATATACGCCCGCTTCCATATCCACGACACTCGGTTCAGTTAAATGCGAGGCAACGCTCGTATAATAGGGTAGTTTTTCAGCCATTTGGCTCAGAGGCACTCGAACTTGATGGCCGTCTTTCATCTCAAGCGCGATGAAGTCTGGCGTCACCTTGGTCGGTACCTTAGTCACCGTTGTGATTTGGGCTTTAAGCTCTGGCTTGAGCGTTTCGTAAGCTGTTACAAAGGTTTTGACCTCTTTGGCATTAAAGCCATCTAAAATAGGCAATCCTGCTAATTTTTGAGCATCCACTTGCTCTTGTGTCAAAATAACACCATTTGATAAGACCAACTGATAATTATTACCCGTCTTCAGATAAACACCTTCTCCATATTCAACAATTTTGACCCTAAAATCATTAGGAAACACCCAAGACATTTTAGCTGATTTGACACGTGGAAATTTTTGCTCGATTTTAGCTGATATCTCAGACGATCTTTTGATAACTTGCCACACATGATCATTGGTTTTGATACCCGTTGCTTCGGCAACTTGCTCTGTTGTTTCATGCACATTGCCATTGGCAGTAAAACTTGCAATTTTACTGAGCGGTGAGATGACATAAATACTACCTAGAAAGATCAGTGTGGCCACCAAGATAAAGGGCCAGATCTTACCTAGCACTTCAGAAAGTTCGCCTTTTTCTTTTGGCGCTGTCCAAAATTTAAAACGCTTTAAAAATGGTGTTTTTTCTTCATCTATGGGCTGATTAGGTATCGCTTCATATTTTTCAATGACTGATTCAACCTTGACAGGCTGCTTCTTGCGTTTTTCTTCTCGAGCAAATTTTGCGGCTTCTTCCTGCTTTTTCTTTTGAAACTCAGCATGCTGTTTTTGCCAAGGCGTTAGTTCAGGTTGTTTATCTTTATCTGCCATTTAATACATCCTTGAGCACTTGATATAAGCGATCACTTGCATCTGGTACCCCCTCGCGCAAGGCATTTTCAGCCATTTTACGATAAGTCACATCATCCAACAAAAGGCTATCAATGGCACCAACAATACTTATTCCGGTCAATTCAGCATTTTTGATCATGATCGCAGCACCGGCATTTTCAAGTGCCTCTGCATTCTTCGTCTGATGATCTGCAGTCACATAAGGACTCGGCACCAAGATAGACGGTAAGCCAAGCGCCGTAATTTCCGCTAGAGATGTCGCTCCTGCCCTTGATAAAATCAGGTTGGCGTCATTTAAAACTTCGACCATATTGTTGATATAGGGTACGATTTTGATATTTTCTTTTTGATTATAAGTTTCGAATATTTCTGAAAATTCTGGGTCGTTGTAGTAAATTTCACCGGAGGCATAAAGAATCTGATAATCTTTCTTTGATAGCTCAGGCAACGCTTCAACGACTGCGGTATTGATTTTGAGTGCACCACGACTACCACCAAAAATGACGATTGTCTTCTTATCTGTTTTTAAGCCGTATTGGCTCAACACATGACGTGTATCTGTTAAATCAGCCACTTCCTGAGCTCTTGGGTTACCCGTAAAGACCGTTTTCTTAGACGGGAAAAATGAGCCAGCTTCTTGAAAAGCAAGCGCAACACGCGTTGCATAGCGACTCAAAAACTTATTGGTCACACCTGGAATCGAGTTCTGTTCATGAACAATCGTTGGGATTTTTAGCTTGGCTGCAGCATAAATCACAGGACCTGCCACATAACCACCTGTGCCGATGACGATATCTGGTTGAAAAGCCTTGATAATTTTTTTCGCATCTGATACCGATTTGAGAAATTTATAAACTGTTTTAAAGTTTTCAGGTGACAAAGACCGTTTAAAGCCTTGGATATCTATCGTTTGAAAGTCGATACCATTTTCTGGGACAATTTTAGATTCTAGCCCCTTTTGCGTGCCAATATAAAGCACTGACACATCTGGTTCTACCGTCTTAAGGTAGTTAATAAAACTAAGTGCTGGATAGATATGGCCACCCGTACCACCACCACTAACAATGATTTTCATGATTATTTTTCTTCCAATCCAGTAAAGGCGTCAATAAATAAATCGCCACGTTGTTCAAAAGTCTTGTACTGATCCCAACTCGCATTAGCCGGGCTCAAAAGGACTGTATCGCCAGCCTCAGCCTTGCTGTAAGCTAAGACAGTAGCCGTCGCGACATTCTTGCTATCATAAACAGGAATCGCTAGTGACTCTGCGAGCGCACGCAATTTAGGTGCTGTTTCACCGAAGACAATCATCCCCTTCAAATCAGCAACATCCGCTGACAACTCCTCAAAACCATTGCCGCGATCTAAACCGCCAGCTAAAAGCCAGAGCGTATGATTATCAAAACCTGACAAGGCTTTCTGCGTTGCCAAAATATTGGTCGCCTTGCTGTCATTGTAAAACTTGATTTGAGCTTTCTGTCCTAAATATTGCAAGCGATGCTTGACGCCTGAAAATGTCGTCAAAACGCGCGTAATCGCAGCATTTGACACACCGGATAACTTAGCCACACAGATCGCCGCCAAGGCATTCTCAACATTATGCTCGCCAGGTAAGGATAAACCGGCCACAGCCATGATTTTGTCACCCTTGAAGTAAATCTGTCCATCTGAAACATAAGCTCCCGTTTCAACGATTTCAGTCGTTGAGAAAGGCACGACTTGCGCTGATGTCAGAGTGGCTTTATCTCTAAGTTTAGCCTGATTAAAATTCAGCACCAAAAAATCATCGGCAGTCATATTCTCTTGAATCCGCCATTTAGCCGCTTCATAATTATCTTGTGAGCCATGGTAATCCAGATGTGCTGAAAATAGGTTGGTAATAACCGCAATCTTAGGCTGAAACGCTTCAATCCCCATCAATTGAAAGCTTGATAGCTCCATGATCAAGGTCTCATCTGCAGTCGATTTCGAGGCTACATCAGAGGCAGGAAAGCCAATATTTCCAGAAAGTTTGGCAACCTTTCCATCCGCATTTAAGATATCTGCAATCAGTGTCGTCGTAGTTGTCTTACCATTTGTCCCAGTAATCCCAACAATTGGAGACTCAGAAATCAAATAAGCTAGCTCAACTTCCGTAATAATCGGAATCTTTAAAGCCATTGCCCGCTCAACCATTGGATTATTGTAGGGAATCCCTGGATTTTTAACCATGACCGCAAAATCTTCTTCAAGCAAGTCAAGCGGGTGCCCGCCAGTTACGACTTTAATGCCTTCCGCTAGCAAATCTTGGGCAGCTGGATTTTCATCAAAAGGCTTGCCGTCATTTACCGTAACAATTGCCCCTAACTGATTCAGTACCCTCGCTGCTGACTCCCCAGACTTAGCCAAACCCAGAACCAGTACTTTTTTATTTTCAAAATTTGTGATTTTTTTCATGATTATTTCCCTTACATTAAGTTTCTGGTTAACTTCACCAGAAACCTGTCTTCATATCCTTTAATTCTACCGTTTTTATCTCAATTTTTCAATACTCAGTCATGCGTCTGTACTCGACCAATTCATACACACAAAAAAACGCTTGGACTCCGACTCCTTCTAATTATATCTAGAAAAGTCTAGTCTTAAGCGCTTTGATGTGTGTGGTTGTGTGTGGTTACTGCGATATTAAATTTCGTTTAAAATTTGATGACTGGTGTCATCTGCGATATTAGTAGCATAGATGTCATAACTGGCCAAGTGACCTTATATCGCATCACCATCCTCTTCACCAGTGCGAATACGGATGACATTTTCAACTGGTAGCACAAAGATTTTACCGTCACCAACTTCACCCGTCTGAGTCGTTTCACGAATAACTTCAACTAATTTAGAGACACGTTCTTCAACGGTTACAATCTCAATTTTAATTTTAGCTAATAAGGTCGTGTGCAATTTTTGTCCTCTGACGTATTCAACAAAACCTTTTTGATTGCCATAACCCAAAACCTGTGTGACAGTCATCCCTTTCGCCAAATCATGTTTAACCAAGGCATCTTTTAGATCCTCTAGTTTTTCAGTGCGAATAATCGCTTCTACTTTTTTCATTCCCGAATTCTCCTATTTTTTTGCAAATTAACTGAAGATATTTTAATTCTAGAGTTTAGCTATCTAATCCCATAAATGTCGGATAGGCTGTTTCATCATGTTCACTGTCATCTAGACCGATAGCCTCTTCGCGATCGCTAACACGGATAGACATAAAGAGTGAGATAACTTTAATGATAACAAAAGTCGCAATGGCACTAAAAATAATCGTAAATAAGATAGCTTCTAGTTGCGCAAGTAGAAGCTTACCTGAGCCATATATAACGCCTGCATACCCTTTTTCTAAAGCAAGAGACGGTACTGTGAAAATCCCCGTTACGATACCACCAAAGATACCGCCGACACCATGAGCACCAAAAGCATCCAGAGCATCATCATAACCAAGTTTATGCTTGATAACCGAAATGAAGTAGTAAGAGATAGGTGACACAAGCGCCCCAATCAAAATAGACGACCAGAGAGAGACAAAACCTGCACCTGGTGTAATAGCAACGAGACCAACAACCAAACCGGTCGATGCGCCAACCAAGGTCGGTTTACCAATCGTGATTTTTTCAATCAATACCCATGATAACATGGCTGCTGCTGCTGCCGTATTCGTCGTCATAAAAGCATGTACAGCAAGACCATTGGCTGCAAGCGCGGAACCAGCATTGAAACCAAACCAACCAAACCAGAGCAGACCAGCACCTAACAAGACAAAAGGAATATTGTGCGGGCGATATTCTAAACGAGTATAATCCCTACGACGACCCAAAACAAGCGCCAAAACTAAAGCACTAACACCAGATGAAATATGGACGACATTACCACCTGCAAAATCAATCGAATGAATCTGAGCCAAGAAACCACCGCCCCAAACCATGTGTGCCAATGGATAATAAACGATGATTAGCCAGAAAGCCATGAAAATAACGAGTGGCGTAAAACGCATCCGTCCGACCACTGAACCTGTCAGAATCGCTACCGTGATGATTGAGAACATCATCTGGAAACCACCAAAAAGTGCATCTGGAATTTCAAGACCATGTAAACTGTTGTTAGAAGTGCTCACACCATTAAAGAAAGCATGACCGAGATTTCCAATCCAAGCACCATCTCCAGAAAACGATAAACTATAGCCAATCGCCACCCAAAGAATAGAAGCTAAACCTAGTGGTATAACCGCCATCAACATGGTGTTAATAACGTTTTTACGTCGTTCTAAACCACCATAAAAAAATGCGAGCGCTGGGGTCATAAGAAAAACCAGAGCAGCACAGATAATGATAAATGCAATACTTCCTGAATTCATAGATATCTCCTAAAATCATATCAAAAGATGAGCTACCGCTCAACAGGTTTTTGATGTTAGGTTTCCTAACATCTTAGCTATGTTATATATTCTAACACAGAAATATCAACTTGTAAATAAGAAATATTCAAAAAATTCAAACAAAATTTAAACGTAACAAAAAAACGTTGCTAACACAACGTTTCAAATCATTATTTTAATTCAGCTTTAGGTATAACTAGTGTAAAAACAGAGCCTTTGCCTAACTCTGACTTAACAGAAACAGACCCGTGATACATATGCGCGATATTAGCGATAATGGACAGACCTAGACCTGTACCACCAATCTCACGATTTCTAGCTTTGTCCGCGCGAAAGAAGCGTTCAAACACGTGAGCCTGGTCTTCTTCACAAATCCCCATGCCACGGTCAGCAACTGATGTGATAATGTGCTTGTCATCTTCTGACAAAATCACTTTGACAAAGCTTTCTCCCTCACCAGAATACTTAATAGCATTGTCGATCAAAATCGTTAAGGCTTGAATATAATGATTTTGATAGATTTGAGCTTTGGCCTGAGGATCATCTAACTTAACTTCAAAATCAAAATGACAACTCTGATGAATCATTTCCATATTATGAATCAAGTCGGTTACACTATCTACTACTACCGTTTCTTCCGTTTTAAACTCATCTGACTGTTTCAAACGTGTAATATCTAACATATCTTGGATCATACTCGACATTTTTTGAATTTCTTGCCTAGAAGCTTCTAGAGACTCTTTTAATTGTTCTGGATCATCCTTACCCCAACGTAGTAAGAGGTTAACATGACCATCTAGTACAGCAAGTGGTGTCCGCAACTCATGACTGACATCCGATACAAATCGCTCCTGTCCTTCAATATAGTCATGTGTTTTATACATCATTTTATTGAAAACATCGGCCAGTTCTTCAATTTCATCTCCTGAATGAATGTCGACTTTCTCAAATTCACTAGAAGGCGAGTGTGTCACTTTTTTCATAGCAGCGTGCAATTTGGATAATGGTTTCAAAAAGTGATTTGAGACAAAGTAACCAATGAAGTTAGCCAAGAACATAGCAACAATCTCTAGCGCAATCAGTATAAACAAAAGCTTGTTACGAATGTTATAGTAAAACCCTAGATTGTTAAATGACTGCAAATAACCAATGACTTGACCTGTTTTTTTAGACTTAATTTGCCGTGTTGTAATATAGCCCGACTGGTCATCAATCGTCACAATCACAGGTGCTGTCGATTTTTTATTGGCCAATGGTAAGCTTGCAGATTGTGTGGTAAAAATCATTTGACCGCTGACATCATAAACCTGAAAAGACCGCCAACCAACACCAGGAATACCGACGGATTCAGCAGACTTAATCACATGACCATCTTCATCATATAGGTTATCAAGAACAGTAGGCTCTTGATAATCTAAATATTTATAGATATTGTCTGGCGTTAGCTTATCACTACTCATCTCAAGTTTTTTAGCAACACTATCTACCACACTAATCAGACCATTTTTCTCACCATCTAAAAAATAGAGGACAGAGGTCTGATAGGAAATTGTTACAAATGTTGTAAAAACCAAGAAACAAAAAAGCATATTGGCGAAAGACCACTTGAGCATAATGCTCCGCTTTTTCGGTTGCTTTCTATCAGATGGCATCGTTCCCATCACCTTCTCCTAAATCTTTTTCATATTTTGCTGTATGGCTGAAATATTATTTGTTTGCATCACATCTCCCCCAGCTCCCTAATGCTCGAGACAGTTCAAACTAAACTCCGACACAGCAAAAACATTGCTTGAAATTAATCAATTGATCCTTATACTTATTTAGATCGGCTATGTACACCAATAAGCTGACTTTCGTCAGCTTATTGGTCATGAAACTATAAAATATTGCTTAATTATTCTCGCGTAACATGTAACCCAAGCCACGAACAGTTTGGATATATGAGTCTTTACCTTTTTGATCGAGTTTATTACGGAGGTAACGAATGTAGACATCAACAACATTTGTTTCAGTCCCTTCTTCATAGCCCCAAACATTTTGAACAAGTTGTTCACGTGTCACAACATCGTTAACATTTTTCATCAAAGTTGTCAACAAATCGTATTCGCGTTTTGTCAAATCAATAATTTCTTCGCCACGTTGGACTTGACGGTTTTTCTTGTTAATGATCAAGTCACGGAAAGTTGTGCCATCAGTTTTCTTACGTTTTTGGACTTCACGATCTTGACGACGGAAGTTAGCACGGAGACGCGCTAGCAACTCTTCAATCGCAAATGGTTTTGTGATATAGTCATCTGCACCGATATCAAGACCAGCGACTTTGTCCATTGTACTATCACGAGCTGTCATGATTGTAATTGGTGTTTGTTTTTCATTGCGCAAGCGACGCGCTACTTCGAAACCGTCCAATTCAGGCAACATCAAATCCAAAAGGATCATGTCCCATTCTTGTGTCATAGCTGCTTCGAGACCGCTACGGCCATCAGGACGTGTTTCAACGCTATATCCTTCGTGTTCGAGCTCAAGTGATACAAAACGCGCGAGTTGTTTTTCATCTTCGATGATTAGAATTTTTTTTCCCATTTTATATTTTCTCTTTTCTATTTAAATTTAGACTTAAGTTAGTTTGGTACGTAACTTTATGAGTAGTTCAATTATTTTTCGTCATACCAAGAATAGTGGAAGATACCTGGTTTGTCTTTACGTTCATAAGTATGTGCACCAAAGTAATCACGTTGTGCTTGGATGAGATTAGCTGGCAAGTTTTCTGAACGATAGCTGTCAAAATAGGCAATCGCACTTGAGAAAGTTGGTACAGGAACACCTGCTTGAACCGCAAGTGCAACCACATCCCGCACAGCACTTTGATATTTAGCTGTGATGTCAATGAAGTACTCATCCAACAAAAGGTTAGCTAAATCTTCGTCCCGGCCATAAGCATCTGTGATTTTTTGCAAGAAACGAGCACGGATGATGCATCCCGCACGCCAAATGGCAGCAATCTCACCATATGGCAGGTCCCAGTTGTTCTCTTTAGAAGCCACACGCAACTGTGCAAAACCTTGGGCATAAGACATGATTTTTGAGAAGTAAAGCGCTTGACGAATTTTTTCGATCAATTCTGCTTTATCGCCTTCAAACTTAAAGTCTGGTGCTTTCAAGATTTTACTTGCTGCGACACGTTCTTCTTTGTAAGCCGAAATATAACGTGCAAAAACTGATTCTGTAATCAAAGGTAGTGGTACACCTGAATCAAGCGCTGATTGGCTTGTCCATTTACCAGTTCCCTTATTGCCAGCAGCATCCAAGATATAATCAACAACTGGGCCATCTTGACCTTGGTCATCTTGATGCGTCAAAATGTCTGTTGTGATTTCGATGAGGTAGCTGTCTAGCTCGCCTTTATTCCATTCTGCAAAAACTGATTGCATCTCAGTTGCACTGAGACCGAGTAATCTTTGCATGAGGTCATAAGACTCAGCGATGAGCTGCATATCACCATATTCGATGCCATTATGCACCATCTTCACATAGTGACCAGCTCCAGCAGGTCCAATGTAAGTCACACACGGTTTACCATCTTCAGGCGCTTTAGCTGAAATTTCTTCTAAAACGTCTTTGATAAGTTCGTAAGCTTCTTTTTGACCACCTGGCATGATCGATGGACCTTCTAGCGCCCCTTTTTCACCACCTGAAACACCTGTTCCGATAAAGTTAATCCCTGAATCAGCTAATTCAGCGTTACGACGTTCTGTATCTTTATAGAAGGTATTCCCGCCATCAATCAGAATGTCTCCCTTATCCAAATGCGGCAAGAGATTTTGAATCGTTGCGTCTGTTCCTGGTCCTGCTTGAACCATCAACATAATACGACGCGGTTTCTCAATCGAGTTAACAAATGACGCAATATCATAGCTCGGTACGAAATTTTTGTCTGGATGCGAAGCAATCACATCTTCCGTTTTTTCTTTTGAGCGATTGAAAATTGCGACTGTGTATCCACGTGACTCAATGTTGAGCGCTAGGTTGCGTCCCATCACTGCCATGCCGACCACACCAAAGTTTGCTTGTGTCATTGACCATTCTCCTATCGAATCTTACAAAATTTATACTTTATAATAATTAATTATAATATAATTTTAATATATATTCAAGCCTAAAAGTCTGAAATTCTAACATTTTAGTGCAAAAAAATTTTTTTGACAAACGTCTGATATATCCATTTTCAAAAAAGCCCTGAGAAATGGGGCAATCTTCGCATTTTTTAACAATCGACGCTTAATCAAATAAACCATCGAGTTGAGAAAAAGGTGATTTTTCCTCAACTTCCGACGCTGTTTTAACCTGTAATGCCGCATAATCATCTTCCGACAAAACTTGCCAAGCTGATCCAGAAGGTAGTTCATCTGATTGTTTTTCTTCATCCGTTAAAACACGCAAAGGAATTTCTAGTAAGATATTATCCGCCACTGATTCTGCCAAATCAATCAAGTCCTTATCTAGGATAAAGAGCATGTCTGCATCCAAATCAGCCTGATTGGCTTCAAAATACTCCGATGTTGCAAACAACTCTGACACTGTCAAAGTCATCGGTACTTCTACAGGTGCCAAACTCCGACTTGAGGGCATGGTCAGCGTATAATCTGCTGTAAAGTCCAAACTATAGATACCACCATCTGCATCTACACGACCATTAACCACGACTTCAGAAACATCTAAAATCTCAGGCTCTCGAGATGTCAACTCTTGCTTCAAATCAAAGGCTGTCTCAAACTCGACAGAATGTTTTTTATTTAGTTCTTGTAACGACCATTTCATCTTGTTATTCTCCTTGATATTATTGTATAATAATTAAAATAAGAATGATAGTAGTTAGCGCACGAAATTAGTGTTGAAAGTGGTGAAATATGTCAATCATTGAAATGACAAATGTCCATTTTGTCAGAAATCAGCAAGTTATCTTAAAAAATATTAACTGGACAGTTGAAAAAAATGAACATTGGGTCATTTTAGGTCTGAATGGCTCAGGTAAATCTAGCCTCTTAAAACTGATCATGGCAGAAAATTGGAAGACAAATGGTGAGTTGACTGTCCTTGGCACTCGATTTGGCGTTGATCGCATCCCTGAACTTCGTGCTAAGATTGGCATCGTGGGTTCTTTCATTGCCGAACGGTTTAGACCGGATATCGTGCCGAGAACCTCGTTCTGACTGGACGCTATAACGCATCTATGCTCTATCGCGCTTTTTCAGATACAGATTTAGACGAAGCGAGAGGCCTCATGCGCCAAATTGGCGCTGACCAATTGATTGGTCGCATCTATGGTACCTTATCTCAAGGTGAAAAACAGCTTCTGCTGATCGCTAGAAGCTTGATGATTAACCCTGAAATCTTGATTCTAGACGAAGCCACTAGCGGTCTAGACCTTTTTGCCAAGGAACGTCTGCTTGAAAAACTCCACAACATTACACAACTAGAGAATGGTCCGACCTTACTTTATATCACCCATCATCCTGATGAAATCACTTCTGATTTCAAAAAAGTCTTGCTTTTACGTGACGGCCAAGTCTTTAACCACGGCACACCACCCGAAATCTTGACCGAAGAAATCCTCAGTGATTTCTACCAAATGCCTGTTTTCGTCAACATCATCAATGATGCCTATTTTGTCCTACCAAAAAAATCCTGAGCATTTCAGGATTTTTTTAAAGGTCAATTAATATGCGCCAATAGTTCTGACCACAAGTAAGACTATTTTAAGCCATTACCAGCTGGCTTTTTTGACTCCCGGGATTTGGCCTAGATAGGCTAACTTGCGAAAGTTAATCCGACTCATCCCAAATTTACGCATGTAGGCATGCGGGCGACCATCCAGCAAGTCACGGTTCTTTAAGCGATTGGGGTTACTGTCGATGGGCAGTTGACGCAAGCCTTCTAAGTCTCCTGCTGATTTTAAAGCTTGACGGCGTTCAGCATATTGTGCAACGAGCGCTTGTTGTTTCTTGAATTTTGCGATTTTAGATTTTTTAGCCAAATTTTCTTCTCTTTCTACGTTTACGTTTGTAAATTAATTGTAGCAAAAGTTTTCCAAAACAGCAAAAAAGTGGCTCATCACCACTTTCTTCTATTCTTATTTGTTAAACGACTCAGTCAATTGAGGTACGACTTGTTTCTTGCGTGATACCGCACCTGCAAGGAAAGCATGGTTGTTTTTCAGTTCGAAGTCAAAGGCTGCTTCTACTTTGCCAATGTTTTGACCTAAAGCCAGGATTTCTGAGTTTGAATTCACGATATCAGTAATCATGAAAACAAAGTCAGAGTAGCCATTTGCTGCGATAGCTGCATTGATTGCTGCTTCGATTTCGTCTTGACGCTCCAGAACTTCAGCGATATCAACGGTGTTGACTTGCGCCACGCGAACAGCGTTGCCATTAAGCTCGAATGTTTTCGCATCGATGTCAATGAGTTCTGCTGCTGATTTAGTTGCTAAATTAGTACCGGCTTTAAGCAAGGCAAGACCGTAAGTTTCAAGGTCAACACCTGAGATCTCAGCTAATGCTTCAGCGACTTTAAAGTCAGTTGGGTGTGTCGTTGGTGATTTGAGAAGTAAAGTATCTGAAATCAAACCTGACAAGAGCAAGCCTGCTGTTGCTTTTGGCAACTCGCGACCTTCAGCTTTAAACTGACGGTAAACGATAGATGAGGCTGAACCAACAGGCTCCAAAGTCATGAACAATGGTGCTTCTGTTTCGAAGTTTGCCACACGGTGATGGTCAACAACACCCATGATTGTCACGTCGCGGATATCTGAGATAGATTGTTGGAATTCGTTGTGGTCAGTCAGGATAACTGTGTCAACACCTTCTGCTTTAGCAGATGTGACCACGCGTGGTGCTGTGACACCAAAGTAGTCCAAAGCAAAAGCTGTTTCTTCGTTGACCTCACCAAGGGCCACAACTTCTGCGTCAAGACCACGCAAGCGTGACAATTCAGCGAAAGCATAAGATGAACCGATGGCATCTGTATCAGGATTTTGGTGACCAAAAACTAAGATTTTAGACATGTTAAATATTCCTCTTGATTTCTTTTTCAAAATTTATTTTCAATGCTTATTATATCAAATTAATGGTTGATAATAAAGATTTAGGTGTTTTTTTGATAGATCATCTTAGCAAACTGCAGGGTCACAAGATAGCCAATGATAATGAATGGGAAGATCATCCAGTAAGTGATAGGTAGCAGGCTCAGGTCAAAGAAATGACCGATAGAGGTTAAGCTCAAGATACCACCTACGACGAAGACACCTGTCGTTGCAAACCAAACTGGGAAACTGGCATTGCTCTTGATAAAGGGGATTTTTATGTTCCGCAAGATATGCAAGGCCAATGTTTGCGTAATGAGACCCACGATAAACCAGCCACTTTGGAAGGCACCTTGGCTCGCAACAGTATTATAGTGGAAACCAAAATAAAGCAGGATAAAGGTAAGGACATCGAAGATAGAGCTGACTGGTCCAATCAAAAAAGTAAAGTGCAGTAAGTTTTTCATGTTCCAAGTGACAGGTTTTTCGATTTCTTCCTGATCGACATTGTCCCAAGGAATGGCCAGTTGGGCGATATCATAGATGAGATTTTGCACGAGAAGTTGCATTGAAAGCATTGGAAGGAAGGGGAGGAAGGCACTGGCAATCAAAATCGAAAAGACGTTACCAAAATTAGAGCTGAGGGTAATTTTGATGTACTTCATCATGTTAATGAAGACGCTACGGCCTTCTTGAACGCCGATTTCCAAGACCTGGAGGCTCTTTTCAAGTAGGATAATAGTGCTGGCGTCTTTTGTGATATCCGCTGCCGTATCGACTGAGATACCAACATCTGCCGTTCTCAAAGAAGGGGCGTCATTAATGCCATCTCCCATAAATCCAACGGTATGACCTTTTTTCTTAAGCAGGCTGATAACGCGCTCTTTTTGCATGGGGTTGAGTTTGGCAAAGAGATGCAGATTTTCTGCTTGCTCAGTCAGCTCAGTGTCGCTCATACCATCGATATCGCTACCCAAGAGGTAGTGTTCGGCATCAATGCCGACATCTGCACAGACTTTTTGGGCGACGATGGCATTGTCACCTGTCAGGACTTTAACCGTTACGCCGTGAGCATGGAGAGATGAGATAGCCGTAATGGCTGATTCTTTGGCTGGATCGAGGAAGCCGATAAACCCAAGAATGGTCAGATTGTTTTCATCTGAGATGCGAATTGTATCACTCTCAATCGTTTTTTGCGCCACAGTGATCACGCGCATGCCATCCTGATTCATCTTAATATTAACAGCCTTCATTTGCTCAATGAGTTCAGGCGTTAAGGCAACTTTTTCACCATTGACAAGGACTGAGGCACAAACCTCAGCCATTTCTTCAACGGCACCTTTGGTAATCATGACACGTTCATCAGCTAGTGACAGCGCGACAGATAGTCTCCGACGTGAAAAGTCGAAGGGAATTTCGTCAATCTTGCTGACAGTTTCAAAAGGTAGGGTCTTTTTCTTACTCGCAAAGTAATCTAGCACAGCGACATCCATGAGGTTACGCCAGCCGGTTTGGTACTTAGAGTTGAGGTAAGCGTAGTTGAGAACGTCTTCGTTTTCGTTACCGAAAGGATCGACATAGTGCATGAGGACGACACGGTCTTCAGTGATCGTCCCTGTTTTATCCGTACACAAGATGTCCATGGCACCCAGATTTTGGATGGCAGACAGTTTCTTGACGATCACTTTTTCCTTGGCGAGTTTTTGCGCGCCCTTGGCCAGATTTGAATTGACAATCATCGGCAGCATTTCAGGTGTCAAACCAACCGCCACGGCAATGGCGAAGAAAAAGGCATTATTGACATCATGCTTGGTAATGACGTTGAGAATGAAGACGATGGGAAATAAAATGGCGATCATCTTCAAGAGTAGGGCACTGACGCGTTTCAGACCAATTTCGAAGGCCGTTTCAGCTTTACTGCCTGTGGCACTCTTTGCGATGTCTCCGAAGAAGGTTTCTTTCCCAGTCTTCAAGATGAGAATGGTGCCTTGACCACTTAGGACATCTGTTCCCATGAAGAGGAGGTTAGGCAGGTCAACTGCTGGTTTATCGGCATTTTCGGCACGGTTTTCATCAGTTAAAGGGAGTTTTTCAACAGGGAGTGACTCACCTGTGAGTGAACTCTGGTTGATAAACAAGTCGTTGGAATCGAGCAGAACACCATCAGCTGGAATCATGTCACCAGTGTGGAGTTTGACGATATCACCTGGTACAACTTCATCCATGGGGATTTCTTGGCGCTCGCCATCACGGATGACAGCTGCTGTATTTTTAATCATCTCACGGAGATTGATACTGGTTTTTTGGCTGGTATATTCTTGGTAGAAACTGATCGAAACTGAACATAAAACCATCAGACTCATGACGATAACCGCCTCGATGTCATTCGTAACGAACGACACGATGGCGAGCAAGATCAAGACGATAACAAAGGGATCTTTGAGCGCATTGAGCCAGATTTTCCAAGCGGGCAACGGTTTTTGTGATGCCACGATATTCATGCCATAAGTATCCAGACGCGCCTCGGCATCTGCTGTGCCCAAACCATCTCGTGTTGTTTGGTAGTCGCCAAACAACTGTTGTGTTGCTTGAAGGGCGAGTTTTTGTAATTCAAACGCTTTTGTCTTTTTTTTCCATTTTCAGACCTCTTAATCCGGTTTATCTTGAGCAACACCTAGAAAACTAGATAAAATATGCAGACGCCAAAGCGTCTTTGCCTATTTCACTAAGTTTTTACGGTGCTTAACGCTCATGAATACCTTCTTCTTTCGTTGAACCATTGTATTCAATTAAGTTTCATAAACGGCTTTGATGGCAGGTGGCCTTGTTTGATCTGACTGTTTCGATTTGTCTAGCTGGCCAAGCTTAAACTGTCGAAATAATCAGGTCAAACAAAAAGGAATCCGCACACCAACAATAAGTTGGTGCACAAGATTCCTCGATCATTTATCTGCGCACATTAGCCTATCGTTGAACTTTAGCACTATACGGCGTAAGAAAATTTTCTAGCTACATTGAAATAAACCTTCACGATTTATTTTGTTTGACCAGCTTGGCGTCTCTCGACATTTCGCGGCAGTAGCATATTTCCAGTATAGGAGCCTCATCTAACAATGATTATATTTTTGTTATTTTTATTACAGATTTATTGTAGCGCAAAAGTTGTGGATTGTAAAGTGGGTTTTTACTTTTTTTGCAATCTCTATGAGTTTTTTAGCCTTTTGTCAAATTCTTCTTTGATTTCTTCCTGTTCCAAAATAGTCATTAAAGGGCTCATATCAAAGCCGAAATCTGACTGATAAAATTTGACAAACTGTATTAGTTGGTCATATAAATTATCATTTGGGGATTTTTTCTGTATCTGTTTCCACTCAGGATAGACTGCGGCATCCAGAAGATAATCCGCTTTTTCTACATCATCTAAAATACCTCTACACCCTAAATTAATTAAAAATATTCTGATGCCAAACAGCTCATCATCTTCCCAAAACTACAAATTTTGGTTGCCAACCCATATTGTAAAGTCACTTATTGCAGTGAATTCTACGTCTGAATATAATAGTTTCATCGTTTCACCTATTTAACACTACATCTTAAATTTTACTTTCTAATATCTTTTCAAACATCTTCCTATTTTGAGAATTATTAAGCAATTTCAATAGTAACGACATGTCAAATTCATATTCCGAATGGTAAAAATTAACAAACTGTATTAATTGATGATATAAATCATCATTCGAAAACTTTAGCTGAATATCTTTCCATTCTGGGTAAATTGCTGCATCTATTAATTCGTCAAAACCTTTTCCTTGAACTGTCACAATACCCACTAAGTCCAATATAAAAGTTGAAATTTCAAAATTATCCATTAACTCAATATAACTATCTTCAATCCACAAAACAAATTCACTTACTGCACTGAATTCTTTATCATTATAGAGATTAAACATTTAAAGTTCTCCTCCAAGGTAAGATATAAATCAATCTATTCAGTTTTGATAGAGTTCTCTACACTTAATTCAAGCTGACCTTCCTACCAACATTTTCTAAATATCCTAATACATTTTTTCCAAAATTCTCTAGCAAGCCTAACTCAGTTTGTATATATAAGGCACTTTCATTTTTGTTATCGTCATCAATCTGTACTAAAAAGACTTTCATCACAATATGACCACTACTGTCTATTGGAAAAATCGTAAATACACACTCACTAAGCTCGTTATCTAAAATATCTCCCCACTTTATCTCCTTACTTTTACTAGGTAAATGGAGAAAATCTGAAATCATTTTAGAGAATTCTACTAGCGAATCATTTTGAAGATAACAAGTCTTTTTAAATGAACCATACTTATTTTCGACAGAAATTTCAAGTTCAAACATAAATACATCTTCCCAAATTTTTTCAAAAGATAAATTGTCCATTACTTTCACCTCAAATGTATTTCAAAAAACTTTACGATAATCATTATAATTTTGCTAATGTTGTATTGGCAATTTCTCGTAACTGCCTTTCATCAATGTCCATTGCTCCTTTTACATGTTCATTTATAAAATCATTATCTACAAGATCTTCAACAGCATAGAATAGCACATTAAGCAATTCGTAGGAAAAGGCAGCACCTTATTAGTTCTTTTCAAAAATAAAATTATTTTTTATAATCGTCAGAAGTCATCCCTTATACATCTGTCACTTTCTCATCCCCATAACAGCAACTCACGCAAATAGTCTTGCTTGTCTATCTCAAAATCCAGCGCCTCAGTCGCATAGGCTTGCATTGTCCCATAGTACTCGCTTATGTTAGCAAAAGCATGATTGAGGTAAATCTCATCAACCGACAGTAACCTATCTAAAGCTAAAAGTTGCTCATCACTCATGCCTTGTGCTGCGGCGGCAGTTTTCATCTTTTGATTTCCCGCTTGCCTTTGGGTGTTTGTCAGCAGATAATCATGCAGAATATCAGCTTTGCGAACGCCTAAAAGGCTCAGGACAAGCGCTGCGCCAACGCCTGTGCGATCTTTTCCAGCAAAACAGTGGAAGAGTACCGCACCATTTTCTTGCGCGATAATCTGATTTAGAAAATTGGCATAGCCTTTTTGACTGGTTTTGTCCATGACCAGTTCACCATAAACATGCTGCATTGCCTGGTCAACTTCTGCAGTCGTCGGATTTTTCAGTAAATCTTCTAGGCTGGCTGTGCCTGATTTGATATCTTTCATCAGATCAATATTCAGATAAGCCACACCCGATAAGGTATCAACTGGTTTTTCAACAACTTCTTTTTGAGATCTGAAATCTATGATTTTCTTGAGTTGGTAATTGTTTACTAATATATTTTTGTCTGCTTCAGCCAATCCAACAGGTTGGGCTGATCTTAAAACCTTGCCAGATACTACTTTTTTCCCCTCTCGGTTTTGATAGCCACCCAAATCTCTAAAATTCACTAGGTTTTCCATCACTGATACCATCACTTTCTTTATTCATTCATCTATTTATTATAACAAAATCATTTAATATTCGTGTGATTACAAAAACATTAGCTCAGACAAGTGTCCAAACTAATGTTTTCGATTTTTATCTTAAGCCACGCTTTCAAACTGTGAATTGTACAAATCAGCATAGAAGCCACCTTGTGCAAGCAAGGCTTCGTGGTTGCCACTTTCGATGATATCGCCGTCTTTCATGACGAGAATCAAGTCAGCATTTTTGATGGTAGACAGTCTGTGGGCAATGACAAAACTTGTCCGACCTTCCATGAGTTTATCCATGGCTTTTTGGATCAATTCTTCAGTCCGCGTATCTACTGATGATGTCGCTTCATCAAGAATCAACATTGGTGCATTTTTCAAGAGCGCACGGGCAATGGTTAAGAGCTGACGTTCACCAACTGATAATTCATCAGCGTCTTTCAAGACTGAGTCATAGCCATTTGGTAAGGTATTGATAAAATGATCGACACCAACTGCCTTAGCAGCAGCAACAACCTGTTCATCCGTGATATCACATTGATTATAGATCAAGTTTTCTTTCACTGTCCCTTCAAACAACCACGTGTCTTGTAAGACCATTGAAAACTGATCGTGGACCGCTTCACGCGTCACCTCTTTAATCGGTGTCCCATCAATGATGATTTGACCAGAATCAATATCGTAGAAACGCATGAGCAAGTTGACCATGGTTGATTTACCAGCGCCCGTAGGCCCAACGATGGCAATCTTCTGACCAGGTTCAGCTTTGGCTGAGAAGTCATTGATGATGACACGATCAGCGTTATAGCCGAAATGAACGTTTTTAAATTCAACAGCCCCTTTAGGGTTGACCAATGTCGTTGCCTTACCCGTTTCGTCTTCTAATTCAGGTTCCGCAAGGAATGTGAAAATCCGCTCAGAAGCTGCGCCTGCTGATTGCATTGAGGTCACCGCTTGGGCGATTTGTGTCAAGGGTTGAGTGAACAAACGAATATAAATCATGAAGGCTACGATCACGCCAAACTCGATTTTACCATCGATGGCTAAAATCGCCCCAACCAAACAGACAGCGCCGTAACCAAAGTTACCGATGAATTGCATGAGTGGCATCATCAAGCCTGACAGAAATTGAGATTTCCAAACTGAGTTATAAAGGCGTTCATTGATTTCATCGAACTCATCTTGTTTAGACTTGTCCGCATTGGACACTCTCACGATATTATGACCCGTGTAAACTTCTTCCACAAAACCATTAACCTCGCCGAGGCCGTTTTGTTGGGCGTTAAAGAATCTTTGTGACTTAGTCATGATGAGCATCATTAAGCCAAAGCCGATCGCCGTTGTGGCAATAGCAGTCAGACTCATTTCAACGTTGGTTTTAAACATCATGATGATCGTGCCAAAGAAGAGCGTCAAGGCTGAAACCAAACTCCCAACGGATTGGTTAAGGGCTTGGCTGATCGCATCCACGTCATTTGTCACGCGCGACAAAGTATCGCCATAAGGATGACTATCAAAGTAGCGCAAAGGTAATTTGTTAATTTTCGTCGAAATATCTTGACGTAGTTTCTTAGATGTCCGTTGGGTTACAGTCGCCATGATGAAACCTTGGGTGTAACTCAAAAGCGCTGAACCCAAGTAGAAGGCAATCAAAGTCACACCAATCGCCGTAATGGCTTTCATATCAATGTCGCCATGACCTGGCATGCCTTTGGGGATGAAGCTGGCTCTCAAACCAGCCATGATTTTATTAGTAATTTCAGATAGGCGATCAGGACCGATAATGGTCAGATAAGCACCACCACAGGCAGCGATGGCTGCGACAAGAATCGCCGGATACCAAGGTTTGACATATTTCGCTAAGTCGCCCAAGGCTTTTTTGACGTCTTTGGGTTTTTCACCTCCGCGACCTAAGCCACGACCTGGTCCAAAGCCACCGCCATTAGATTTTTTAGGTGTATTTTTTGTTGTCGGCATTAGGCTAATTCCTCCTTAGACAGTTGTGAATAGGCGATTTCTTGATAGACTTCATTGCTAGCCATCAACTCATCATGTGTCCCACGACCCACGACTTTCCCTTTATCCAAAACAATAATTTGATCGGCATCGATAATCGTGCCAATCCGTTGGGCAACAATCAGTTTCGTCGTTTCTGCTGTTTCACGTTTCAAGGTATCGCGTAAGACACGGTCAGTCTTATAGTCCAAAGCTGAAAAACTGTCATCAAAGACGAGAATTTCAGGCTTGCGGGCAATGGCACGAGCAATCGCTAGCCGTTGCTTTTGACCACCGGACAGGTTAAGACCACCCTGAGATACTTCAGCGTTTAAGCCTTCAGGGTTTTTCAGTATAAATTCTTCAGCTTGGGCGATCCGTGCAGCTGCCATTAAGTCTTCATCACTCATGTCACCATGAGCATTAGTCCCAAAGGCCAAGTTTGACCGAATCGTTCCGTTAAACATCACTGGTTTTTGCGGGATGAAACCCATTTTATCGTGCAAGGCTTCTTCTGTATATTCCTTAACATTGACGCCATCAACCAAGACTTGACCGGCTGTCACATCATAGTAACGCGGGATGAGGTTGATTAATGTTGATTTACCAGAACCGGTTGAGCCGATGAAGGCAACCGTTTCGCCTTTATTGGCCTTGAAAGAAACACCTTCAAGAACGTGTTCAGAGGCATCAGCGTATTGGAAATAGACGTTCTTAAACTCGACAGTCCCAACTTCTTTAGCTGCTGAACCATCTTTTGTCCCGTTTTTAATGCTTGAGGCGGTATCGATGACTTCATTAATCCGACCAGCAGAGACATTGGCACGCGGGAACATGATGAAAATCATGGTCAACATCATAAAGGCCATCACAACTTGCATTCCATAAGACGTGAACACGACCATGTCTGAAAAGAGATTGATCCGAGGTGAATTAGCAGGTGTCCCAACGCTTGCAGCTTTAATAATGGTCGCACCAATCAAGTAAACGGCAACTGACAGGCCAGATGACACAAGAGACATCATGGGCATCATGAAGGCCATTGCGCGTTGAATGAAGAGGTTGGTTGACGTAATATCGTCGTTGGCTTTTTCAAATTTATCAGTTTGATATTTTTGAGCGTTATAAGCACGGACCACACGAATCCCAGTCAGGTTTTCACGGGTCACGGAATTTAGTTTATCCGTTAATTTTTGGATAATCTTGAAGCGTGGCATGGCAAGCGTCACGATAATACTGATCATGACGAGAAGGAAGAGAACAGCAGCACCTAAAGCAGTCGTCCATTCCCATGATTTGTTGGCAATTTTCATGATAGCCCAAACGGCAGTAATCGGTGCTTTGATACTGAGTTGTAGCCCCATAGCCACGATCATTTGGACTTGAGTAATGTCGTTGGTCGAACGGGTAATCAGGCTGGCAGTTGAAAACTGGTTGATTTCAGCCATTGAATACTCTGAGACTTGATGGTAGACATCATGACGCAGCGTCCGTGATAAGCCAGCGGCTACCTTGGCAGCAAAGAAGCCGACAATGACTGCGGCGACGAGTGAGCCAAAGGCACAGAGGACCATCCAGCGACCTTCATCAAAGATTTGCGACACGGTTGTGCCTTTTTCTTGGATTAATTTGGTCACTTTGCTCATGTAATCCGGTAATTTAAGGTCTAAATACACCTGGATGACAATGAAAATCAAGCTGATACCGACGTATCTGAGCTCTTTTCCAGTGATTTTTTTTAAGATTTTAAGCATGTTTACTTCCTTTATGTTATTGAAATGACGATTTTGAGTGTGAACAAACGATTAATCTCATATTAAGTCATCACTGCTCACGTAAATTGTGTTTAATTTTTTGAATCGTTGTGATGAATTGAACAATCTCTTCATCTGATAAACCATCACGCAGAAGCGTTTCAAATTCTTGCTTTTTCGCCATCATCCCAGCTTGTAGTTTGAAAGCTTTGTCCGTTAGGATGATCTTCTTTAGTCTGGCATCATAGGCAACAGGTTCGCGTCTGATGAGCTCTGCCTGCTCCATTTTCTTGATAAAATTAGTGGCCGTAGGTCTGCGCATCACAAATTCTTTTTCTAGATCTCTTTGAAAGACGTCTTCATCTTGATGCTTAATCAAATAATCGATGACCCAGACCTGTAGACCGCGGGTTTCATCTGGACAGTCAGGCTTTTCCTTGTTGGGCTTAGCTTTATTTTTGGCCAGGTGACGCAACAGCGAGATGTTCAGCTCTCGTAGTTCTGCCCCGATATTCTCTTTTTTCATTTGACCTCTTCCTTATATTGTTAGCTGCATAACTATTAGTTCGATAACAATTATACTGCTAACATTTTCGTTTGTCAAACATAATGCAACAACTCAAAAAACGTTTGAAAACCCTTGTTAATTCAAGCATTTCAAACGTTTTTTCTGAGTTTAGAAATCAGTCATCTCTACAAATGAAGCACGGATGATTTCAGCCACATCTTCATTATCAAGTGAGACATAGGCATTTTGAGTTAGATGACCGTGGCGCACAGCTTGGGCGCTCATCTCTGGGACCAGCTCATCGGTCGTGATGCCGACTTCTGGCAAGGTCATGGGGATGCCTAGGGATTTGAGGAAGTCATGAGTCGCTTTGACAGCTTGGTGGGCGACGGTGTCATCTTCGCCTTCGAGATGCCAGACGTTGCGGCCATATTGGGCGAATTTCGCAACTGTCGTTGCATCGTGTTCTAGACAATAGGACATCCAACGTGGCGTTAGGATGGCCAAACCAATGCCGTGGGTAATATCATAGTAGGCGGATAATTCGTGCTCGATGGGATGGCAGGTCCAGCCACCTGCACGTCCGTTTCCTGGGATACCGTTTAAAGCGAGGGTTGAGGCCCAGAGGATGTTAGCTCTGGCGCTGTAGTCATCTGGCGTTTGAATCGCAGTTGGTGCATGTTGGATGACAGCTTTCATCAAGCCTTCGGCGATGTTGTCTTGAACGGTCACGCCGGCTGTTCGGTTAAAATACTGCTCAAAGAGGTGACTTAGAATATCAGCAGCACCTGCGGCTGTCTGACTGGCAGGCACCGTAAAGGTATTGGTTGGATCTAAGAAAGAGACTTTTGGTAACAACTCCCAGCCACTTGTGCCTAGCTTTTCATTGCGTTCTGGGTTTGAAATGACAGCATTGCGGTTCATTTCTGTGCCTGTCGCTGCAAGGGTCAAGATATCAACGATTGGGGTAGCTTTGCCTATCTTGCTACTGTCTTCGACAAGATCCCAAGCGTCACCATCATAGTAGACACCACCCGCAATGACTTTAGCGGCATCCACAACAGAACCGCCACCGACTGCTAAAATGACATCTAAGGCATGCTCACGGATGAGTTTTACCCCTTCACGAACTGAGCCAATCTTTGGATTAGGTTCAATGCCTGTCAATTCAACGATTTGAAAGCCATTGCTTTCAAGAAGGTTGACAACCTTATCATAGAGTCCAAAACGTTTGATTGAGCCACCACCATAGGCTAGTAAGACTCGTTTCCCATAGGAGGCTAGAACTTCTGGTAATTCATTTAAACGGTCTTTACCGAAACGGATATCCGTTGGGACGTACATTCTGAAATTGTTCATGGTTTGGTACTCCTTTTATGTTTCTTAATGATTAATTAAGTCTCAAAAGACTTAAATCAGATAGGTTTATTATACACTTTTTCAAACAAAAGTATATCGTTTTTAAAATGCACGCTTCATCTCTCGCTTACTATTTCATTTTCTGAATTTGTCGGATTTTCAATCCATTGGTCAAAAAGTGAGAGCTACCCGGAGATAGCCCTCACTTCTTGTAAAATAATTTGGTAGGAGTTGAAGAAACAATACGTTGGTTTATCTTAATCCTGGCGCAAAGATCTCTTTTACATCAGTGTCTGGTAGTTCTTCATATTTGAATTCATCAAAATCAGCAGGTGTGCGATAGCCAGCATAATCTACTGCTGCTAGACCTACAAAGGCACCTGTGAAGAAACCACCCATGGTTTGATTGACATAATCATCTGAAAGAATGGCTGCATCCAAAACGACAGGGATTTCAAGGTACGTTTGACCATCAAAGGAATACTCATAAGTATAGCTTTGTTTGCGTACTTTTGTCCGGAACCAAACATAGTCTGTTCCTTCTGGAATCTTGATGGCATCATCTTTAAGAAATGAGGTATAGTTGCCCCGATTATTCTGCGCAACTTCAATGACGGCACCATTGATTTCATTCCAAGTGATGAAAATCCATGAATAATGTTTATCATTATAATAGTTGGTCAAACCAGCCATAGCTTGATAACTTGTTGGTTTGAATCTAACTTTCGTTTCAGCGTTGAAGTTAAAGACTTGCCAGCGTCTTGCCACCAATGACAGGTCAAAGAAATTCTCAAGAGAGCCTTGACCATAGAGACGAAGATGACCAGGTACTTCATCATTGATGTTTCCCATTTTGGCATCAAACGGCACACGTAAGGTATTGAAGTTAATATCCAATTTTGAGCCATCAAATGTGTTGTATTGATTGTGATTTTCAGGTGCTGCTGTAAAAATCGCATCTTTGGGTGCGTCAACTTCCGTCGTGCCACCATGACCACCCACGATATGAGGCCATCCTGCTTCATCCCACTCGACTTTTTGGATAGACGTTTCACGTCCTAAAGTACACCAACCACGTGGATCTGTGATGCTTTCATTTGGATGATTCCAAGGTCGCCCGCATAAGGAAGCATAGTACCATTCACCTGAAGGCGTGTCCACTAAGCCACCATGACCTTGTTTTTGGATATAGTTAAAAGGTGTGTCAAAGTTTGTCAGAAAAACTTCACCAGGTTGCGTTTCGAATGATAAAGCGTCCAAAGTTTTCGAACGCGCGACCACTTCTTCATGTGTATAAACAGTCCCACCTTGTGCCGCAAAAATGTAGTAATAGCCATTCATTTTATAAATATGCGGACCTTCGACTAACTTAACAGCCGTCCCACGATAAACTGTGCGAGCTGTTTCGGGTAAGAGTCGCTCAGCCTCGGCATCATATTCTGTCAAGGTTAAACCATCAAAGGCGTGTTTATACTCACGATGGTCCCAAGTTTGTTGGATGAGATATTTACGACCATCATCGTCATGAAATAGTGAAGCATCAAAGCCAACCCCATTGAGCTTAATCGGAGCAGACCATGGTCCTGTGATCTCAGTTGCTGTGGTCAAGTAATTGGTCATATCTTTAAATGAGCCATCTGTAATCTTAGTATCGGTGTAAACAAGCCAAAATCGGCCGTCAGCATAGGACAAATCAGGCGCCCAGATCCCACCAGATGCTGGATTACCACGCATATCAAGCAATTCAACAGTTGACAATGGATGTGCTACCAAATTCCAGTGTACTAAATCTTTTGATGCATGAATCCGGACACCTGGGAACCATTCAAATGTTGATGTCGCAATATAATAAGTATCGTCAACGCGAATGATTGACGGATCTGAGTTAAATCCTGGTAAGACAGGGTTTTGAATCTTCATTTTCTATCTCCTCTTTTTGCGATTTCACTTAGCGAAATCTTAAAACTTGACCTACGCTAGCGCTTCGTCCAAGCAGGGTCATTCGCAATCTTTGTCCGCTCAAAGTCTTATGAGTTATTTTTTATTTTGTTAAATCACGTCGTGTTCAGCATTTTGAAACAATATCGAATCCTACAGATGTTGTCATACTCGCAACTGCTACCACTTAAAATTTCTATCCTTTGATACCACCTGCTGTAACGCCACGAATAATATATTTAGATAGAATGAAATACATAATGAGCAATGGTGCGATACTCAGCGAGATACCAAGATACATACTACCAAACTCTGTCCGGTACATATCCGTTTTCAAGAGTTGAATGAGCATCGGCAAAGTATACTTATCTGTGTCATTGATCAAAATCAAGGGCATCAGGAAATTATTCCACGAGCTTACAAAAGCAAAAATAGACATCGTGGCCATCGCTGGCGTCATAAGTGGCAAAATAATCCGGTGGAAAATCTTAATTTCTCCCGCACCATCAAGTCGAGCTGAATCCGGTAAATCTGGATGATAAATTGTTTCCAAGTATTGCTTGAAGAAGAAAATCGTCGCAGGACTTGCAATCGCAGGTAAAATCAATGGAATATAATTATTGAGCAAATTCATTTTACTCACAAATTGATAAAAACCAATCATGCTGATTTGCGTTGGAATCATCACCAGACCTAATATACCGGCGTATAAAATTTTGCGTCCCTTAAACTTATAAGCCACTAAGCCGTAAGCCGCCATGGCTGAGAAGTAGATACTCAGGACAGTTGAACATGCTGAAATGATAAAACTATTTTTGAATCCACCAAAGATATCAAATTGTTTTTCCATGAGAACGTTCCAGTTATAACCTAAGTTTGAACCTGGAAAAATAGACAACCCTTGCTGGATTTGTTCAGCTGAGCGTGTCGCATTGACGAGTACAACCCAGAACGGAAAGATACTCATCAAAGTTAAGATTGCCATAAACACATAGATTAAGATGCGTTTATATTTATCTGCTTTATCCATCGTTTATTTCCCCCCTTTCTTGCTTGACCCACTGAAAAGGCGGAAAAGTACTGTACTTAATACAATAGAAATAATGAGTAAAAGTACAGATGCCGTTGCAGCAACGTTAAAGTTACGAGCGCCTGTGAAGGCTTGTTTATAAATGTACATCGCCATTGTCAAGGTACTATTATTTGGATTACCATTGGTCAAAAGGAACGGGATATCAAACATTTGAAGGCCACCAATTAAAGAAGTGACTAAAGTATAAAGAACAATCGGTTTCAAGAGAGGCAGTGTAATCAATCTAAAGACTTGATTATCATTTGCCCCGTCCACTATCGCGGCTTCAAACAGTGATTCGTCAATACTCATAATCCCTGCAACCAAGACAATGGTTGTTTGACCATACCACATCCAAAATTGGATGAAAGAAACAATTGCCCGTGTCCCCCATTCACTTCTTAAGAAAGCAATTGGTTTACTCACAATATGCGCATTTTGGAGCAAGAGATTCATAGGCCCTAAAGGATAGCTAAACAAGGCGTAGAACAAGACGGCAACTGATGCAGCTGTGATAATATTGGGTAAATAAAAGATAATTTTGAAAAATCCTGTTCCTCTTAAACGCAGTTTAACATTCGTAAACCACGCTGATAAGAGCAAGGCTAACCCAATTTGAGGTATAAAATTAATCACCCATAGAATGAAGGTATTGGATACCGATTTACGAAACATATCATTATTAAAGATCGACAGATAGTTTTTAAAGCCGACCATATTTGAGGTCGTTTCAAAACCATGTAAATCAGTAAAGCTGAGAAATACCGTATAAAGGATCGGATAAAGTTGAAAAACTAGAAAGGCAAGAAAGAATGGCAATAGAAAGACATAGCCAAAATTGTTATAGCTCTCTAAAGATCTCTTCTTTCCGAAAGGTAATTTTGAAAGAAAATTTTGCATAACTTGACTCCTTTTTTAAGATGTTGAAGCGATGACTTAATGGCTAAGAGAGTTAGAGAACCACAAAGTGCTAAGTTAGTTTGAAAACACCGAGTTACCGTAATTAACTTATTTTTCTGTGCTCAGCGTCAAACCTCTTCTACTTATCGCTTCAAAGATTAGAACGGTCTTTCAACCGTTCCTTCTTTGTATTAAATTTTTATATCTGGATAAGCGTTGGCAACAGCATCTTTAAAGTCTTGAATCGCTTTTTTCTTATCTTTTTCACCTTTAGAGTAAGGGATCAAGCAGTTATCAATATATAAAGTTTCGATTGTTTGGTCATATTTTGTTAAAATTTTGGCATTGATATTTTCAGCCATAGTTGCAAATGCCGCATAATGATTTTGACCACCTAGGAATTTTTCTTCATAGGTATCTTTGATTTCGTTGACAACTTTTTGGCTTGAAACGAAATCACCTTTGTCTTCTGTCCATTTTTTCAAGAAAGTTGGATCTGTTGTGATATATTTAATCAAATCAGCAGCTTCTTCTTTTTTGGTAGATTTTTCAGTAATACCTGCCCATGTACCGCCCCAGAACCATGAAGTTGGCCCTTGGATCATGCGCCAGTCTCCTTCTGTTGTCACTTTTTTATCTGCTGATGTCGCATTAGGTTTCAACCAATAAGAAAGACCCCAAGTTGGCAAACTGTAGCCAAATACTTTGTTTTCATTCATACCAGCAAACCAAGCTTCAGATTGCCCTTCCGTATCTTGTGTCAATTTTTGACTGACAAAATCTTTAGAGATGTCCATCAGTTGATCAAGACTTGAATCAAGGACTAATTTATCATTTTCAACCCAACCATGTTTCCGAACACCAAAGAATGGTTTGTACAAATCCTGGATAGAAGATAACATGTAGCCTGTACCACCACTTTTATCTTTAACAGTTTCTGCCGCTTTCAGAAAATCTGCATAGTTTGACACTTGACTTTGAACACCTGCAACATCACCTGTTCCTAGCCATTTCTCAGCAAGTGACGCACGGTAGAAGAAACCACCAGGCGCTGCTTGCCAAGCGAGCGCACGTAATTTACCATCTTCAGACGTCCCAACTTCTTTAACATAGGAATAGGTGTCGTTACTTGCTTCTTTAATCCCATCCATGCTACCTAAATCAGCCATTTGACCAGAATCAACATATTTTTTAACAAAAGCAGATTCAAGCGCAATCACGTCTGGTGCCTTATCAGTGTTGATGACTGGGTCAAGTTTCGTTTCATATTGATCAGATGGAATCGAAACCACTTTAATCTTGTAGCCCAAATCCTTATGTGTTGGCAGATAATAATCATTGACAATTTCTTTTAACTCATCTGTAAAAGTCCAGACTGTTAAAGTCTTCTCTCCGCTATCCGATTTAGACGCATCTTTTTTCCCACATGCCGTAAATACAGCCAAAGTCGCTGCTGCCAATAAGCCAACTGTGACAACTTTCTTCAATTTCATCATAAGATCCTTTCAATCCCTAAAAAGAAAACGCTTTCCTTTTGTTTTTTTAATTTACTGATGACAGATTCTATCATCAGTAAATTACCATTATTTAATCATAAATGTTTGGGCAATATAGACTTAAACCAAATAATCATTAAGATGTGACTTCACAAGTTCAATATGACTTGATTCATTTGTGATTGCTGCACCATTTTTAAGTGAGTATTCAGTCAAGCTCTCAAGGTCTTCCTTGTCTGCCATGATGTTGGCACCAATTCCTGTTTCGTAGCTGGCATAACGTTTGGCTTTCAAATCTGACAAGAATTTATCTGCACGAATTGCTGCTGCTCCTTTGAGACCACGGGCATAAGTATCAAAACCTGCAATGTGAGCTAAGAACAAATCTTCTGGCGCAAATGATGATCTACGAACTTTTGAGTCAAAGTTAATCCCACCAGGCGCAATCCCATTGTTTTCCAAGATTTCAATCATGACAAGGGTAGTATCAAAGACATTAGTTGGGAACTCATCTGTGTCCCAGCCCAATAACACGTCACCTTGGTTGGCGTCGATTGAACCAAGCGCATCATTGATACGCGCCACTGTCAATTCATGTTCAAAGGTGTGACCTGCTAAGGTCGCGTGGTTCCCTTCAAGATTGAGTTTGAAGTCATCTTGCAAGTTGTATTTCAAGATGAAGGCAAGTGTTGTTGCCGCATCGAAATCGTATTGATGTTTGGTTGGTTCTTTTGGTTTTGGTTCGATCAAGAATTGTGGCTTATGACCAATTTTTTCGCCATAGGCAATCGCCATTTTGAAGAGACGGGCGATATTGTCTTGTTCAAGTGCCATGTCTGTATTTAAGAGTGATTCGTAACCTTCACGGCCACCCCAGAACACATAGTTTTCGCCACCAAGTTTTTTAGAGATGTCCAAGCCTTTTTTGATTTGGGCTGCTGAGTAAGCAAAGACATCCGCATTATTAGATGAGCCTGCACCATTGACAAAGCGTGGATTTGAGAACAAGTTGGCTGTGTTCCAAAGTAATTTAATCCCTGTTTCAGCCATTTTTTCTTTGATGAGGTCAGTGATGATGTCCAAGTTTGAGAAGAATTCTTCCAACGTATCGCCTTCTGGTGCGATGTCAATATCGTGGAAACAGAAGTAAGGGGCATCGAGTTTGACCAAGATTTCAAAGAAAGCTTCAACACGATTTTTAGCTGTTTCAAGTGGTGTTTCACCAAACCAAGGACGTTGATTGGTTGGGTTACCAAATGGATCTGAACCATCTTGTGTCATCGTATGCCAGTAGGCGATTGCAAAACGAAGATGTTCTTTCATCGTTTTACCTTCGATTACTTCTTCTGGATTATAATGACGGAATGCGAAAGGATTTTGACTGTCGACACCCTCATACTGAATTTTCTCTACATTTGGAAAATAGACCATTTTTTCTTCCTCCTACTCGACTTTGCGAGTTAAATATTTGATTAGAACGACAAGTTCGTTTGATGAACTAACTTACAAAGATAATTGTAACCGTTTTCAATTATCTTGTCAAGTACTTTTTTGATAAAAATTTTAAATATTTTGTCTACAATTATCCAGCACTTGCTATAAAAGGGTTACGGCTGAACTCACGTCATAAAAAAAGCCTAAAGTAAACTTTGGGCATAATCTTATAGAGAAAATTTTAAAATATGATCTTGTAACCCCAATACATATCTTGAAATCAGCGCAACAGCACCTAACATTGAAGCATCTTGTACGGATGAATCAGAGATGATAAGGTCAGGCTTATGCACGCTATTAAAACGGTCAACATTGACCAATGTTTCTTGAGCAATTTCTGGACAGGTATCAAAGATTCTTGAGGTTATAAAGATAGCTTGCGGGGCATAAAGTTGATTGAGATTATAGATAAAAGCTGCAATCGCCATCTCCCATTCCTCGATTAGTGGCATCACTTCAGCATCTTGATGAATTAACAACTCCAAAAATTCTTCTCGAGAAATAGTGTCTACTTTTTTAATCGTTGCCACACGATCAATAATCGCATTTTCAGAATACAAGTCTTCTAATCTCGGCAAATCTCTATCGCCAGTTAGATTAGCTTTTGCATCATAGACGATGGTGCGTCCGACTTCACCCGCTAGCCCATCAACCCCTCTAAAAACATAACCTTCACACACGATACCAACGCCAATCCCATTATGAATATTCAAGGCGATAAAATCTTTATATTCAACTTCTTCGTTATAGACATGATAGTCCCGATAGAAAATCGCAGCCAGATTAGCTTCGTTCTCGATTAGAACAGGGACATCAGTTAATTTTTCCAGTTCCCCCACCAAGTCAAAATCTTCAAATTCAAAGAATGGACTATAAATAATATTGTTATTAAAAACCGGTGCGTGAACAGCAATCGCGATACCAACTAATCCCTTAATCGTATCCTGAACATCCAGTGATTCAATGATCTTTTTCATCTCTGAGAAAACTGTGGCAACTTTTTTGGATTTAATATCAATCGCACCATCACTGATTATTTCGCCACTCAAGCGATTAATGGTATAACGTAGATGTCTCACACCCATATCGAAAGCTAGTACATAACCGTATGCTCGATTGAAACGTATCATACTTGGTTTGCGACCACCAACATTTGACGACTCGCCAATCCCTAATTCTTGAACAAAACCTTCTTCTTCCAAATCAAGAAAAATCGATGAGACCGTTGACTTTTGTAACCCAACTGCTTTAGAAATCGAACTTCTCGATGTTTTTTCTGAATTGAACAGTGTTTGTAGAACTAACTTTCGATTATTTTCTCTAACAACGTCTAGATTTGCTTTTTTAACCATTTTACTTACCTCTCGTCTAATCCTCTATAGGTTATATTATAGCAATTTTTATTAGTTCGGTCAACGAACTTTCATTATATTTTAATATTTTCATCGATTCAAGTCTTTCAATCTTCAAAAAAAGAGGTTGCATCCTCTCAACCTCTTCTTATTTCCTCCGCAAGTTACCGTGCTTTAATAACCATTTACCCTTTGAGGTAGTGTTTCCACCTGACACTTGATTGATGCTTCAGCAGCCAGTCGACAACCGTTTTTAACAAATTTAAATTTTGCTCATCTAGCATGCCCTCAATATCGTGAGCAGGCACATATCCTGCCACTTTTCCGCTGCCATAAAAATGTCGCCAACCCGCAACGGATTCACCCGCATCCGAAAAACTCCGTAGGAAAATATGCGTATAATCATCAACAAGACCCACTTGATAATGTTCATCCTGAATAACAAATTGATTTGGCGACTCCGCTATATCACACTTGTAGGTGACCGGCATAGCCTCCGGATGCTGGATAAAATAGCCTTTTAGCATTTGAATATAGCCCGAATCAATCGGATAGTTAGACATACCTGAGTGTAGCGCAAGCCAGCTGCCGCCATGATCGACATAAGTCGTGATCAAATCACTTATTTCCGGCGTCAGCCATTCACTTATGTCTGTTTGTCGAGGCGTCCGTTGATTTTCAACCGATAGGATCATGAGGTCTGGATTTTTAGAAAGTGCTTCAGCTAAAGCATCTATAGGGATATTTTCATAGATAACTGGCTCATCTAGCAAACTTAAAACACGCTGAAGATACTGATCGGTGTCCGTTCCTTCATGATAATAATCTCCTGTAATACTAATGATTGTTTTGACCATTTTAGTTGACTCCAAATCTATAATGAATTGTCTTGGCAACTTTTTCATCTGGCGGAAGTGCGATACTTCCCCATTCTGGATGATGTGGTAGATCAGGCAACTCTTGAAACTCAATTGCTAACCCCAGTTCTTTAGCCATTGGATGATAATTCACTTGGGTATCGCGATTCCAGCCACTTGCACTGTAAATGATAACACTTCCTGCCTCGCTCATCACGTCCAGTCGTCTGCCACTCACTTCATCGTACAAGGTGACTTGGTTTTCACCCGCATGGTCATCAAAAACAAAAGCTGTATCCAAGCCGTTTGGCAGCTCGTTTAGCGCGTTTTCTAATGGTATAGCTGTGGTGAAATCGTAGGCCGTCTCTGCTACCGGTAAGAATGTGCCTGTCGGAATCAGCTCAGCATCTGTTTCTAAAATATGGTCGGCCGAAATTTCAAGGATTTGTTGTCGAATATCCGTTTTCAACTCACCACTAAGATTAAAATAGCCATGATTAGTCGGATTGAAAAAGGTGTCAACCGGTGATTCTCCAGTAAAAGTAATGCTGAGATACTCATCAATCAAATGATAAATGACTTGTGTCGTAATCGGACCAGGGAAACCAGATTGATGATCGATATAACTGAAAATGACAGTAATCTCATCATCTGTTTCTTGCCAATCCAAGTCCCATTCTTGGAATGACCAGCCTTGCGACCCACTATGGAGTGAATTATCATTTTCGTTTGCTTCTAAGCTTAGTGAGCCAATTTGCGCTTGTTTAATTCGACCAGCGACTGGGCCTACGGTCGCACCAAAATACTGTAAATCAGTGGCTAATGCTGAAATTGGTGTCACATTGAGAACGACATTTTCAGCTATACCATATCTATCCCTAGCCAAGACACGATATAAATGTGCCCCATAAGCAACTAATTCAACTGTAAGACGCTCATTTTCTATTCTAACTAGCTGGGTTGTCTTCCCCTCACCCATGCTAACCTTTTCGACTTTTACACTCATATTTTTACCTTTCTGCGATTTCACCCTGTGAAATCTTGAAACTCAACATCCACTCTTGGTTCGATTGATGGTTAACAAAAATATGCACTCCCTTGACAGCAGGGAACGCATATCTTTTGCATTATGTCGTCTAGTACCTAGATTATATAATAAATATTGAATAGAGAATCGCAGTTGATTAGTTATCAAAATTAGCTAAGGAGGCACAATATTTGTATCGCAATCAAGTTATCAACAAGTGGTTAGGTGTTGAGATTGGCTACAATTCTCTAGAACAATCAGGTTAAATTAAGACCAGTGCCAGTTTTCAACTTCTGGAATATCTTCACCGTTGGCACGGATGTAGTCATGGTGGAAGTTAATGGTATCGGTCATTTTTTGTGAAAATGCTGATGCTTCATCACCAAAAACGGCGTTTGCGGCATCTTGTGCCAAGTGGAAACGATCCATTTCACTAAAGACACGCATATCAAATTGGGTTGTGATATCACCATTTTCACGGTAACCATGGATAAAGACATTGTGGTTATGACGATCAAAGAAGATGTCACGAATCAAGCCTTCATAACCATGGAAGGCAAAGACAACCGGTTTATCAGCCGTGAAGTAAGCATCAAATTGGTCGTCAGTCAAACCGCGTGGATCAACATTTGGATGGCGCAATTTGAGTAAATCAACGACATTGACAAAGCGAATTTTAAGCTCAGGATAAGCCGCTTTAAGAATCGTTACCGCAGCAAGCGCCTCTAAGTTAGGCTCTGTACCTGCAGCAGCAATGACTAAATCAGGTGCTTCGTTTTCAGCGACAGTTGATGCCCAATCAATCACTTTCAAGCCTTCTTTAACTAAGATTTCAGCTTCTTCAGTCGAATAGAATTGCGCACGTGGTTGTTTCGAGCAGACAATCAAATTAATCAATTCTTCTGATGCCAAAGTTTCAGCCATGACAGCCAACATGGTATTGGTATCTGCTGGCAAGTATTCCCGGATAAATTCTGGTTTCTTCTCAGACAAATGCGTCAAGAGACCTGGATCTTGATGGGTATAGCCATTATGGTCTTGTTGGAAAACAGTTGAAGTTGCGACCAAGTTAAGCGATGGGTAGTGCTTACGCCAAGGTTGTTCTTTAGCCTTACGCAACCATTTGAAATGTTGGGTAATCATCGAATCGACAACACGGAAGAAAGCTTCATAGCTAGCAAAGAATCCGTGACGCCCTGTTAGGACATAACCTTCCAAGAATCCTTCACATTGATGCTCAGATAATTGACCATCAATGACACGACCAACTGGTGAGACCCATTCATCATAGTCTTCTTTTTTAGCCCCCAACCATTGGCGGTTGGTCACATCAAAGACTGATGTTAGTCGGTTTGACTTGGTTTCATCTGGTCCGAAAATACGGAAATTATCAGGATTAGCCACGATTAAGTCTTTGACATATTTACCAAACTCAACCATGTCTTGCGCTGAAATACTGCCTGGCTCAAAGTCAAGCGCGTGTTTTTTCCAATCTGTGATGACCATCGGTTTCGGATCAATTCCACCATTTGTCACGGGATTAGTTGACATCCGACGATCACCTTTTGGCGAAATCTCACGGACTTCATCGCGAATTGTCCCATTTTCATCGAATAACTCTTCTGGCCGATAAGATTTCAACCAATCAACGAGGGCATCAATTTTTGCCATATTGTGGGCATCCACTGGAATTGGGACTTGGTGCGCACGAAAGCCCCCTTCAATTGGTTCGTTATCCCATGATTTTGGTCCTGTCCAACCTTTTGGTGTCCGAACGATCAGGACAGGCCAAGCTGGCATTGTTGCCTCTTCTGCTTTGCCTTTTCGCGCTTCTGTTTGAATGGCCTTGATTTTTTCAATTGCTTGGTCCAATCTTTCCGCCATAACAGGATGGACTTGCGTCGCATCAGTGCCTGACACAAAGATCGGATCCCAACCGAGCCCTTCAAAATATTTGGTTAAATCAGCATCCGATTTACGTTCCATGATTGTCGGATTCGAGATCTTACCACCATTGAGGTAAAGAATGGGTAAAACTGCACCATCATTGACTGGATTGATGAAGGTATTTGAAAACCAACCTGCAGCAAGCGGGCCTGTTTCAGCTTCACCATCACCAATAACTGTCGCTGCGATCACGTCTGGATTGTCTAAAATCGCACCTGTTGCGTGAGAAAGCGCATAGCCTAACTCGCCACCTTCGTGGATAGAACCTGGTGTTTCTGGGGCAGCGTGGGAAGCAATCCCACCAGGGAATGAGAAAATTTTACATAACTGTTTGAAACCAGCTTCATCTTGTGTGATTTCTGGGTAAATTTCAGTATAGCTGCCATCAATGTAGGAATTGGCAACCATGACCTGACCACCATGACCTGGGCCTTCAATGTAGAACATATTGAGGTCATATTTATTAATCGCACGATTAAGATGGGCATAAATAAAGTTTTGACCGGCAATTGTTCCCCAGTGACCAATCGGATGATTTTTAACATCTTCTTTTTGGATTTCTGTTTTTAATAAAGGATTGTTTTTCAGATACATTTGAGCAACAGCGATATAGTTAGCTGTCCGCCACCAAGCATCAACTTTCCCAAGATAGGTTGCCGAGTTATAATCTGTCATTTTCTTTTCTCTCTCCTCAAATAGTAAGTAAATTATCTATAAATTTTAGTTTAAAGCCAATAAGTCATGACTCAGGTTTTTGGTTACGCCATAAACCTGAGAATAAAGGGCATATAGTTTGGCATAGGCCGCTACATGTTCAAGGTTTGGTGTGAACTCATCTTTATAATGGACAAAGACTGCCGCAGCTTCAGCAGCGTTATCAAACCAACCTGCACCAATGGCAGCAAGCATCGCAGCGCCAAGTCCTGGTCCTTGTTCAACTGTCAAATTCACAATCGTTGCATTGAAAATGTCAGCTTGCATCTGTAACCAGTCAGGATTTTTTGCACCACCTCCGACAGAAACGATGCGATCAAAATGACGACCAGCAACTGTTTCCATCATCACTTGGGAATCCTTGAGCGAAAAGGTAATCCCTTCAAGCACCGCCTTAGCAAAATGCGTCAAAGTGTGATGCGTATCAATACCGATAAATGCCCCCCGAATTTGACTGTCCACATGTGGTGTCCGCTCGCCAACAATATAAGGTGTGAATAACAAACCATCTGCACCTGGTTTGAGATCAGCAATGCCACCGAGCAATTCTGGAAAACTTTGATCTGCTGCGAAAGTATTTTTGAACCAATCCAAGCTATTGCCAGCAGCCAATGTCACACCCATCGAGTAGTAATCGCCTTTGGCCGCATGGTTAAAGAGATGGAGTTTGCCTTGGTAATCTGCAAGTGCATCGTTTTCGAATGATAAGAAGACACCACTCGTCCCAATAGAGCACATGCCTGCACCATCTTGAATAATACCCGACCCAACAGCCGCACACGCATTATCCGCCCCGCCTGCGAAGACCGGCACATCAACCTCAAAGCCAAATAGCGCCTTGACATCATCCGTTAATATACCAATCTGATCCTGCGATTCAAAGAGTTTTGGCAAGCGCTCAACTGGGATATTGAAATTGTCCAAGATTGGCTGCGCCCATTCTTTTTTGGCGATATCAAGTAGCAAAGTTCCTGCTGCATCTGAGAAATCTGTCGCAAAAGTTCCTGTTAACCAAAATCCCAAATAATCTTTGGGCAACATCATGTAGCGGACTTTTTCCCAATTCTCAGATTCATTTTCTTGAATCCAGAGGATTTTTGGTAAAGTAAAGCCTTCAAGGGCAATGTTTTTGGTGAGACCTAGGACTAAATCGCCTGCTTTTTCTGTGATTTCTTGACATTGCTTGGTCGTCCGTACATCATTCCAAAGAATAGCTGGTCGGATGGACTGTTTATTTTCGTCTAGCACTACCAAACTGTGCATTTGGCCCGAAAAACTGATGCCCTGAAGTTTGGTTGTCATGTCTGGAGTCTTTTGAATCAGCGCTGCGATGACTTTTTTCGCTGCCTCAAGCCATTGGTCTGGCTCCTGTTCACTGAATCCTGTTTGCGGTGTTAAAATCGGGTAAGCTGCACTTGCTGCTCCAACAACATCGCCCTTTTCAGTCATTAATAAACCTTTGAGCGAGCTCGTCCCTAAATCAATACCTAATACATATGCCATATCCTGTCCTTTCTGCGCTGGTACTTCGTCCAAGCGGGGTCATTCGTGATAACATCTTTTTTAGTTCGTTTTCCGAACTAACTTACAATGTTATTGTACCCTGAGCCTTTTATTTTGTCAAGACTTTCACGATATTTTTTTAAAATTTAACAAAAAACTGCACCCCAGCAATTTGAGATGCAATTATTCAATATAAATTTACTCCGTCCGTAGTAAATCAAACTGCGACTGATACAAGTGGTAATAAGCGCCTTTTGCTGCCATCAAATCATCATGACTACCAGACTCCAGCAGGCTACCTTGGTCAATATAGAAAATACGATCAGAATTTTTGATGGTTGATAGTCTGTGGGCGATAATAAAGGACGTTCGTCCAACCAAGAGTTTGTCTAATCCATCTTGTAGCAAAGTCTCTGTTTTGGTATCAATGCTGGAAGTCGCTTCATCCAAGATCAAGATTTTAGGATCCGCTAAAAGCGCCCGCGCAAATGAAATCAATTGACGTTGGCCAGCCGATAAAGTGCTGCCTCGCTCTTTGACTTCGGTGTTGTAACCGTCCTTTAAATCTACGATGAAATCGTGTGCCCGTACAATCTTAGAGGCTGAGATAATCTCTTCTTCCGTTGCGTCTAATTTACCGTAGCGAATATTCTCCAGTATGGTGCCCGAGAAGATAAAGGTATCCTGTAGCATGACGCCCATTTGCTTACGTAGGGATTGCAAGGTCACGCGCCGAATATCGATGTCGTCTATCAAAATCTCACCTGAATTGATATCATAAAATCGGCTGAGGAGGTTAATCACGGTTGTTTTCCCTGCACCGGTAGGCCCAACTAGCGCGATAGACTCACCTGGCTGCACATGGAAGGAAATGGCTTTGAGAATTTCTTTTCCAGTTTCATAGCCAAAGGTCACCTGATCAAAGACGACATCTCCCTTAATCGTTGGTAGCTCAAACGCATCTGGGGCATCTTGAATGTCTGGCTCGACATCCAAGGTCTCGAAAATCCGCTCTAAATAAGCTGTTGCGGTAATGAGTGAGTTATAGAAATTCCCGATATTAATGACAGGATTCCAAAAGTTATTAATATACCCAATGAAGGCAATCAGGGTTCCCGTCGAAACGTCCACACCAATCCCTTTAATCCCCATAAAGTAAATCAAACAGGTCGTCATGACAGAAATATTTTGTACCCCAGGCCACATGAGAAACTGGATATAAATCGCCTTCATCCAAGAAGTCTGATAGGCACGACTCACCTTGGAAAATATTTTAAAGTTTTCGTCTTCACGTGAAAATGACTGCGTAACCTTGATCCCTGAAATGCTTTCATGAATATAGGCATTCATATTAGACTGTTTATTGCTCAACCTTTGATAGGCCTTGCGTTGGGCATTTTTAATAACCATGACAAAGACGAACAAGATCGGCAATAAAATCAAGCTATATAAGGTCAGTTTAAAATCAATAGCAAACATGAAAATCAAGGTCACGATAACACTGAGCATATCTGAAATCAGATTAATCAAACCATTGGACAGGAGATCACTCAGTGAATTAATGTAATTGACCACACGAATGAGAATCTTCCCATGAGGCCGACTATCAAAGTAAGAAAAAGGAAGCTTTTGCAAATGCTGAAAGATATCAAAGCGCATATCCTTCAGTACATCCTGACCAATGATGGTAATCGATTTAATCCGATAACGCATACACCAGCCCATAACAATGATGGATACAATGAAGGCCGCTGTGATCAGCCAAAGCATCCCCAGATTTTTCTTAGGAATGACATCATCAATCACTAGTTTTGTGAAAAAAGGACCTAGCATGGACGCAATATTCGCGATAAAGATGACGCCTAGGGTCCTAAAAATAGACTTTTTATAAGGCGTGACATATCGAAAAAGTCGCTTAAAATGCGCGGCGTTAAAGCCTTCTTCTAGTTCTTCATCGACATCGAATTTATTTCTAGCCATTGTCCATCACCCCCATTTCTAAATCAAAATTTCCTAGCTGCTTATTATAAACCTCGTAGTAATAGCCTTTTTGCGCCAGTAAACTCTCGTGATTACCTCGCTCGACAATCTTACCGTGCGCCATGATAATAATCTCGTCAGCATCCTTAACCGAAGAAACCCGATGGGCGATAATAAAGGTCGTCTTATTCGTCGTAATTTTATCCAACTCTTCCTGAATCTTGGTCTCGGTCTCCATATCAACAGCTGATGTTGTATCGTCCAGAATCAAAATCGATGGATCTTTCATCAAGGCACGCGCCAAAGAAATCCGCTGTTTCTGACCACCTGACAAACCAACACCACGCTCACCGACAATGGTATCGTAGGCATCCGGCATCTGCTCAATAAAGCGATTGGCATCCGCAATTCGCGCCATTTTCCGAACTTCATCTCGATCAGCACCCGGCACACCAAAGGCAATATTTTCTTCAATGGTATCAGAAAACAAGAAGATATCCTGCATGACGAGCGCGATATGGTCGCGTAACTCCCGCACATGCCATTTGCGAGCATCAACCCCATCAATCTTAACAACGCCAGAAGTTGGATCGTAAAAGCGGGCAATCAAATTGACCAAGGTTGACTTACCAGATCCCGTCTCTCCAAGAATCCCAATGGTCTGACCTGGTGCAGCTTTTAATGAAATATGTGATAAAGCTGCCACCTCTGGCGCATCTGGAAAGTGGAAAGAGACATCTTCAAATGCCACATAACCTTTTAGATCCTTGGCAGATTTCTCCGACTGAACCGGAATTTGTGTTTCTGCCTTAAGCATATCCCGAATTTTGAAAGATGAGGCGATAAAACGTTGGACGTCATTAATCAACCAGCCACTCATCCGCATGGGCATATCCAGCATCCATAAGACACCACTGAACGTCACCAGATCGCCTAGTGTCATCTGACCACTGATGACGAAATATCCACCTAAAGCAAGCGTAATCACCGCTAAGCATCCCGCTAGGGCATCTAAGATGGGTAAGAATTTTCTAGAAACATTGGCAGAGTCAATATTGCGTTGTCTAAAGTCATCGTTATGCTGATTAAACTTTTCGATTTCAAAACCTTCACGGGTGAAAGCTTTGACGACGCGATTTCCGCTGATGTTTTCCTCGACCATTGAATTCAGACGTGAAAAACTTTCCCGAATTTCATAAAACAAGGGACGCGCTTGGCGTGACATTCTAGTTGTTAAGTAGCCGATCAGCGGTGTCACCACAAGTAAAGCCAACATTAAGCGCCAATCAATCGTCGCCATCATAATCACTGCCGAGATGAAGAGCAGGGCATTTTCTAACATGGTATAGACAACCCAAGAAACAAAATGCCGAATCGCATCTGTATCCCCAGTCATCCGAGCCATGATATCACCAACGCGCGTTTGATTAAAGAAGCTAAAATCCATCTCTTGTAGTTTGACGTACAAATCCTCACGAATTTTATAAAGTGTATTCTGACCGATCTGCTCAAACAAAATTTGATAGGTATAGCGCATGATAATCCGAGCAATGACAACACCATACATGGTTGCCAAAATGGGCACCAGTAGATTGGTTTTCCCTTGATCAATGACGAGATCTACTAATTTGCCGCCAAAAAGCGGGAAAACAATTGCTAATGCAGAGGTGATGATGACCAAGATCAGCGCAAAAAAGATACTCCACTTGTAGATCTTGGCATATTGCCAGACCCATTTAATACTATCCATAAATTCTCCTACTAATTCCTGCTGAAACAATGAAATAATAACATATTTTCTATCTTGCTAAAAGTAAGCGCTGCCATTTTTTAAGGCGCAGACAGGTTCATTGTACCAATTAAGTACCTGCTTGTAAAGTTTTAACTCATAAAAAAAAGCAAGCTTTCAAAAGCTCACTTTTCTTTCGTTTTAATCAGATCATAGTCATCTGATTTATTTCGCTTCATACCAAGTCTTGCCACTATTTTCATCAACTAAGAGTGGGACTTTTAGGTCGATTGCTTCTTCCATGGTTGTTTTAACCAAGGCTTTAATCGCATCTAGTTCATCATGTGGGACATCCAATACGATTTCATCGTGTACTTGTAGCAACATTTTGGCTTGGTAGCCACCTGCTGCTAAGGCGCGATCAAGGTTGATCATGGCCACTTTCAAGATATCAGCTGCTGATCCTTGAATGGGGCTGTTAATAGCTGTACGCTCTGCGAATGAACGGACAGAGAAGTTTCTTGCATTGATTTCTGGTAGATTACGTCTTCTGTGATAGAGGGTTTCGACATATCCTTTATCCTTAGCACTTCTAACGATGTCTTCCATATATTTTTTAATATCAGGATAACGCTCAAAATACGTGTCAATATACGTTTTGGCAGCTTTTCTAGTAATCCCCAGATTATTAGACAGACCGAAATCAGAAATACCGTAGACAACACCGAAGTTAACGGCTTTGGCATTACGACGGTCATTTGGCGTCACATCTTCTGGTTTCTCAATACCAAACACGCGCATCGCCGTTGCCGTATGGATGTCAGCACCATCGTTAAAGGCCGCAATCAAATGTTCATCCCCTGAAATGTGGGCAAGAACCCGTAATTCAATCTGTGAATAGTCACTTGATAGTAAAACTGACTCTGATTTTTCAGGTAAGAAAGCCTTGCGAATCTTACGACCTTCAGCCAATCGAACTGGAATATTTTGGAGATTGGGCTGCACACTTGACAGACGACCCGTTTGGGTCAAATCCTGAATATAGCGCGTATGAATCTTGCCATCAGCCATAATCTCACCGAGCAGACCTGTAACATAGGTTGACTGGATTTTAGAAATTTGACGGAACTTCAAAATCTTATCAACGATTGGTGCTTGGGGTGCTAACTGTTCCAGGACGTCAACAGCCGTTGAATAACCTGTTTTGGTTTTCTTAATGACCGGTAGCTGCATTTTTTCAAATAGAATGACACCTAGTTGTTTCGGTGAGTTGATATTGAAGGTCTCACCTGCAAGCTCGTAAATTTCTGCCGTCAAATCAGCAATGACTTTTTCATTTTCCAAGCCGATTTCACTTAGGACACCGCCTGACACTTTAATGCCTACCATTTCCATCTTGGCAAGGACATTGGCGAGCGGTAACTCCATATCCGATAGGAGTTTTTCCTGATCATTTTCTCGTAGCTTATCAAGCAAGGCTGCTTTTGTTTTGACAAGGATATCTACTTTTCGAGCGAGATGATCATAAAGGACATCATCAAATGGCACCGCACGCTTAGCGCCTTTACCATAGACCACATCATCGTCTGGTAAATTCAGACCAAATAAATCTGCAATCGTTGAAATTTTATTATTTTCAATCGTCGAATAGAGGTATTTGGCAAGCATGGTATCAAATGCAACCAGCGGATAGTCGATGCCATGGCGGCCTAGTAAGACCTTGTTTTTCTTGAAATCAAAGGTGTTTTTAGGGAAATGGAAGTCTTTGAGTAGATCGACGTTTTTTGAGACATAAATCGTCTTGTCATCACCCCAAGCAAAACCAATAATCGGTTCACGTTGGTAATCCTCACCCAGAATTTCCAGATAGAAAAATTGATCATCATGAAACATGTCAAGCGTCACAGCGTCTTCAACAACTGTAAAGGCCAGTTCTTCGATTACCTTTTCAGTCACACCTTCGAGGTCTTCCAAAAATTTCTGAAACCCCATCTCTTGATAAAATTTCTTGAGTCTGTCATAGTCAGCGCCTTGGAAAATCGTATCGTCCAGTTGGATTTCGATTGGTGAATCCAGATCAATCGTTGCCAGTTCTTTTGACAAGAAAGCTTGCTCACGATCATTGATCAAGTTTTCTTTCATTTTAGACGTTTTCATGCCATCGACATGATCATAAATGCCTTGGAGCGAGCCGTATTCTAACAGTAATTTGATCCCGGTTTTTTCACCGATTTTGGTTACGCCAGGGATATTATCTGACTTATCACCCATGAGGGCCTTCAAGTCGATAAATTGTGCCGTTGTTAAGCCTAGTTTTTCTTTCAGGTAAGCCGGCGTGTAGGTTTCAAGTTCAGCCACACCCTTAATCGTGATTTCCACCGTCGTTTTATCTGTGGTCAGCTGGGTCAAATCTCGATCGCCTGAAACAACCGTTACCGCATCAAAGCCACCATTTTCGGCCTGGGTCGCCAGAGTTCCGATGATATCATCAGCCTCATAGTTAGCCAGTTCATAGTGCTTAATCCCTTGGGCCTCTAGCATTTCTTTGATAAATGGCATCTGCTCTCTGAATTCATCGGGCGTTTTCGCACGCCCACCTTTATAGTCAGCGTACATTTCCGTCCGAAACGTCGTTTTACCAGCATCAAAAGCGACGAGCACGTGTGTGGGTTGGACTGAATCCAAGACGTTGCGCAACATGGTATGGAAGGCAAAAATCGCATTAGTGTGCAAACCAGATGGCGCAACAAAGCGGTCAATCTGCGTGTAAAGCGCAAAAAAGGCCCGAAAAGCAATGGATGAGCCGTCTATTAATAGTAGTTTTTTTTCTGTAGTTGTCATGTCTCTATTTTAACACAAAAACGGACATCTCTCCGATGTCCGCTTTAGAATTTACACAAATTGACTTATTGTCGATTGTCCTTGATTTTGACGACCACACGAAATTGGCGTTCAGGATGACTTTCTTTATTAACAAATTGAATGCGGGATTCGAAAATAGCGCTGTGACCATAATATAAGAGATTGCTCAGTAAAATATTTTTAGCGCTAGGCACATAACCCAATTTTATATCTTTAAAATAGATGGCAACTGCTTCTGGATCATGTGGGTTATCTGCCTCTACGATTAAGCTGACTTGCTGGCCTAAAATTAACTGGTCAATAACATCCAAGCCATCATAATAGGCGAAGCGTGCGATATGGAAGTCCATAAAATGGCGGCTAGGTTCCCATTTATGATTCTTGAACGACTCTCTGATTTTCTCTGCTTGACTTGTCATGTCTTCTCCTCCTCATACGAATGATTTACTAACGACTTTGCTTTTATTTTAACAAAAAAATATCGAATTTACTGTTTTCAAAATAGCGCTTTCATTAACAGATGATGCTAAAAAAGAACCCTCTTTCGAGCGTTCTTTGACCATTATTTGAACATTAGGCTTTTGTTTTATCTTGTCGATAAACTTTAATCACAAAGTACAAAATCGCAAACTCCAGAGCAGCCATCATCAAGAAAAGGATTAAGGCATTTCGCGACCCGTGTTGGGTACCGATGACTTTGGAAATGGCTGATTTTTGACTGAAAGCGATGATAATGGCCGTAATGGATGTCCCAAAAGCGCCTGCAAATTGTTGCAGGGTCATAATGGCTGCATTACCATCTGTCTGTAAGTCCTTGGGTAACTGTGCTAGACCATTTGTCAAGACATTCCCTGAAGTCAAACCAAAGCCGATACAATAGACAGCAAATAGAATTGAAATCGTGAGATTAGTCAAGTTGCCACTCATCAAACAGAAAAGAACCAAAGAGATGATTGATAAGGCAGTCCCAAATAAAATCGGTTTAGCTGCACCAATAGCATCGTAAATACGACCACTAAAGGAAACGCAGACCGCATTCAAAATCGTGCCCGGCAAGACTGCTAGTCCTGCTGCAACAGCTGAGTCTCCATTGACTAACTGGATATAGTTAGGTAGCACAAGATTCAAACCTAATAAAGAAGCTAGCAAGATAAAAGAACTGATCGCGTGCCCATCAAAGGAAACGTTTTTGAAAACATCCAGATTGATCAAAGGACTGGTTTGACGACTAGAGCGATAAATAAAGAGGCCGAGCCCGATCGCCCCCATCACAAATGCGCCTAAAACGTGCAGGCTAACAAACGGCATACTACTTATATTACTAAGACTGTATATAAAACCAACCAGTGTCACAACGATCGCGACAAAGCTGATTACATCTAACTTAATCTTCTGCGGTGCCGTTTTTTGCTCAATGGTCATGATCCCTAAGATAAAAGAGAAAATCAAGATCGGAAGGAGACAGATAAAAATATAACGCCAACCGAGTGAACTTGCCATCACACCACCAAAAGTAGGTCCGACTGTTGGGGCAACAGCTGTAATCAAGGTTCCAAGACCAATCATGGTTCCTAATTTTTGACGTGGGACTTGCTCCAAGATGATGTTAAACATCAAAGGCAAGGCAATCCCCGTCCCAACGCCTTGGGCAAAGCGCCCTAATAATAAAATCGAGAAACTTGGTGCTATAATATCCATCACCACCCCCGCTATAAAGCAGATATTAGCGACGATAAATAATTTTTTAAGTGTGAAGCGACGTTTCAAAAACGAAGAAATTGGAACAGTTGCTGCGACGACTAATAAATAGAGCGTCGTCATCCACTGAACGGTTGAAATGCCAATATTAAATTGCTCGATCAAAATCGGAAAGGTGATATTCATCGCCGTTTCAACTGTAATACCGGCAAAATTAAGAATACCTGTTGCTAAAATCGCCGCAATTAACTTAGGCGATATTTTTTCGTTTGTCTTATCTGTCATCATGTTTCTTTTTGAACCTCCTTGTTTTTATCCTAGCTTATTATTCTAGCGGATAGCGACTTATTTGATGAAACAAGCAGACTATCTTAAAGCCATCTCCTCATCATACCACATTCAAACTTTTTTATAAAGAAAAACCGACTCAAATTGTATGATCTGAGTCAGTCTCTCTTTTTTCATCTTAAAAAATATACAAGATGATTATGATATTTATTTATCTAGTTCAGCGTACAACAACTCTTGAACAACTTGTGGATTGGCTTGTCCTTTAGTTGCTTTCATAAGTTGACCAATCAAGGCTTTGGCAGAATTTTTGTTGCCGCCTTTGTAGTCGTTGACAGCTTTTTCATTCTTAGCCAAGACGTCTGTAATGATTGGTACCAAAACAGCAGGGTCTGAGATTTGAATCAAGCCAGCTTTCTTAACGAAGGCTTCAGCAGAACCGCCATTTTTCGCCAATTCAACGAAAACTTTCTTGGCAATTTTTGATGAAATCGTGCCGTCAGCGATGAGCTTGAGCATTTCAGTCAAGTTTTCTGGTGTTAAACCAATTTCTGAAAGCTTTTTACCCTCAGCGTTAAGGTATTGTGCGACTTCACCTTGCAACCAGTTAGATGCCAATTTCGCATCCGCACCCGCATTAACTGCGGATTCGAAGAAATCAGCCGTGTCTTTTGCTGCTGTGATTTGTGCCGCATCGTAGTCAGAAAGCCCTAGCTCAGCCACATATTTAGCACGACGTGCTTTCGGAAACTCTGGCAAGGTCGCCCGAACTTCATCGATCCACTCATCTGAAATCTCAAAACGTGGTAGGTCAGGTTCTGGGAAGTAACGGTAATCTGACGAGCCTTCTTTGACACGCATCAAAGTCGTCTCACCCGTTTTTTCATCGTAACGACGTGTTTCTTGCTGGATCACACCGCCAGAGCGCAAAACTTTAGCTTGACGCGCCACTTCATATTCCAAACCTTTGCGAACAAAGTTAAAGGAATTCAAGTTTTTCAACTCAGTTTTTACACCAAACTCTTCTTGACCATAAGGACGTAGAGAAATGTTGGCGTCACAACGCATTGAGCCTTCTTCCATCTTCACATCAGAGATGCCGGTGTACTGGATAATTTCCTTAATTGCAGTCAAGTAAGCGTATGCTTCCTCAGGTGAGCGCATGTCGGCTTCTGATACGATTTCAATCAAAGGGACACCTTGACGGTTTAGGTCGACGTAAGAGTAACCGTCTGTACCGTGTGTGTTTTTTCCTGCATCTTCTTCTAAGTGGGCACGTTCAATCCGAAGTGTCTTCTTAGTCCCGTCTTCCAACTCGATTTCAATTGACCCATTATAACCAATCGGCTCATCAAATTGTGAAATTTGGTAGGCTTTGGGATTATCCGGGTAGAAATAGTTCTTACGGTCGAAGTGCATGTTTTGGTGGATATCCATGTTTAAAGCAAGCGCTGCTTTAATCCCAGACTCGATGACACCTTTATTCATGACAGGTAAAACACCTGGAAAACTCCAATCGACAATATTGGTATTCTCATTTGGTCCTGCACCAAAGTGCGCAGGCGCTGGTGAGAAAATTTTCGAGTTGGTGTTCAACTCGACATGGACTTCAAGTCCAATGACTGTTTCAAAATTCATTTATTTTTCTCCATTTATTATTCGGATCAATGCCTAATCGATGTATTGCTTACCTGTCTGAGATAGTTCATCTAGCAAGTTCAGTTGTGAGCGTGTATTGCGCTTTTCAGACAAGGGAACAGTCAAGGTCTCCAAGTTAAAATAATCGGTTTCTGACGTTTCACTATTCACTTTAAAGTCTTGGCTTAATGCGCGACATTCAAAGACAAACTTATAATACTGGCGTCCTTGCGGCTGCCACTTATTCGTGTCAAAAACAGCTAATAAGCGAACAACTTCACCTGTGACACCTGCTTCCTCAGCTAACTCTTTGAGGACATTCTCGCTGGGCGAAAAACCAATTTCACCATATCCACCAGGTAAGGCCCAATCCCCTTTGGCTTGATCACGAACAAGCAAGACATGGCCAGTTTCGTTTTTGACAAAGGCTCGGACATCAATCATCGGTGTTGGATAATGGCTAGTCGGCAAAAATAAATCACTAAGTTCTGCTGGCGTTAAATCTGACAAATCGCCTGTTAAGTCACGCAAGACACTTTTGATATCCTGATAGCGTTCCAAATCAAAGGCATTCTTGCCATAAATCAAACCTGCATCAGCAATCGCATTCAACCGCTTAATCAATTGGTCAACTGACATATTTAGGCACCAAAAATGACTGGCTTATTTTTATGGAAATCAGTCGTCGCTTCAAAAGCTGCTGCTGCTTGGTAAATCGTTGCTTCGTCAAAGGCTTTACCAATGATTTGCAAACCTACTGGCAAGCCTTCAACTTGACCTGCAGGAATTGAAATACCAGGTAACCCTGCCAAATTGACTGGAATTGTCAACAAGTCAGCCAAATACATAGCAAGGGGATCATGTCCTTGTGTATCTAAATCATAGGCAACTGTTGGTGCTGTTGGACCGATGATGAGATCGTAGTTTTCAAAGACTTTTTGGAAGTCTTGCATGATCAAAGTCCGAACTTGTCCAGCCTTCTTGAAGTAAGCATCATAGTAACCAGATGACAAACTAAACGTGCCAAGCATGATGCGACGTTTCACTTCTTCACCGAAACCTTGCGAGCGTGTTTTAACATAGATATCTTCTAAGTCAACCGCATCTTCTGCACGGAAACCATAACGGATGCCGTCAAAACGTTGCAAGTTTGAGCTGGCTTCTGATGAAGCGATGATGTAGTAAACAGCCACGCCATATTTGCTATGTGGCAAGCTTACTTCTTCAACAATCGCCCCGAGTTTTTCAAAGTGTTTAGCCGCAGCCAAGACTTGTTCTTTTACCTGAGGATCGATCCCTTCACCTAAATATTCTTTTGGCAAGGCAATCTTCAAGCCTTTAACATCTTGACCGATTTTAGATGTGAAATCAGGCACTGCAACTTTTGAAGAGGTTGAATCTTTTGGATCGTAACCTGACACAGCGTTGAGCAAGAGGGCGTTATCTTCAACATTTTGTGAAAATGGTCCGATTTGGTCAAGTGATGAGCCAAAGGCAATCAAACCAAAGCGCGAAATACGACCATAAGTTGGTTTGAGACCAACCACACCATTGAATGATGCAGGTTGACGGATTGAGCCACCCGTATCAGAACCTAGTGAGAGCAAGACTTGATTAGCCGCAACAGCTGTTGCAGAACCACCTGATGATCCACCCGGTACTTTCGTTTCATCCCAAGCATTTTTCGTTGGTTTGAAAGCTGAATTTTCAGTCGAGCCACCCATAGCAAACTCATCCATGTTGGTTTTACCAACGATAATCATGTCGTTGGCATATAATTTTTCGACAGAAGTCGCATCAAAAACAGGCTCATAGTTATAGAGCATTTTTGAGGCAGCTGTCGTCAAAATCCCTTTAGTTGAGATATTGTCTTTCACAGCAATCGGAATACCAGACACTGGGTTTGAAGCATCAATCCCACGTTCGTCAATGGCAGCAGCCTGTGCAAGCGCGGCTTCTTCTGTAATCGTGATAAAGCTGTCAACTTTCCCTTCACGATCTTTGATATCCTTCAGTGTTGCTTTGGCAAGCTCAACTGCTGAAATTTCTTTATTGACCAGTTTATCATGGAGTGCTTTAATCGTTGTCATGCTTAGTTATCCTCCATAATTGCGGGTACTTTAATAAAGCCATCTTCAGCTTCTGGCACGTTTTTGAACAATTCGTCACGATCCCATCCTGCAACCGCAACGTCTTCACGCCAAGCATTGATATTATCTGCCACATTTGATGTAAATGGGACACCTGTTGTATCTACTTCTTCTAATTTCATAAACATATCAACGATTTTTGTCAATGTGCCAGCAAATTCAGCAGTTTCTGCTTCATCAAAGGCTAATTTTGACAAATTCGCAACGTGTTTCACGTCATCTTTTGTGATTTCCATTGATTTCTCCTCTGTTTTTTTCGGGAATCAAACCTATAATTTCATGTTTCATACTCATTTAACTCAAGAAAAGGAACAAATTTTTGAGCTAGTTTTTTGCCAATTCGGTCAACGGCTAAGCGATAAAATCGCCAAGCCACGTTACCCATAGCTTTTCCGTAAGTCGCTAAAGCGACAACTTCAATGCCAGATGCGATAAGGCGAAGACGTACAGGTGAACGGCAAGACTTATCAACGATGAAGTGGCGGAAAATAGCCCAAAAATGTTTGTTTTATTTGGTTAATTGAGTATATTATATCAGTTTTTGACACTTTTAGTCAAAATCAATATCCAAAACTAATTTCAATTCGTTTAATTGTTTCGGGTCAACATCGCTCGGTGAATCCATCATCAAGTCAACGCCAGCCGCACTTTTCGGAAAGGCAACAACTTCGCGGATGTTCTCTTCACCAGTCAAGACCATGAAGATACGCTCAAGACCAAAGGCACATCCAGCATGTGGTGGCGCACCAAATTTGAAGGCTTCTAACATAGCCCCAAATTTTTGCTCAACAAAATACTTGTCATACCCAATCACTTCAAAAGCTTTATACATCACTTCTGGATTATAGTTACGAACAGCACCTGAACAAATTTCATAACCATTCATGACCATGTCATATTGGTCTGCCTTAATCGCCAACTTATCTGCATCTGTTTTCGCTGCCTCAAGCGTTTGAACGCCGCCTTTTGGCAATGAGAATGGGTTATGACCAAAGTCAACTTTGCGATTTTGTTCGTCGTATTCGTAAAATGGAAAATCAACAACCCAGCAAAGTGCTACTTTATTTTTATCTTTAAGGTCGTAGAAATCCGCAAATTCATTACGCATCCGACCGAGTACACGGTTAACGATGGCAGGTTTACCCGCACCAAAGAAGACGATATCGCCATCTTCAGCACCCGTTTTGGCTGTAATTTCAGCCAGTTCAGCTTCTGTCAAGAATTTAGCAATCGGTGATTTGATGCCGCCATCAACGTAAGTCAAGTAAGCCAAACCGCCGGCGCCTTCTTTTTTAGCAATCTCTGTGAAGGCATCAATTTGTGAGCGTGACAAACTAGCCGCACCTTTAACACAAATCGCTTTAACTTTTTTAGCATTTTTAAAGACAGCAAAATCAGTCGTTGCAAGCGTTTCATCCAAGTCAACCAAGGTCATGCCAAAGCGCAAGTCAGGTTTATCGCTACCATAGATGTTCATGGCATCTTCGTAGGAAATACGTGGGATTTCTTCTGAAACAAGTGTTTTACCCGCGAAATCTTTAACCAGATTTTGGATCAAGACTTCCATTTCAGTCCGAATTTCTTCACCATCTTCTACAAAGGCGCGCTCTAAGTCAAGCTGGTAGAAATCACCATAAAGTCTGTCCGCACGTGGATCTTCATCACGGAAACATGGCGCGATTTGATAGTATTTATCAATACCACCGACCATGAGCAACTGTTTAAACTGTTGAGGTGCTTGTGGCAAGGCATAGAATTTACCAGAATGGATACGACTTGGGATTAAGAAGTCACGCGCACCTTCTGGTGAAGAATTAGCCAAAATCGGCGTTTGCACTTCCAAAAAGTCTTGGTCTTCCATGAAACGGCGGATAAATGATAAATATTTCGCTCGTTGTTTCAAGGTTTCTTGCATTTTAGGACGACGCAAATCCAAATAACGGTATTTCAAACGCAAATCTTCGCTTGATTTATTACTTTCATTGAGTGAAATTGGCAAGGGCTGAGATGCATTCAAAATCGTCAGTTCATCTGCGACTAACTCAATCTCACCCGTCGCCAAATTAGGGTTGGCAAGGCCTTCACCACGCGGACGAATCGTCCCTGTGACTGAAATGGCATATTCATCACGCAAATGTTCCGCAGCCGAAAAATTTGCAACTTTTTCAGGTTGAATCACGACTTGCAAAAGACCAGAAAAGTCACGCAAGTCAATAAAAATAACCCCACCGTGGTCACGACGTGAGTTGACCCACCCTTTTACCGTCACGGTTTCGCCCTGCTTCGAGATTGTTTCAATTGTTTTTGTTCTCATATTTTCCCTCTACTTGTTATCGTGCTTAACCTATTTTACCATAGGCGAGCTTTGATCTATCTTAAAATTTAGTTTTTTTTAGTCATTTGAAACAATGGTGTATGACCCTAGTACAACGATGTTTTTGCTATCACCATTAGACACTAGACCACTGTTTAAGCAATTGACCTATAGAAACTTAACAAAAAATAGCACCCAAAAATCGTCAGAAAAGGACGAAATTCGTGGTGCCACCTTAATTCGTTGTCAAAAGACAACCTTATTATGCTTTATTTAATTGTAGTATACGCGTTTAACCCTAAAAACTAACACTTTTTAGAGTTAAACGCGTATAAAATAGTGTTCTTCACCAGAATCATCAGGCGCTATTCCCAGCTTCAAGCGCTCTCTTAACTGATTTGATTCTGCTTACTCCTATTTATTAAAAGTTGCGACCTTCAAGTTTTTCATAAATACCTGAATTGACAACTTTAAGGTAAGTTCCCTTCATGCCAAGTGAACGAGATTCGATAATCCCAGCTGACTCTAGCTTACGAAGAGCATTCACGATCACTGAACGTGTAATACCAATTTTATCAGCAATTACTGAAGCTGTCAAACGGCCTTCGATACCACCTAATTCTTCAAGAATCGCTTTAACAGCTTTCATTTCAGAATAAGAAAGTGTGCTAACTGCCATATTAACTGCTGCCGCCTTACGGATGTTTTCTTCCATCTTCTCGATTTGAAGATTTGACAATTGAATCCCGATAACTGTTGTTGCCAATTCAACCAAGACAAGATCATCATCACTAAACGCTTCTTCATTGCGCCAGATGATAAATGTTCCTAAACGCAAGCCACTACCATAAATCGGTGCAACTGTTGTTTTACCATGCGGGTGATCTTTGACAACTTCTTGTGGATAAAGTGATAGCATCGCATCTGCAGGTAAGTTAGCTTCAGTATCATAAGTACGTGATGCGACTTGAACGTACTCATCTGATAACTTGCGTTCATCAAACATCGCTTCAACACGGTCGTTGTTTGTCTTGTATGGCATGGCATAGCCAAGCACAACACCCTTGCCATCGATGACAACAGAGTTACAATCAATTACCGCTGATAAGCGTTCTGATAAGCCATTGTACGGTAATTCTTCGCTAGAATTATTGAGTCCTTCTTGCAAAATCGCCGTGATTCTTCTTGTTTTTTCTAATAAAGTAGTCATACTTCTCCTATTTTTAAAAGTTTCTATAGCTTTATTATAACAATAACAAATCAGAAATACAACAATATTCAGAAAATTATTTATTGTTTTCTATTTTGAAACAATTTACTGGCGATATTTAGACAAGAAACGAGTCATTTTCTCCTGAATCTGAGCTAATTCATCGACACGTGGCATATAAACGATTCGAAAATGGTCTGGATCTTTCCAGTTAAATCCACGACCATGAACCAACATGACTTTTTCTTGTTTGAGGAAATCTAAAACAAATTGTTCATCATCATGAATATTATACATAGCTGTATCGATTTTAGGAAAGATATAGAAAGCTGCCTTAGGTTTCACCGCTGAAATCCCTGGAATTTCATTCATAGCTTTATAGATAAATTCGCGTTGTTCATAGATACGACCACCTGGTAGCAATAACTCATCAACAGACTGCGTGCCACCTAACGATGTTTGAACGACTTGTTGTGCCAACACATTTGAACATAAACGCATATTAGCTAGCATATTTAAGCCTTCAATATAGCCCTGAGCCCGTCTCTTATCCCCTGAAAGTATCATCCAACCCACACGGAAACCAGCCACTCGGTGTGATTTTGATAAGCCATTCATGGTCACGACAAACAAATCTGGTGCCAAAGTCGCGATTGGGACATGTTTAATGCCATCCATGATGATACGATCATAAATCTCATCCGAGAAGATAATCAAATCATTCTGACGTGCGATTTCAACGATGTCTAACAAGACCTCTCGTGGATAAACAGCACCTGTTGGATTATTAGGATTAATGATGACAATCGCCTTCGTATTAGACGTGATTTTTGACTTGATATCATCAATATCTGGATACCACTCTGCTGATTCATCACAAAGATAGTGCACCGCATGACCACCGGCCAAGCTAATTGATGCCGTCCAAAGGGGATAGTCTGGCATTGGGACTAGAACTTCATCTCCAGTGTTTAATAGACCATTCATGGACATAGAAATGAGTTCACTCACACCATTACCGGTGTAAATGTCATCAACGTCAACATTTGGAAAACCTAGGACTTGGCAATACTGCATAATCGCTTTACGCGCGCTAAAGATCCCTTTACTGTCTGAATAGCCCTCACTATCACGCGCATTCATGATTAAGTCACGAATCACTTCATCAGGCGCTGTAAAGCCAAATTCAGCTGGATTACCAGTATTGAGACGTAAAATTTTCTCACCATTCGCCCGCATACGATTCGCTTCGTCCAAGACTGGGCCCCGAATATCATAAGCAACATGGTCAAGTTTTTGAGATTTTTCAAATGTTGTCATAGGTGTCGCTACTTTCTCGTTAGTTTTTTCCGTTAGTTCGTCCAAATTTATGTCATATAATACTGCCAGTTTTTTAAGACTTTCTGCTTTAGGCTTGGCATTCCCTTTCTCCCAAGCCCAGTATGTTGGCTTAGAAACGCCGATTTTTCTGGCGACCTCTGCTTGACTAAAGCCAGATTGCTCTCGCATTATCGTTAGTTTATTTTTGATTGTCATATGCACCTCGTTAGTTTTTAATAAACTAACGTTAGTTTACTACTTCCGTGGTTATTTGTCAAGCTAAATCCCGATAACCAAGAACACTTTTTAACATCGGATAAAACACGTTAACAGGGACCATCCTGACACATCTGATCTTTTTCACCTCGTTTCATCTGTATATAAACTGTTTTATTTAAATAATAAAAGATATTCCGGACTTGGCAATATTTTGATAAAATTTATAGTATATGAAAAATAAATGGAAAAATAATTTCTTTACCCTGTTTGTCGGGCAACAATTATCTTTTTTTACGAGTATGATTGCCCAGTACGCTTTGGTCTGGTACATTACCGATATCTCTAAAAGCCCGACACTTCTTGCCATGTATATGTTAATTGCTTTTATTCCTGGCATCATCGTTGCGCCCTTGGTGGGCCCTTTAATTGATCGCCTAAATAAGAAAATTCTTTTGCTATCAGGCGATTGGTTAGTGGCACTTGCCGCGATTATTCTAGCTATTTATGGCCAGGGCGGTCCATTACCTTTTTGGTTATTAGGCGTCGCCATGTTTATCAGAAGTCTTGCTGGTGCCGTCCAAACACCTACCGCCCAATCTATCATCCCAACACTTGTTCCTGAATCATTTGTTCCTAAAATCAGCGGTCTAAACGGTGCCTTTAATAGTGCTTCAATGATTATTACACCAGCTATCGGCGCCTTTTTTTATGGCTTTATGCCTATTTCACAAATCATGCTCATGGATGTTGCTGGTGCGATTATTGCGACCATCACTGTTCTGATAACGAGAATACCAAGTTTTGATCACCTGGAAAATCCAAACTCTTATCTTCACGAACTGGCTGAAGGCTTTAAACTCGTCCGGCATCATAAAGGTATTTTTCACTTTTTACTGATTACGACTTTAATCGGGATGTTTTCTTGGCCTGCTTTCTCACTTTATCCCTTGATCACGACTTCTTATTTTCACGGCACGATTTCCGATGCCTCTATAGTGGAAGTTTTTTGGTCGATTGGTTCCTTACTTGGCGGTTTGCTCATTGGTTTATTCGCTACGACCAAACGACGACTAACGATCGGCGTAATGTGGTATTTTTTAGCCGGTATTTCTTTTTCCTTTATGGGCTTATTGCCTGATAACCGACAAGGACTTTGGCTCTTCATCGTACTTCAGCTTCCTGCTGGATGATTGAAGCAAATGGACTCTTTGCTTCAATCATCCAGCAGGCTTTCTCCGCTAGTCAAACTGGACGTGTCATGGGCATTACACAAGCCTTGATCTCTCTCGCTAGTCCCATTGGCTTGATTTTTGCGGCACCACTTGCTGAAATGATAGGCATCCCACCTCTCCTCATCCTTGCTGGTGGCAGTATCTTTGTCGGCAATATCGTGAGTCTGCTCTTACCGGATGTCAAAAAACTCGATCATATGACCATTATGACTGATGCCGAAGCTAATGACGTCTAAACCTCTATCTATCTTTTAAAATACCAAAAAAACTCTGAAAGCCAACCCAATCCTGTTTTGCAGGTAGGTGTGCTTCCAGATTTTTTTAGTGATTTAGTCTTGTTCTTCAACAAAAGTATTGAAGACTTCTTCAATCATATCCCATTCTGCATCAGCATCTTCAGGGATTGGTAAGAGGTCACCTTCAGTACCATCTTCATTTTGTGTGTAAGCGTAAGCTTGGATTTCAACTTCACCATTCTCGTCTTCTTCCGCACCAGCTGGTACGACTAAGACATAGTTTTTACCAAATTCTTCTTGACCGTCGATTGTCAAAAGAATTTCAAACAAAGTTTCATTGCCATGATCATCTACCAAAGTGATAAATTCTTGCTCATGTTCGTGATCGTGGTCATGATGGTGTGTATGTTCAGTCATTTTTTACTCCGTAATCTAGTTTATAAAGTATGGCTATCAAGATAGTTTTGTAAAATCAGCACGGCTGCTAACTTATCAATATATTTTTTGCGATTTTCACGACGTGTGTGGCCTTGAATTAAAATTTTCTCTGCCTGAGCTGTTGTGAGCCGCTCATCTTGATAGTCAACAGGAATGCCGAATTTTTCAAACAACAAATCACCATAATGGCGACTAGCTTGCGCTCGAATTCCTTCGTCATTGTTCATGTGCTTAGGTAAGCCCAGGACAAATTTAGCAGGTTGATATGCCTTGACGAGCTCTGCCAAACGTTCAAACCCATAATCTGCCTTTGCTTCATTGATCCGAATCGTCTCAACAGGCTGAGCTGTATAGCCTAACAAATCGCTTACGGCTACGCCGACAGTCACACTACCGACATCTAATCCCATTAAACGTTGCATCAAAGTGCGACACCTTGATCCTTAAGGTAATTTTTAATTAATTCTTCAACGATATCATCGCGGTCAAAACGACGGATTTTGTTTCTAGCATCGTTATGGCGCGGAATATAAGCTGGATCGCCGGATAAGACATAACCGACCATTTGGTTAATCGGATTGTATCCTTTTTCACCGAGAGACTTGTAGACACTGACAAGTGTTTCGCCAATTTCTTTTTTGCTCGAGTCATCAAACTCGAAACGAACCGTTTCATCTGTAAAACTCATATCTGTCACCTCACTTCTGTATTTTATTGAGTTAGTTTCATTATAAGTTATTTTTGCTTAAAATTCAAACAATAGTCATCGTTTTAACGATTTATCTTACTGTAAAATAAAGAAAATGCTGATTTTTCCCTTTATACCGGAAATCCTCTAGCATTTTCTAGTCTTATGGCAAGATATTCCCTGCTGCCATGTATAAGCTATACCATTCTTCACGTGTTAAGACGATATCAGCAGCCTCTGTCGCCTCAATAATCCGAGATGGTGTCATGGTACCAAGAATCGTTTGCATCTTAGCTGGGTGGCGATTGATGAAGGCAACAGCGATACCTGATGGCGTCACCTTGTATTGATCCGCAAGCTCCAGCAATCTAGCGTTAAGCTCCGGGAATTTTTCGGTATTCCCCACAAAGACACCTTCGAAGAAGCCATATTGGAAAGGAGACCAAGCTTGGATTGTCATATCATGAATGCGTGAGTACTCTAGAATACCTCCATCACGAACTAGACCAGCTTGATTTTCCATATTAACATTGATACCAGCATCAATCATACCCGTGTGTTTAAGACCAAATTGAAGTTGATTGATATTGAGTGGCTGTTTGACTGCCGTTTTCAGGAGTTCAATCTGACCTGGATTTTGATTGGATACGCCAAAAGCACGAACTTTTCCAGCTTTTTCAAGCTGAGAAAAAGCTTCCGCAACTTCTTCAGGCTCAACCAAAGTATCTGGCCGGTGTAAAAGGAGTGCATCGAGATAATCAGTATCTAGACGTTTCAATGAGCCTTCTACCGCTTCAATGATATGTTGTTTTGAAAAGTCAAAAGCAACCCCTGGTTTAATCCCAACTTTAGATTGCAGATAAATGTCTGAACGTGAGATACTGGTTTCTTTCAACGCTTGAGCGAAAATCGTTTCACATTCACCAGCACCATAGATATCAGCATGATCAAAGAAGTTAATGCCATGATCATAGGCTGTCTGAATCGTCTCAACAGGATTTTTACCTGCTTCGTTGATTCGCATACACCCTAAAATGATTTGGCTAGCCGTCATGTCCGTATTGGCGATTTGAATTTTTTTCATAGTAAGAGCCTTTCTTTATGTGTAATCGTTTCCAATACCATTGTAACAGAAGTCAAGTAAATATGCTCACAAAAACTATATATCTTTTAATTCTATTAAGTTTATTTAAAAAGTTCTACTTTCAAATCGAGTCACAATCTAGCCTTAAACCTAAAAAGACAACAAAAAAAACATAGGCTCGAGTAACTATGTTCTTTTTATCGTATTTTATGCAGTCAAAACTGCGCGTCCTTTACGACGACGGCTAGCAACGACACGACGGCCGTTTTTAGTAGACATACGTTTACGGAAACCGTGTGTTTTTTGACGTTTACGTTTACTTGGTTGAAAAGTGCGTTTCATGATGTTTCTTCCTCCTGTACAGAATTTTTGATAACCGGTAAACCGGCGATCTTATGTCTAGCCTAGGCTTTTGATCAGTTACTAAACATACCATAATATTCTATCGTTTTTATCGATATTTGTCAAGGTATTCTAAAGTTTTATCTCAATTTTCTTTTGTGACAATGATATATCGACCACTATCGCGTCCGATAGAACGGCTGTTAACGCCTGGTTCCCGAGAAATAATGGCATGAACGATTTTACGTTCGTTACTTTGTAAATCATTGATATAAACCGTTTCGCCATTACGTGCACGCTTAGCTGCATGATGGGCAAGGCTCGTGATATAGACTTTACGTTTTTCGTGATAATCCCCAACATTAATCGCTAGAATGACACGTTCTTCCGTCAAACTATTAGCATAAGCCTTAGCCAGAACTTGCAAGGCCTGAAGAATTTTGCCATGCTTACCAATCAATAAACCATCTTGTGTCGATTTGAGGTTAAAAATAATTAGATTACCATCATTTTGGGCTGAAACTGACGCAGGCACACCCATATCTTGTGTAATTAGGGTCAAGTATTTTGAAACTTCTTTGATGACTTTACTTTGATTTTGCGTCAGAGTTTCAGCTTCGGCTGCAGGACCAATATCCCCTTCGAGGTCGATCAATTTTCTTTCAGCAATTTCATTTTTAGCTTCTTCAATAATCGCATCTTTATCTTCTTGGCTTAAATCACCTGTACTAGCTTTTTCAGCAGCTTTAACTGCTTTAACCACTTGTGACAATTCAAGCGTCGCTTCCATAGCGGATTGAACTTTAGGTGAGTCTGCGATAAACTCAGCATCTAGCCCCCGAGTTGCTAGGCGGTCAGCCTGACGGACTGTTTCTTCATGAATCGCATCAATGTTAACGCGAGCCCGTTTCTTCCCAATGCCTAAAAAGCCTTTTTTATCTTTTTGTTCGATTTGAATATGGACATTTTCACGTTTGACACCGAGTTTTTTCAACCCGCGTTCAATCGCTTCATCTACTGTATTTCCTGTAAAAATAGCCATCTCGTTAACTACTCCTTTATTAGGTATTACTTAAGTACTACTTTAATATTGCTTAACTTTTCTGATTGCTCACAGCAAGCCTTGCTGTATCACTTTAAATCTTAACTCATTTTTTCTTCTTAGCTTTTGCTAATGCCTTTTGACGGGCTTTTTCTTTATTTTTTTCTGCGTTCGCCTTGGCGTCACGTTCTTCTTGAAGCTTGAACGGATTGTTCAAAAGCAAGGTTTGGAAGACTTGGTAGGCATTTGAGACGGTCCAGTAAAGGGCGACACCAGCTGCGACGCTAACCCCCATCACAAAGATGAGAATCGGCATGACATAAGTCATGCTGGTCGTCATAGCGTTCTTCTCAGGTGCTGCTTTCATGGTCAACCATGAGCTTGCAAAAGTGAAGAGGGCGGCAAGAATAGGTAGGACAAAGTAAGGGTCATGACCCGAAATGTCAAACCAAAGAAAATGTCCGTCGCGCAAAAAATCAACACGGGTAATAGCCTGATACAAAGCCCAAAGAATCGGCATTTGTACAAGCAATGGCAAACAGCCCATATAAGGATTGACACCATTTTCGGCATAAAGTTCCTGTGTTTTTTCAGCAACGATGCGCTTACTTTCCGCATCTTTACCTGGGTATTGTGCTTGAATTTTTTTCAATTCAGGCTGTACTTCTTGCATTTTACGCGTTGATTTCGTTTGCACGTGCATCAAAGGTAATAAGAGCGTTCTGATGATTAGCGTAAATAAAATGATTCCTAGACCGACTAGGCCACCGAACGAGAGGAAATGAATGATTTGAGCAAAGCCGTAAACGAATTGCTCCCAAAGGCCACTTGACTGTCCTGTAATATCTGTTCGACCACAGCCTGTTAAAACAAGGATTGCTAATCCCGATAAGGCGACTAATTTAAGTTTTTTCTTCACAATTTTCCTTTTCTATTAACAATATTCCTAAAAATGATACTAACTATGTTTCTGTTTTTTGATAAATTTTTGCTACCTTCAAAACATGCGTCAGATTTTTTTGCACCTCATCAAAGGACAAACTTTCAACACCTTTTCGGCAGACAATGACAAAGTCTGTCGTTGATAAATTGTTCGAAAGTGGCATCAAGGCATGCCGGACGAGACGTTTCACGCGATTTCGGGTGACAGCATTGCCTAACTTCTTACTCACTGAAATCGCTGCTCTAAAATGTGTCGTTTCCGAAGGCAATTGGTAGACGACGAATTTTTTATTCGCCGTTGATTTTCTGGCAGAAAAAATTTTATCAAAATCAATCTTTTTCTTAATTCGTAAAGCTTTTTTGATTGCCAAAATGGTTTCTCCTACGGTAATTTATCTAATCAATTTTACCACAAATATGCAAAAAATGCACCATTTCAAAGGTACATTTCTATTATATTCGATTGAAACTGACTAGCTTATCCTTTTTCAGAATCCGAGTGATTTAAAGCATCCTTGGCTAAATCAATTTGCATCTTAACTTGCTCAAAGCCTGTCCCACCATAAGAATTACGGCGTTGAACAGCAGTCCGCGACTTCAAAGTCTCATAGATGTCCGAGTCGATTAAGGTCGATACTTCTTGGTAGCGCGTCAATGGCACATCTTGCAAGTAATAACCCGCCTTCGTACATTCTAGCACCATTTCCCCGACGATTTCATGAGCTTGACGGAAAGGCAGCCCCTTAGCAGCCAGATAGTCGGCAAGTTCTGTAGCGTTTGAAAAATCTTTTTCAGTTGACTCAGCCATGATGCTTTCATTGACCGAAAGCGTCGACAGCATCCCTGCCATAACATCCAGACTGGTCAAAATCGTATCTGCCGTGTCAAACATGCCTTCCTTATCTTCCTGCAAGTCCTTGTTATAGGCCAAAGGCAGAGATTTCATGACCGTGAGCAAACCAAAGAGATTGCCATAAACCCGACCAGACTTGCCACGGATCAACTCAGCCATATCAGGATTTTTCTTCTGTGGCATGATCGACGATCCCGTTGAAAAAGCATCTGACAAGGTCACAAACTGAAACTCATTGCTGCACCAAAGGATCAGCTCCTCGCAAAAACGCGATAGGTGCATCATGAGAATGCTGGCATTGCTGAGAAATTCCAGGATGAAATCACGATCACTGACCGCATCCATCGAGTTCACATAAACATCGCTAAAGCCCATGAGTGCCGCCGTTTCCTTCCGGTCAATAGGGAAAGTTGTGCCAGCAAGTGCCGCCGCCCCTAGCGGCGAAATATCCGCGTGTTTCATGTTAAACGCAAAACGATCAAAATCGCGGGTTAGCATACTATAGTAGGCCATGAGATGATGACCGAATGAAATCGGCTGCGCATGCTGCAAGTGTGTATAACCTGGCATGATCGTTTCGACATGTTCTGAAGCCAAGGTCACAATGACTTCACGCAAGTTCTGCAATTTATCCATGGTTTCTGATAAGGTATCTTTCATCCACAGGTGCATATCCGTTGCCACTTGGTCGTTACGCGAACGAGCGGTATGAAGTTTACCTGCGACTGGTCCAATTTCAGCATGCAGATAAGTTTCCATATTCATATGAATATCTTCGTTTTCTATTTTAAATTCGATTTCGCCTGCTTCGTATTTCGCTTCGACTTTTTGAATACCTGCCTTGATTTGTTCAGCTTCCTCAGCTGTTAAAATTCCTGTTGAGGCGAGCATGGTCACATGTGCAAGGCTACCTTTTAAGTCTTGGCGTGCCATTTTTTGATCAAAAGTAATCGACGCCCCGAAAGCTTCAGTTTTCTTATCTAGGCCTTCTTCAAATCTACCGCCCCATAGTTTTGCCATGTTGTTCTCCCTTAGTTTATATTGGTCGCTGTTAATCAGCGGATTTTTAGTGATTTTAATTATGGTAGTTTTTTACCGATTTCGTATTGTTTTACCAAAAGAATCACTTTTTGGTAGTAAATCAACAGATTTTCAACCACCGCAATTAGATTTAACATCTTGATTGATACCGTTAGTTCATTATATCAAAAAAGCGCCTAGTCTAGCGCCTTCAAGCGAAATTGCAACTCTCTGTTTACTTTTAATTTCTAGGTGGTGAAATCTCACGGAATTTCTTAACCAGACCAAGCGCTATCTCTGTAGCGATTATTGGTTTATACTCAATTAAGCATAGTGTCTCAAATCCAGTTCTCCGACTTGGTTTATTTGATAACTAACTTATTTTTCTTTGTCAAGTTTATCCCAAACTTGAGCATTAACTTGTGATGGTAGGCCCCAAAGTTTGATGAAGCCAACTGCTGCATCTTGGTCAAATTCATCAGCTGATGTGTAAGTTGCCAAGTTTTCATCGTAAAGTGAGTTAGGTGATTTCCGTCCGATACAGATGGCGTTTCCTTTATAAAGTTTCACTTTCACTGTCCCATTGACAACTTCCTGTGTGCTGTCGATGTATGCTTTGAGGGCATCCGTTGCTGGATTAAACCAGAGACCATTGTAGATCGTGTTTGAGAGTTCGTTTTCGATGACTGGTTTGAAATGTGATACTTCACGAACAAAGGTGATGTCTTCAATGTCTTTATGGGCTTTCAGAATCACTGTTGCACCTGGACATTCATAGATTTCACGTGATTTGATCCCAACCAGACGGTTCTCTACGTGGTCGATCCGGCCGATGCCATGTTTACCTGCAATCACATTGACATCATTGATAAGTTGGTACAATGGCAACTCTTGACCATTGAGCGCAACTGGGATGCCTTTTTCAAAAGTCAATTCGATGAATTCAGCTTCATCTGGTGCATTTTCGATAGAGGTTGTCATGAAGAAAGCGTCTTCTGGACACTCGTTCCATGGGTTTTCGAGGATTCCCGCTTCGATCGCACGTCCCCAAAGGTTCATGTCGATTGAGTATGGATTGTCAAGGTCTGCGGGTACAGGGATGCCGTTCTTTTTAGCATATTCAATCTCTGCTTCACGTGACCATTTCCATTCCCGAACGGGCGCTAACACTTTCAAATCAGGGGCAAGTGAATGAATGGCCACTTCAAAACGAACTTGGTCATTCCCTTTACCTGTACAACCATGGGCGATGCCGGCTGCACCTGTTTCACGCGCTACTTCAACCAAGGCTTTTGAGATCAATGGGCGAGACAAGGCCGAAACGAGTGGATATTTTTGCTCATACATGAGGTTACCTTTGATGGCGTAACCGACATAGTTATGTGTGAAATCTTCTTTGGCGTTGATCACGTATGACTCACTCGCACCAACGGTCAAGGCTTTTTCTTTGATGAAGTCGAGGTCCTTGCCTTCGCCAACGTCTAAACAAGCTGCAACAACATCATAGCCTTCATCAACGAGCCATTTGATAGCAACCGATGTATCTAAACCACCTGAATAAGCGAGTACAATTTTTTCTTTTGACATATATAGGTCCTCAATTTTCTTTGTTTTTTGATTATATATACAGTTTACTGCATAAAAATACATTTGTCAAGCGGGTTTTTGTATATTTTTTCATTTTTGTTCTTTATAACTAAAAAAATCGCCCTAATTGAGCGGTTTTCATTATTTTTATTCATAAAACGATCATTGAACACCACATATTCCAGCCCAAAAACAAGACCAATGCCTCATTTTTTGTTACAATATAACAATGATAAAAATGAAAACATTCTATAAAATAATCGCTAGTATCATCGTCTTCCTAGCCATCGCTTCAATCGGTGCTAGCTTTTACTTCTTCCATGTGGCGCAGGTTCGTGGCGATAAATCCTTTATCAGTCATGCTGCAACACCTAAGTCTTCTCCCGTTTATCAGGATGAGAAAGATTTTCTCAAGCTAGACAAAGAAAACTTGTCACTGAAAAATGACGGTTTAAATCTCAAAGCTTGGTATGTGCCAGCTGAAAACAAAACAGATAAAACTGTCATTGTGGTGCATGGTTTCAACGGTAGCAAGGAGCAAATGGCAGCTTACGGCATGCTTTTCCATAAGCTTGGCTATAACGTACTCATGCCTGACAACCGCGCACATGGGGCGTCTGACGGAACCTTGATCGGCTATGGGGTGACGGACAAACGCGACCTCATCAAATGGACAAATCAACTGATCAAGACCAACCCTAAGTCTGAGATTACCTACTTTGGTCTTTCTATGGGCGCAGCCACTGTGATGATGGCGTCCGGTCAAGATTTGCCAAAGAACGTGGTGAACATCATCGAGGACTGCGGCTACAGCTCGGTCTGGGATGAGCTGACTTTCCAAGCCAAGGATATGTACAACTTGCCAGCCTTTCCGCTGCTCTATGAGGTGTCGGCGCTCTCTAAAGTCCGCGCAGGATTCGCCTATGGTGAGGCTGGTGCCAGCTCTGTCAAGGCGCTCGCCCACAACAAACTGCCGGTCCTCTTCATCCACGGCGATGCGGATGATTTTGTGCCGACGACCATGGTGGATCAAAACTATGCTGCAACGAAAGGCCCACGCGAAAAATTCATCGTCAAGGGGGCCAAGCACGCTAAGGCTCTCGAGACGGATAAGGCCGGATATTATGCCAAGGTCGCTGCCTTTTTAGCCAAATATTGACCTGAACGCAGCAGACCTAGGTTTGCCTTGACAAGAAAACAGGGCACTGATATAATGAAGGTATAAAAAGAGCTTGCGCTAACAAGCTCTTCCTGTAAGACCGTATAAGACGGTGGCAGGTTAATGTATAAATGTAACCAGTCAACCTATCAAAGTTAAAAGACTGGTTATTTTTTGTCGTTTTTTAGCAAATTAACGATCAACTGAATCAGCGCAATGATAAACATACCAAAGCCTAATAAAAGTTCAATCGTCTCTAATACTGACAAATAGGCATCTCTTTTCTACAGATTTGAACACTTACTCTCATAAGCATCACCTCCATTTCAAAGATAGCCACCATCTTCAACTTTCTTACTTTTATATTTTGCCATAAAAAATAACACGATGCAAGCGCTAACATTAGTTATCTATTGTTTAGAATGAAAATCATTTCGTCCCACTTAATATATTCTAATTAAGTCACGCCTGCCTTGACAAGAAAACAGGGTAACTGATATAATGAAGGTATAAAAAAGAGCTTGCGCTAACAAGCTCTTCCTGTAAGACTGCTTAAGACGGTGGCAGTTTATTGATTAAGAATAACCAGTTTAACGTCCAAAGTTAAAAGACTGGTTATTTTTTGTCGTTCTTTAGCAAATTGACGATCAACTGAATCAGCGTAATGATAAACATACCAAAGCCTAATAAAAGTTCAATCGTCTCTAATGCTGACGAATAGGCATCTCCTTTCTGTAGATTTGAACACTTATTTGCATAAGCATCACCTCCATTTCAAAGATAGCCACCATCTTCAACTTTCTTACTTCTAAATTTTCCCATAAAAAATAACATGATTCAAGCGATAACATTAATTATCCATCGTTTAGGATGAAAATCATTTCGTCCCACTTAATATTCTCTAGTTAAGTCACGCCTGCCTTGACAAGAAAACAGGGCACTGATATAATGAAGATATAAAAAGAGCTTGCGTCAACAAGCTCTTCCTGTAAGACCGTATAAGACGGTGGCAGTTTTTGTGATTATATATAACCAGTCAAACTCTCAAAGTTGAAAGACTGGTTATTTTTTGTCGTTTTTTAGCAAATTAACGATCAACTGAATTAACGCAATGATAAATATACCAAAGCCTAATAAAAGTTCAATCGTCTCTAATACTGACAAATAGGCATCTCCTTTCTATAGATTTGAACACTTACTTGCATAAGCATCACCTCCATTTCAAAGATAGCCACCATCTTCAACTTTCTTACTTTTATATTTTCCCATAAAAAATAACATGATGCAAGCGCTAACATTAGTTATCTATTGTTTAGAATGAAAATCATTTCGCACCACTAACTACACAAATCTACTATAATATGATAAAATAAAGGCAATGAACTTTTAAATGGGAGAAAAAAATGACTGATGACAATACAGTAGAATTAAACGACCAAATGCTAGTCCGCCGCGAGAAATTAGAAACACTTCGCGAAGCTGGACTTGATCCATTTGGTAAACGTTTTGAGCGCGATGCTAACTCAGCTACCCTCAATGCCAAATACGCTGATAAGTCTAAAGAGGACTTGCATGAACTTGCTGAACGTGCAACGATTGCTGGTCGGATTATGACCAAACGTGGTAAGGGTAAAGTCTCTTTCGCCCACATCCAAGACCGCGAAGGCCAAATCCAAATCTATGTCCGCAAGGATAACGTCGGCGACGAAGCCTACGATATTTTCAAACACGCTGACCTTGGCGACTTCTACGGTATTGAAGGTGAAGTCATGCGGACAGACATGGGTGAGTTGTCTATCAAAGCGGATAAGATTACTTTTCTATCTAAATCCCTACGTCCATTGCCAGAAAAATATCATGGCTTGACAGATACTGAAACCAAATATCGTAAACGCTACCTGGACCTGATTTCTAACCGCGAAAGTTTTGAGCGTTTTGTCACACGTAGCAAAATCATCTCAGAAGTCCGTCGCTATCTCGACAGCCAAGACTACCTTGAAGTTGAAACACCCGTTCTTCACAACGAAGCCGGTGGTGCTGCCGCAAAACCATTCATCACGCATCACAACGCGCAAGACATCGACATGGTACTTCGTATTGCGCTTGAGCTTCATCTTAAACGCCTTATCGTCGGCGGCATGGAAAAAGTCTACGAAATCGGTCGTGTTTTCCGAAACGAAGGCATGGATACAACCCATAATCCTGAGTTCACCATGCTCGAAGTCTACACCGCCTACACAGACTACACCGACGTCATGGACTTGACAGAAGGCCTCATCCAACACGTTGCCAAAGCAGCTGTTGGTAAATACGTCGTTGAATATGATGAGCAAACGATCAACCTTGCGGACAGTTTCAAACGCATCCACATGGTTGATGCCATCAATGAAAAAACAGGCGTCAACTTCTTTGACATCGTTGATTTCGACGAAGCTGTTAAAGTCGCTGAAACACACGACATCAAAGTTGAGCCTCATTTCCGCTGGGGCCACATCGTCAATGAATTTTTCGAGAAATATGTCGAAGCAACCTTGACCCAACCGACATTCGTCTATGGACATCCGGTAGACATCTCACCACTGGCTAAGAAGAACCCAGAGGACGGCCGCTTCACTGACCGTTTCGAACTCTTCATCGTAGGTCGTGAATTTGGTAATGCCTTTACAGAATTGAATGACCCGATTGACCAGCTAGAACGTTTTGAAAAACAAGCGAGCGATGCAGCAAACGGGGATGACGAAGCAACAGGCGTTGACTACGACTTCGTTGAATCATTAGAATACGGTATGCCACCAACTGGTGGACTTGGTATTGGGATTGACCGTCTGGTTATGCTTTTGACCGGTGCGCAATCTATCCGTGATGTACTGCTTTTCCCAACAATGAAATAAACCGAAATCATATAAAACCTGATGACAGTGATTTGTCATCAGGTTTTATTTTGTATGGCCACTCTATACTATTTTTGAATATAGAAGCAAAAAGAACGCCTACAATAGACGTTCTTTTCTTGATAAAAACTTAGAATAAGTTTGAAACTTATTTTGCTTTACGAAGAGCACCGAAGACAACACCTGAGATGACTGCACCGATAGCGACTGCTACCAAGTACATTACTGGGTTACTTGTCAAAGCGATAACGAAGATACCACCGTGTGGTGCCATGAGTTTGATCCCAAGCGCACCTACGAGACCACCTGTTACAGCAGAACCAAGGATAAATGACGGAATCGCACGCGCAGGGTCAGCTGCACCAAATGGAATCGCACCTTCAGTGATGAATGAAAGACCCATGACGATATTTGTCAAACCTGAATCTTGTTCTTCTTTTGTGAATTTATTTTTAAAGAGCAATGTCGCAACAAAGACTGCGAGTGGCGGTACCATACCACCAGCCATAACTGCTGCCATGACGACTGAACCACCAGAAGCAACAGTTGCTGCAAGTGTTCCTGTACCGAAGACATAAGCTGTTTTATTGAAAGGTCCACCCATATCAATGGCCATCATACCACCAAGTAAGGCACCAAGCAAGATGGCATTGGCTCCTGACAAGCTGTTCAAGAAGTTTGTCAAGCCACTGTTGATGGCTGCCATTGGGATGTTAACAAAGAGCATGAGGAAACCAGTAATTAAAACACCAAATACTGGGTAGATCAAAATCGAAACAATACCGTTAAGCGAACGTGGCACGTTAGCAAAGACTTTTTTAAGTAAGATGATGACACCACCGGCTAAGAAACCACCGACAAGCGCGCCTAGGAAACCAGACGGTACACCAGCCAGAGCTAATGTTTTCTCACCACCACTGGCAAAAGGTACTTTACCGAAGGCAAGACCATTTGACGCAATCGCACCAGCAACGAAACCTGCTACTAAACCTGGTTTTTCAGCGATAGAGTAGGCGATGTAACCCGCAAGGATTGGCAGCATGAAGCCGAAGGCAGCGCCACCAAGTTGTTTGAAGACTGATGCTAATTCATGGTAGCTACCGAGGTTGCTGAGTTGGTCTTTTGGTACACCCATGGCATTATCAATGAGGAAGGCAATCGCAATCGCGATACCACCACCGATAACGAATGGGAGCATGCTTGAGACACCACTCATCAAGTGTTTGTAGAAGGCTTTCCCGATGCTGAGTTTTTCATCAGACTCATTTTCTTGGGCTTGGCCAGTTGATTTGTAAGTTGGCAGGTTACCAGAAAGGGCTTCTTTGATCAAGTTTTCAGGTTCACGAATCCCAGCCGCAACTGGTTTCAAGATCAATGGTTTGCCATCGAAGCGATCCATTTCAACTGCTTTATCAGCTGCGATAATTACTCCTTTAGCTTTTTTGATATCTTCTGCTGTCAGTTTGTTACCGATACCAGACGCACCGTTTGTTTCAACTTTAATCTCCACACCAAGCTCTTTAGCTTGTTTTTTAAGGGCTTCTTCAGCCATGTAAGTGTGGGCGATACCTGTCGTACAAGCTGTCACCGCAACGACGAAGTCTTCGTCATTGTTGATTTCAGCAACGGCTTCTTCAACTGTTGCTGCTTCAGCAGCGTTAAAAGTTGCCAAGACTTGATCAGGTGTTGTTGTTGTCCGAAGTGAATCCGCAAATCCGTCTTTCATGAGGTACTTAGACAATTCAGCAAGTGCTGCTAAATGTGTGTCGTTAGCCCCATCCGGTGCTGCAATCATAAAGAATAAATCAGTGGGTTGACCATCTAGTGATTCATAGTCTAGTCCGCCATCTTTCTTGGCAAAGAGCACGACTGCTTCTTTAACTGCAGCATTTTTGCTGTGAGGCATTGCGATACCTTCACCAAGGCCCGTTGTTGTCAATGCTTCACGCGCTAAGATACCGTCTTTGAATGTATCAAAGTCAGTAACATAGCCTGTGTCAACAAGTTTTTGGACCATTTCAGAGATGGCATCTGCTTTATTTGTCGCGTTGAGCGATAAGATCATCGCGTTTTTTTGCAATAAGTCTTGAATTTTCATAAGAAAACCTTCCTAAATATAAAATAAGTGAATTAACGTTCTTCAATGACCACTTGGTCAGCGATTTCTTGGATGAATGCTGTTGATGCCAAGTCATCTGAGAAAGCTGTTGCCGTACCACAGGCAACGCCTTGACGGAAAGCTTTGACCACATCATGTGACTTGGCAAATTCTCCGACAAAGCCAGCAATCATCGAGTCGCCAGCACCAACAGAATTTTTTACCGTACCTTTAATCGCTTTGGCAAAGTAAGTTTTGCCATCCGCAAATAACAAGGCACCGTCGCCAGCCATGGAAATCATGGCATATTGTGCGCCATCAGCCAATAACTTGTGACCATACGGAATTAAATCATCTACACCGTCAAACTCGACACCGTAGATGGCACCTAGCTCATGATTGTTAGGTTTCACAACCAGTGGGCGATTGGCCAAAGATTTAACCAAGACATCCCCTTCGATGTCTATCACAAATTCTGCACCTTGGGCTTTGATTTTGTTGATGACGTCCAAGTAGAAGTCTTGTCCAAGGCTTGCTGGTGCTGATCCAGCGAGAACAACGATATCTTCAGTTGTCAACACATCAAGTTTGGCAAAGAAGCTATCCCGTTCTGCTGGTGAAATTTTCGGGCCTGCACCATTGATCTCGCTTTCGATACTGGATTTAATTTTGACATTGATGCGCGTATCTGATGCGATTTTGACAAAATCTGTTTGAATATCTTCTGCTTCTAGTTTTTCCTTGATGAAAGCGCCGGTGAAGCCGCCAAGAAAACCTAGAGCTGTTGAGTGTGAATCAAGGCGAGCCAGGATACGTGAAACGTTGATCCCTTTGCCACCAGGAAACTTATCGTCACTGGTCATGCGGTTAACCTCACCAACCTTGAATTCTGGTAGTCTCACCAAAAAGTCGATAGATGGGTTAAGTGTTACTGTGTAAATCATGAATTTCCTCCGTAATAATGTCAATCTTGTCATCAAATTCTGCGATTTTGGCAAAATAGATCTGACCGAGTTTTGAACTGTCGGCTAAGATATATTTCTTTTTGGCCTGGCGCAAAACTAAGCGTTTAATCGTTGCTTCTTCTTCATCTGGTGTTGTAATCCCACCATCACGTGAAATCCCATTCGCCCCGATGAAGGCCTTGCTAAAGTTAAAGGTGACTAACTGCTGAATCGCGAAGTTACCAGTAACAGCTTCTGTCGTTGGCTTGATTGCACCACCGATAATAATCGTCTTGATTTTTTTATCCATCAGCGTTGAGGCGGTGTGGACTGAGTTGGTAACAACAGTAATGTTGTCAACTTCTGAAAGATAATCTGTCATCATAGCGACAGTTGTTCCTGCATCCATGAAAATGACATCGCCATTGTTGAGCTGGCTGACTGCCCGTTGTGCAATAATTTGCTTGGCCTGCACGTTTTTGACTGATTTTTCAGCCACACCTTCTTCATAGCGCAGGTTGAGCAAACTTTCCGCACCACCATGAACACGTTTGAGTTGATGACTGGTATCCAACTCTGTTAAATCACGTCTAACCGTTGATTCACTCGTGTCCAATGCTTGTGCCAACAACTCCAAAGTCACATAACCTTTTTGATTCACAAGGTCTAAAATCTTTTGTTTTCTAGCATTTTTTAGCATGGTCGTTCTCCTAGCGATTCAGCAATACATACCTTTGGGTATTTGGGTTTAAAAACTACTGTAACCGTTTACAGGTTAATTATACAAGCAAAACAAATCATTGTCAAGCATTTTCTATCAAAAACTATCAAAAATAATCATTTTATTCTTTTTTCTTCCAAAAACTATCATTTATTTCAAAAATAGAAAATTTAATCCACTTTTTTTGGTATAATAGTTTAAACTGAAACACCTTGAGCGAACCAAAGTTCGCAAATGACCATACTCGGGCGAAGCGCTAGCGTAGGTCAAGTTTCAAGATTTCACGAAGTGGAATCGTAGAAAGGACAGTCATGCACGATTTTGAAACAAGCGTTAAGCTACATTATGATGAGTTAACAGAAGCTGAACAAGAAATGACACGCTACATTCTCAACAATCGCGAACTCGTGTCGCAGATTGGTATTGTCAAACTCGGCACACTTCTCTTATCCTCTAAGAGTTCCGTTTTGCGACTCGCCAAAAAACTAGGCTTTAATGGCTTTTCAGATATGAAGCATACCTTGCAACATTCTCCCATCACCCCTATGCTAGAGCCAATGGATTTAATGGGTGATCTGAAGCAAGGGCTTAGCCATATGCTCAACTATAGTGTGCAGACTAACTTCCAGCCATTTCTATCCAAGCTTAAAAATGCCCGCATGGTTTACCTCTTCGCAACAGGTTTTTCACAAAATAATTACACCAAAGAATTTTCAAAAGACTTGATGATCAATGGTCGCAGTAATATGCTGATTTCAGGTGAGACCAATCTGGCCTTGTCGATCAAGTCCATGTCACCTGATGATTTGATTGTCTTTACCTCTCTATCTGGTGAGACACCTATCATCAAGGATTCTGTTCGAAATCTATCCTTCAAAGAAATTCCAATCGCTTCATTTACGCTATTTGGTAAAAATTTCCTATCTAACCACGCTACCTTCCCCATGTTCTTTGAGGCAAATGACATCCCCTCTCCAAACGATGAAGTGCAAAGCTCTATGGTAGGTCTAGCGCTGATTTTAGATATCGTCACGCGCAAATATCACGAATTTATTTTATACGATGAATAATAAAAAGCTGACCCTATAAACGTCAGCTTTTTTGTTATTTCAGGTAAATCAAGGCCTCATAAGGTTTTAGTTCTAACGTTCCTAGAACCTCAGCGCTATCAGCATAATTAGACAATAGTAACTTAGCACCAAACAGATCATCGGGTACCTGATAGGTTACTTTATGATCACTAAATGAACAAATCACGATAAGTTTGTCATCTCCTAAGGTTCTCATATAGCCATAAACGTCAGAATCAGTCGCATTAATCAGCTCATAGTGACCATCACTCACCACATCATACTTTCGACGCAAGGCGATTAATTTCTGATAATGGTAGAAAACAGAGTCTTCATCCGCTAAAGCTGCTGCTGCATTGATAGTTGTATTATCCGGCCAGAAATCAATCCAGGGTTGACCTGTTGTAAAACCAGATTTTTCAGAACCATCCCAAGGAAAAGGAGACCTAGCATTATCACGAGATTTTAGAAAAATCGCACGTTGGATAGCCTCAAGTGGTTCTCCTGCTGCTAGCATTTCCTCATAAACCGCAAAAGTCTCAATATCTCGGTACTGATCAAGGCTGTCAAACTTGACATTTCGCATACCTAGCTCTTCCCCTTGATAGATGTAAGGCGTCCCTTGCATCATGTGCAGTAAGGTCGCAAGCATTTTAGCAGAAACTTCTCGATAGGCATCCGAATCATTGCCGAAACGTGTGACCGCACGAGGTTGATCGTGATTTGACCAGTACAAACTGTTCCAGCCACGGCCTGCTAATTTTTCCTGCCACTCAGTCATGACATCTCGTAGATCACTCATTTTAAAGCGAACATCCGAAAACTTACCAAAGGGACCGTAATCCAGGTGCATGTGATCGAAATGAAAGACCATATCCAATTCTTCACGCGCAGGATCCGTATAAAAAATCGCCTGATCAGAGTTTGTATTGGCCGTTTCACCCACAGTCATAATGTCATATTTACCTAACACTTCTTCATGCATTTCATGCAGAAACTCATGAACCCTTGGACCATTTGACGCGCCAATATAATAAGACTTGGTATAAACCGCATCATCTGGTGCATCTGGATAATCCTGACGTTTTGAAATCAGGCTGATGACATCCATGCGAAAGCCATCAATCCCCAAGTCAAACCAAACCGTCATCATCTCATAAATTTTTTGCCGCACTTTTGGATTTTCCCAGTTAAGATCTGGCTGTTCTTTGGCAAATAAATGCAGGTAGTATTGGCCGCGACTTTCGACATATTCCCAAGCTGATCCACCAAAAGTCGAGCCCCAGTTTGTCGGTTCAGACCCATCCGGCAAAGGATCTTTCCAGATATAAAAATCCGAAAACTCATTGTCCAGACGCTCACAAGATTGCTTAAACCAGTCGTGCTGATCACTCGTGTGATTTACAACCAAATCCATGATAATTTTTATGCCCAATTCGTGTGCTTTTGCAAGCAACGTTTTAAAGTCGGACAAACTACCATATTCAGGATTGATCGCAAGATAATCCGAAATATCATAGCCATTATCAACTAAAGGCGATTGATAAATGGGATTGAGCCAAATAACATCAATACCCAGCTGACTTAGATAAGGCAACTTCTCAATAATCCCATTTAAGTCTCCCATGCCTGAGCCAGTCGTATCCTTGAAGGACTGGGGATAGACTTGATAGACGACTGATTTTTTCCACCATTTTCCAGACATTTTACACCTCTTTTTCACTTATTATTCATCTTTATTCGTCATCGTCATCATCAACAGCCATCGCTGCGACAAAATCATTGACATAAATTAACTGTTCCCGTGCTTCAGCAATCGCTTGGTGAATGGTCGCAGCATCTAGATAGGTATTCGTTGGTTGCAAGGCAAGGGACATTAACACTGGTAAATTCATCCCCGTAATCACATGAAAGTGCTCGCGATTAAGGTAGGGAAAGAAGGCTTGGTTGACAGATCCACCGAGAAGATCTGTCAAGATAATCACTTCATCATCTGCTGAAACATCCGCAAGTGAGGCTTCAATTGCTTCATCTACCGGTGTATTATCCAAGTAAGCTGAAATTTCAACGACATGGCTTACATCACCTGTGATATAGCCTAAGGTTTCTTTCATACCAAATGCCAATTTGTTATGGCTGGCAATAATGATTTTTCTTTTGACCATTTTATACTCCTAAAATACCAAAGAACGAACAAACCAGTGCAAAAGCAATAATGATAAAGATAATTTGCGTTGTACTGAATTTTTTAGAGGCAATGAGCTTGTAAATGACAAAGGTCAAGACAGCAGGAATCAAGGCTGGCATGATTTTATCCAAAATCTCACTTTGAATCGGCAATTTTACCTTACCTGTTTTGAAGGTAATCGGGACATTGACATGGACAACTGATGGAATCAAGGCTCCAACAACTGTCAAACCCATGATGGATGCTGCTTCGGTAAAGACACTCAGTTTATCACCAAGTGCTGTGACTAATTTAATCCCAGATGTGTGACCGATATGGAAGAGCTTAAAACGAAAGAGTAGGAATAAGAAGTTACAAACTAACCAAATAATGGCACCGATTGGATTGCCTTGCAAACCCATGTAGCCTGAAATAGAACCCATAATGGTTGGATAGAGCACCCAGATCAAGGTATCGCCGACACCAGCCAGAGGTCCCATCATACCCGTTTTAAACTTTTGAACCGTATCAATGGCCTCAGCACCATCTGCCTCTTCCATAGCAAGTGAGGCACCCAGCAAGATATTGGCCATCGGTGTTGTTGTATTAAAATAGTTAAAATGGCTGTTCAAAGATGCTTGATAATCTTTGTCATCTGGATGTATTTTACGCAAGGCCTTGTTTAAGCCGTAAACAACGGCCGGTCCTTGTTGATTTTCATAGTTAAAGGTATTGCAGGCCATAAACATATAGCGCAATGCCGCATTGTTAATATCTTTTTTTGTCAACTTTTCTGTTGTTTTAAGCTCATTACTCATCGAAATCATCTCCTTCTTCTACTTGTCCTGCGCCATTTGTGGCAGTCGCTGTGGGTTCATTCATTTTTGTCGTAAAGAAATGGTAAGCAAAGGCAAAACCGAGAAGTGAAATTCCTAGGATTGGCATGTTCAGGTAGGCTGAAACCACAAACCCGATAATCAGGAAAGTCAGATATTTCTTAACAGGCATGAATTGCATCAATAACGCAATCCCGACGATTGGGAGCAAACCACCCGCGATGGTTAAACCGTTGATAAACCAAACTGGTAGAACTTCCAAAATTAGCTTGACAATTTTATCACCAAAGATAATGAAAAGAGCTGTTGGTAGGGCTGTTGAGAGGCCGAAAATCAGTGGGCCAATCCAAAGGATGCGATTCATTTTGGCATACTTGCCAGCATTCATAGCTTTTTGTGCTGCGTGCGTCACTGAAGTACACAAGATTTTAGCGATAACATCTAGTTGGATACCGAGCATCCCAACTGGCACACCGACTGCTAAAGCAACAGCCTTGGCGTGTTCAAGATCATGTGTCGTTCTGATTGCCACATAGACGCCAATCACGGTAGCAAGACCATAGTTAGGGACAGATGACCCTCCGATATTGGCAACACCTAAGGACATGAGTTGGAAGGTTCCTGCAATCACCATGGCAGTTCCGATGTCTCCCATGATGATCCCTGCGATTAAGCCAACGATTGATGGGAACCAAGTTACGACCACAAATCCTTGTTGGTCAAGCACCATCCAAAAGGATAGGGCGATGATTAATATTGCTTGAAGTATTTCCATTTTCTTTTACTCTCTTTCTCTTTTTACTTGATGTAAGTATCCAGAGATACTTCTGTTTCTGAAGGCACGAAATGGAAAGTCACTGGAATGCCTTTAGCTTCTAATGCCTTCAAATCAGCCACTTCTTGTGCGTTGACTGCGACCATTTTTTTGACGGTTGTTTTATCTGGACCATCAAACATGATACCGATGTTGACTTTAGGAATGGCAACCCCACCCTCAGCTAATTTTAGTAAGGTAGCTGGCTCACGGACAAGTAGTAAAACATTGTGCCCCTCATATTTACCTGCATTAAAGTTATTGATGGCTGTCGCTGTATCTATAATTGACATCCCAGTCCCAGCAGGCTTACTCATCCGCATTGCTGATTTTTGCACCTCGTCTTGACTGACCTCATCATCAACAACCATTAAGCGCTTGGCTTTCGTTGCCCCCGTCCATTGTGTCACGACGATACCATGAATCAGACGTTGGTCTATTCTCGCTAATACTAATCCCATCTTATTTCTCCTTTGTGTTTAAACTTGATTGGTTACGTTTACATGTTCATTATAGATTTTTAGGAAAACGTTTACAATAGATTTTGGCTTCCTTGGGAAACAGCTGATCTGACAGGTAAAGGGTTCGAAGCAATAGGAAATTTCCCACAGCAAAAGGCATCCATCTGACTTAACTTTTATCTGACATTTTCCCCACTTTTTTTGATATAATGGAATAGTTGAGCGGAGGTGGCGGAATGGCAGACGCGCATGCTTCAGGTGCATGTATCCGTACGGGTGTGAGGGTTCAAATCCCTTTCTCCGCATCACAATAAAAAACAGTCTAGAGATGCGATAACCGCATTTCTAGACTGTTTTTTATTTAGAAGGTATCATTAAACAGTGAAAATAAAAAAATCTGCTCTCGCAGATTCAATCTTATTTATCTTCACTATCCTTCTCATTGGCCTCAATAATTTCTTGGTCATGGAAGGTAACACGTAATTTGACGAGACGTGTCCCATCAACCTCTAGACTAGTTAAAGTCAAGTTGTCTTTTTCAGTCACAACGTCATAGTCAATTTGTTCTTTTTCACCTGGAATGGCACCAATACCCGCCATGAAATAACCGGCAATGGTATCAACATCATCAGATTCTAGGTAGGTATCGAAAAACTCATTAAAGTCATTCAGAGTCAAGCCGCCTTTGACGATATAGATATGATCATTAATTTGGAAAACATCTTTCTCAGCGATATCAGATTCATCTTCGATTTCACCGACAATCTCCTCTAAGAGGTCTTCAAGGGTCACAATCCCTTCAACGCCACCATACTCATTAAGCAAAATGGCCATTTGATTTTGCGTTTTCTTGAGTTCCCGCAAGAGATCGTCGACGAAAATCGTTTCAGGAACAAAGAGTGGTTCCTGTAAAATTGGTCGTAAATCAAGCTGATCGAAACCTTTTTCGTAAGCACTTTTCAATAAAGTTTTGGTATGTAAAACACCCACGACCTTATCCTTATCATCAATATAGACAGGAATTCTACTGTAGTTCTGCGAGAGAACGGCTGCGATATTGTCATGGATTCCTTCGCTAATATCAATCATAAAAGCATCGGTTCTTGGTACCATGATTTCACGCGCCATGAGCTCATCCAGACTGAAGACACCTGCCAACATCTCACGCTCGTTCTCATCCAGAACACTACTATCAGCATTTAAGATGTACTCAATCTCATCACGCGTCATGTTCTCAGCATTATCGTCAAAAGTCATGGGTGTCAATTTACTGAGGATATTGGTTGATGTGGCCAGTAACCAAACGAAAGGACTCATGATCCCACCCAAAATTTTCAGTGGAGTGACTGACGCTAAAGCATATTTTTCCTTAAGATTTTGCGCGATCCGTTTGGGATAAAGCTCACCAAAAACAATCGAGACATAGGTCAAGATAGCAAGAATGATGATTGATGCCAAGTTTTTAGCTGCCGGCGTCCCACCCAGAACAGGTGCAAGTTTTGAAGCCAAGGTATCGGCTAAACTTGCCCCTGACAAGATATTGATCAAGGTAATCCCGATTTGAATCGTTGATAGAAAGTTACTCGGTTGATTGAGAATGCCGAGTAATTGTTGATATTTCTTATCACCTTCAGCAGCTCTTTGCTCAACACGTGCACGGCTCGTTGACACAAGGGCCATTTCGGCGCCAGAGAAAAGGGCATTAATGATGGTCAAAACGATCAATAAACCAATTTGAAATAATAAGGACTGACTTTCGGGGTCAGGGTGCATGAGTTGTGTTCCTCCAATGTTTTTTCAGTATTAGTATTAAGCCTGCTGCCATTTTCCGAACCGATGCCAATGCAACACGTTCAAAATCTGGTAGTCAAGACATTATTTCTCTATTATATCATACTTCTTGTTTTCAGTCGCATCCAGTCGTGCCGCTTTGTGATTTTCCCAAAGGCGCCATGAGAATTTGACGATTTCTTTGACCAGCGAGTAGAATGGCACAGCGATTAACATGCCAACAAGCCCATAGAGGCTACCAACCACAAGCATGAGTACCATAATGGTCACAGGATGGACTTCAACGGCTGAACCCACGACTTTCGGGTAGATGATATTCCCATCAATTTGTTGCAAAGTCAGAACAACAACCACGGCAATGGCCGCTTGAACTGGATTAGTAAAGGCAACTGTTAGTATAACCGGTATCACACCAATATAAGGACCGATATAGGGAATGAGGTTCGTCACTGCCGCAAAAACTGCAAACAAGAAAGCATAAGGAATCCCTATAATTAAGTAGGAGATAAAGACTGTCACAAAGATAAACAAACAGTCAATAGCCGCACCACTGATAAATTTAGAAATGGTTCCGTTCATATCATTTAAGAGACCGACGATATTAAGACGGTCTGATTTTAAAACAGTTTTTTTCAAAAATGGTAGCATGTCCTTGCCATCTTTCAACATATAGAAAAGCAAGACCGGCACTAGAGCCAGTACCATTAAAATCTTTGAGACAACTGAAACGACGTTAGACACACTAAGCGTCACACCAGATAGTAAGTTCTGTAGGATATCCATGTAGCTGATATTAGCTTTGTTGAGCAGGGCCTTGAAGTCAATTTCGCTAAAAGCTGGATTCTCTGATAATTTCTCCAACCATTTTTGCAACTCGGGGTAGATGTTGCCAGATGCCGCAATCAGGTCAGATAGTTGGGTGATGATGCTTGGCACCAGTGACATCACGGTATAGACGAAGATGCCGATGATCAGGATGAAAACGAGCACAATACCCCATATTCTCTTGATTTTGAACTTTTTATCCAGATAAGAGACGAGTGGGTTAAAGACGTAATAAAGAAAGCCTGCGATGATGAAAGGCAGGAAAACAAGTGAAAATAGGGTGGTGATCGGTTTGAAGACAAAACTGATATGCGTCATCAACCAAATCAAGGCCACAACGGCCAGTATCTCTATCGTCCAAAAAAATAATTTCGAGCTTTTAAACATGTATCCCCCTAAGATTTTTATTTTTACTGAATAACTTATTATACCATTTCTATTTAAATAACCGACTCTCTTCATCTAAAAAAAAACTACCCACCTCTCCAAAAAGAAGTGGACGCATATTATGATATAAATATCTTAGTCTGAATTTGCAGTTGCAATTCCTAAAAGTACACCTCCTAAAACCCCTATAGAAATATCTATTTTTTGTGGTAATAAATCAGGATCTTTTTTAATAAAGAAAAAATATAGACTGATAACTACGTAAGCAATCATAAGTAAAAAGCAAGCTAGGTTTAATATAAGAGCTACATTTTTGGGATAGTTTAGTGACATAAATAAAGGAATTAAATATGCCACAAGAAACAAATAGAAAACTGGAAATAAAATATTAAAAAATAAATATTGCCTAAATAGTTCTGGCTCTCTTGAAGGATAATTTAACTCTATCAATCGAATGGATGCTAGACTGATAATAGAAAGCAAAGGGAAAAAATTATAGAATGAATTTCTTTTCAACTGAATCATTTGACTACCTCCTTTATATATTATACCACTCTCCATTGAAGTTGCAAACGCTTTCTAAAAAATGTAAGTTATTTTATGCGGCGTATTATTGAATTAAGTAAGATCAAGTCAGATACTCAGTTAAGCATTATGGTACAATAAAACAGAAGAAAAGTTAAGATACTGACTATCCATTTTATAAGAGGAGTTGTCAGTTCTTCAGCAGTTGATAAGATTCAAGCTTTTTAACTTTAGCATGTTTACTGCTACCCTAATCATCTTATTTGTTAAATCACATAGAATATATCCTATAGGAGACCCATGAAAATCAAGCAAACCCGCGATACTTTATCCGACGTTTATGTCCAGTCACTCAAAATCCGCAACACCGTCTTCGTCAAGGAACAGCAAGTCCCACTCTCCCTCGAAATCGACAAAGACGAAGCCTATGCCATCCACTTCATCTTACAGCTCGATGATCAAGATGAGACGGCCGTTTCGACCTTGCGTATCTTGCCTTCGGCCAATGGTGAGCAGGCTTTAATCCAACGTGTCGCGACGCTCAAACCTTATCGAGGGCAGGGATACGCACACGAGCTGATGTTGCATGTGCTAGACTTTTTGCAATCTCAGCACTTCAAACTAGTAGAACTTCACGCCCAATTACAAGCTATCCCTTTCTATGAAAAGTTAGGTTTTGAATCTTTTGGTGATATTTTCTTAGATGCTGGTATTCAACATGTGGCTATGAAAAAAATAGTTTGACAATTTTGATGTCAAACTATTTTTTCTTGTCTTATTTTTTTAAAGGTAAGAGCGCCTCAGATAATTTAGCAAATTCTGGAATTGATAGTGCTTCACCTCGAATTTGTGGGGAGATGTCTACAACTTCGAGCGCTTGTGTGAGTTGTTCGCGGACTTCTTCTGTTTTTCCAAAGGCTGACTGGAGATTGTTCCAAAGCGTTTTACGTCTGTGGAGAAAGGCGAGTTTTGCGACTTTGAAAAAGAAATCTTCATCAGAAACCTCTACCATTGGCGCATCGCGCCGAGTCATTTTGAGGATGGCAGAGTCAACGTTAGGCGCTGGAACAAAGACTGTTTTGGGTACGATGAAGGCAACTTGGGCTGTCATGTAGTACTGAACGGCGATAGATAGGCTGCCGTAAGCTTTGGTGTTGGGCTCGGCTGAGATACGGTCAGCGACTTCTTTTTGCATCATAACGACGAACTCGGTGAAGGGAATTTTACTCTCGATCAGGTGCATCAAGATTGGCGTTGTGATGTAGTAAGGTAGATTCGCTACGACTTTGATGGGCAGGTCAGGATTTTTGAAGTTGCGGATGTGCGTCTGTAAATCTGCTTTAAGGACGTCTTCATTGATCACGGTGACATTGTCGAAATCTCTAAGGGTATCTGCCAAAATCGGAATCAGGCGGTCGTCGATTTCAAAAGCCATAACTTCTGCCGCATTTTCAGCGATAAATTCAGTCAAGGCACCAATACCAGGACCGATTTCAATGACGTTGACATTGCGGTCGATCTCAGCTGTATCGACAATTTTTTGCAAGATATTTGTATCCGTCAGAAAATTTTGCCCCAAACTTTTCTTGAATGAGAAGCCATGACGGTCTAGGATGGCTTTGGTAACGCGGTAATCTGCTATATGCATGTATAGTTCTCCATTATTTTTTCAACTTCTGCTAAGGTGATGCCAAACAATTCTAAGCGTTTGAGCTGTTGTTTGGCATTGCTGTAACCAATTCTGAGTGTCTGACCCAGATATTCTCGCCTTTGCCGGCTGTCAGTATGGCCGATTAAACCAAGCCGAATCAAATCACCATGCGTGATATCAAAATCAGTGTCATCATCAAGATTCGACGTTAAGTGCCCTAGGGCCTTCTCTAAATCATCATAACTCGCATGTTCCACCCCAAGGGAACGGCCTTTGGTCTTCGATTTGGGCTTGGCCTCGTCTCTGTTGAGAAAGGCGTGCTTGACTGTGGGGATGGTGGTCATGATGATGCGACGAATGCGTTCGCCACTGTGGTCGGGGTCGGTAAAAACGATCACACCGCGCAAATCGTTTAGGCGCTCAATCCGCTCCAAATCGTCTTCTGAAATCGCTGATCCTTGCGTTTCGTAGGTGTCGACATCGTAAAAGCGTCTGAGGTTAGCCGTATCATCCTTGCCCTCGACGACGACGACTTCGGAAATTTTGCGTTTATCAGTCATGCAGGTTAAATATCCTCATAGCGTTGTCATAGGTCGCTTGGGCAACTGCTGCCGCTGAGATACCACGGAGTTCAGCGATTTTTTCGACGACAAACTTGGTATAGGCAGGTGTATTTTCACGGCCCCTAAAGGGCATGGGCGCAAGATAGGGGGCATCTGTTTCAACTAAGAGCTTATCGAGTGGTAACTTAGCCGCTGCTTCTTGGAGATCCAATGCCTTTTTAAAGGTCACCACACCTGAGAAAGAAATCATCATCCCCAAGTCTAAAAATTGCTTGGCTTCTTCATAGGTACCCGAAAAAGAGTGCATGATGCCACCACGTGGGCCAACACCTTCAGACTTAATGATGTCATAGGTATCTGCCATAGCATCACGTGTGTGCACGACGAAGGGTATGTCATGTGCTTTAGATAGCTGGATTTGACTACGGAAAACTGCTGCTTGTACTTCTTTGGAATCTGCCATCCAGTGGTAGTCTAAACCAATCTCACCTAGGGCAATCACTTTAGGGTTAGCCAAATGTTCGATGATCATGGCTTCAATCTCTGGCGTATAAGATCCTGCTTCTGTCGGATGCCAGCCGATGGTCGAATACAGGTTATCATAGCTTGCTGATAAAGCCAAGCTTTGCGCAATTGTTTGGGTGTCAAAGCCTACGATGTTGAGTTTGGTTACACCAAATTCACGCGCCTTCTCAATTTCCTCAGCTTCACGACCTGCAAAATTCGCAACGTTTAAGTGAGTATGTGTATCAAATATCAAGTTCTTCTCCGTTCTCTATTTCTGATGCTTGAGATTGTTCCTTAGTCTGGGGTTACTTTGTTCCAATGCCAACTTTAATTGACAATTTTCTCATGAAACACTCGACAAGCTTCAGGAGCTACTCCTTCTATTATATCATTTATTTGCGACTCCTTTTGACCTCAGCCTTAAAAATCTTATCTTGCCTGATATTTTTAAGATGTGATTTAGATAAAAATCATTAACTATAATAGGCAGTCAAAAACCAGTTCTCTAATTTGTCTTTCTTTTTAAACTATGCTATACTAGCCTTGAGGACGGGGAGGAGTCAGTTAAAAGTAATTTTAACGCTCTAAAGTCTACTCACCTTACTGTTATTGTTTTTGTTTCCAAAGCATAAATTAGTCACCTTGCGGCTTATTTTTTCTCAATAAAGAACGACTATTGCCTACTTAACCAATAGTCGCTTATTCATAGATAAAAAATATTTTCAAAAAAAACTAAACGTTACCCATGATGTAACCATCATTAAGCTGAGCTATAGCTCAATATCTTATAAGGAGAACACTATGTCTGATAAAGGAACTGTTGATAAATTAAAAGGTAAAGCAGAAGAAGTCGCTGGTACTGTTACTGGTGATAACAAGAAAAAAGCTGAAGGCTTGCTGAATCAAGCGATTGGCAAAGTAAAAGAAACAGCTTCTGATGTTAAAGAAGCTGTTGAAGATGGTGTTGAAAAAATCAAGGAAAAAATTGACCACGATTGATCTCACCATCAGACTTAATGACATCTTTTAGATGTCACTATCCGTCCTCATGCCGAGCGTGATGCCTGACAGCAAATCATGATTTGTTGTCTTGAGAAACACATCAACTAAAGCAAAAAAGATTTACAATCAACTTTAACAGTAAGGTATGATGAGACAAGCAAATGCTTGTCTTTTTCTGTGCCGCATTTCGGAGTCAACATTTCAGTTATCAAAAATATGCCCCTGAAGGATTCGACAAATTGCAAAGAATCCTGATCAATTGTAAGAAACAATACAAAATCGGTAGGAAATCCGTTGATTCTATACCAAATTAATATTCCATCTGCGAAATAAAAATGAAAAAGCAATCTAACATAATCAATTTTTGACTGCCTTGTTTGCTTTTTTCATTGACTGAGGATTTTGTCACTTCCTTCGCCATATATCTAGTCAACAGCTCAGTCATCAAAAAAACTGCCCAGTTAATCCTGGACAGTTTCATCAATTTTAATACTTTTTTAAATGGCGTCACGCAAACGCAGCCCATCATTCTCTAAAACACGCACACTACGTGGTAAAAAGGCACGAATTTCTTCTTCATTATAACCAATGTGTAGGCGTTTGTCATCCATGATAATCGGACGACGTAGAATTTGTGGATTTTCAGAAATGATCGTGACAGCTTCTGACAATGAGAGTTCTTCAAAATCAACATTCAATGACTTCACAAACCGATTCCGATTTGAAATCAAAGATTCAATGCCATCATCACATTTTTCTAAAATATGTTTGACCTCATCTGTTGATAAAGGGTATGACATAATATTTCTCTCATCAAAGGAAATGTCATGCTGGTCCAACCATAGCTTAGCCTTCTTACAACTTGTGCAGGATGGCGCTGTGTAAATTGTTATCATAATTGACCTCCGTGTTGGTATTTCTAACGCATTTCATGTTATTTATATGATATCAATTATAACATATTTTGTCATCAGTCAAAAGACCTATTCCATAAAAACTTCACTTTTTAAAGCAATAATTAACAGTTACTCCTAAAAAACTTATTATTTATTTAGTTTTTTACCATAATTAACCCTTATTCTTCGATTTCAATCGTGTCCAACTCAAGCGATACCAATTCAGATTCTGCTGCTGTTTCTTTTTTCGCTTTGGATGATTTAGTCGCTGCTTTTTCTTCAGTTTGTCCTTCAGTTGTTTCCCCTGCAATCAAACCGAATTTTTCACGCACTTTGTGGTCGATTTCAGCAAATACTTCTGGATGTTCTTTCAGGTAAAGTTTAGCTTTTTCAGAACCTTGACCGATCTTTTCATCGTTATAAGAGAACCAAGCGCCAGATTTTTTGATGATATCCAAGTCAGTTGCAATTTTAACCAATTCGCCTGTCTGAGAAATCCCTTCACCGAACATGATTTCAACTTCTGCAACTTTAAAGGGTGGTGCCACCTTGTTTTTCACGACTTTGATTTTCGTTTCTTTACCCATCGCAGTGTCTTTATCATCACCAGTACCTTTAATTTGTGTGTTACCACGGACATCTAAACGAACAGACGCGTAGAATTTCAGGGCACGACCACCAGGTGTTGTTTCCGGACTACCGAACATAACCCCAACTTTTTCACGCAATTGGTTGATAAAGATGGCGATTGTTTTAGTTTTATTAATGGATGCTGATAGTTTACGCATGGCTTGTGACATCATCCGTGCTTGCAAACCAACGTGAGAATCACCGATTTCACCATCGATTTCGGCACGTGGGACAAGGGCTGCCACTGAGTCGATAACAACCAGGTCAATGGCACCTGAGTCAATCAATTTACCGGCAATCTCAAGGCCTTGTTCACCAGAATCTGGTTGAGAGAGCAAAAGCTCATCAATGTTGACACCAAGCGCTGCCGCGTAAGCAGGATCAAGCGCATGTTCCGCATCGATAAAGGCTGCAATACCGCCTTCTTTTTGGGCTTGCGCCACGGCGTGAAGGGCAACTGTTGTTTTACCTGATGATTCTGGGCCGTAGATTTCGATGATCCGCCCCTTAGGATAACCACCAACACCCAAAGCAATATCGAGCGCCAAAGAACCCGAGCTCATGACTTGAACTTTTTGCTCTGCTTTATCACCCAGACGCATCAAAGCGCCTTTACCGAAGTCTTTTTCAATCACTTTCAGGGCATCATTGAGGGCTTTCTCACGCTCATCACCAAATTTTTTCGTAATATCATCTAAATTTTTCTTAGCTTTTTTTGCCAATGTATCTCTCCTCGTTTCATATACAGCCAGTTATACCAAGCTAGGCTGCAAAACTTTCACAATACCCTATTATAGCATTTTTCCATCTACTTTTATATACGTAATGCACCACCAACTTGCTCAAATTTTTTTCAATTTTTGACACTTGGGACAAAAATGCGTCCCTCGACCCGACAGCTTAAATTTCTCAATCGCCCCGCCACATCGCGCACACGGCTGCCCTGTTTTCCCATATACTTGCAAGTGATCCTGCATGGTCCCATCAAGACCCAGCGCATTTTTATAGCTACGAATGGTTGACCCCCCGTACTTAACGCCTTCTGCTAAGATATGGATGACAGCACGTCTAAGCTCTGCTACTTTGTGGGGTGATAAGTGTCTTGCGATTTCAGACGGATGAATCTTGGCCAGCCACAATACCTCATCAACATAGATGTTGCCCAGACCGGCCACCAAAGACTGATCCAATAAGTAAGGTTTGATCTTTTTCTGACTGCCTGAGAGCTGATGCTTAAACCTCTTTAAATCAAAATCCGCCTCTATTGGTTCTGGTCCAATTTTTTTGCGGTTAAAGAAACCACTGAGTTCGGATGTTTTGACGAGCTCTAGCGTGCCGAACTTTCGGACGTCTTGATAGACGAGGGTTTGGCCGTTTGATAGGTCGAAAAAGCCGTGGAAATGTTTGTTATCTGGGATGTCGGTGCTGGGATAACTCAGCCATTTCCCTTCCATACGCAGATGACTGACTAGGGTTTGCTCGCCTAGCTCAAACAGCAAATACTTGCCGCGGCGATTGACTTCTTGAATGGTTTGATTGATTAGATCGGTTTTGAAAGTCGTCAAATCAGACTTGATCATTCGAGTATAGTTAATTCGAAGTGCCGTGATTTTTTGACCACGAACAAGTTTATTAAGGCCGCGTCTGACGGTTTCTACTTCTGGTAATTCTGGCATGGTGTTTCCTTTTCTTGTCATTTAGTGATGATTCTGTGCATCATCATTTAATCTGCGCTCTCCTTAACAATTTTACCAAAAAATTAGTTATAATAGAGTCATGATAACTTTAAAGACTGTGATAGCTATTTTAAAACAAGATCAAAATTTCCGAGACATCATCATTGATGGCGCCTATTTTAATGCGCCTCATCAGGACCTGACATTTCATCAACTCTCTTATGATAGTCGTGAGGTGACAGACAGTACCCTCTTTTTTGCCAAGGGACTCAATTTCAAACGTGAATTTCTGGCGGATCTGGCCATTCCTTTTTATGTGTCTGAAACAGATTATGAGGTTGAGATTCCAGCCATCATCGTCAATGACGTGAAGCACGCCATGAGTTTGATTGCCATGGCTTTCTACGACCAACCACAAGATGCCCTCAAAACACTGGCCTTTACCGGAACCAAAGGGAAAACGACTGCTGCTTACTTTGCTAAAAACATCTTGGATACGCATAATGGTGGTAAAACCGCTATGTTTTCAACCATGGAAACAACACTTGATGGCGAGACTTTTTTCAAATCACAACTGACGACACCTGAAAGTCTTGATCTCTTTCGGATGATGCGTGAGGCTGTTAGTAATGGCATGACGCATTTGGTTATGGAAGTCTCGTCACAGGCTTATAAAACAGCACGTGTTTATGGGCTAACTTTTGATGTCGGGGTTTTCCTTAATATTTCGCCTGACCATATCGGCCCTATCGAGCATCCGACTTTTGAGGACTACTTCTACTGTAAGCGTCAGTTGCTAGCTAATTCACGCTATGCAGTGGTTAATGCAGAGATTGCACATTTTGACTTTGTTAAATCTGAGTTAACAGGCGAGACTGCTTTTTATGGGGCGGGTTCTGAGCACCCGATTTCAAACTCTGAAGCTTTCTCTTTTTCTGCCCTTGATACAAATTTTGAGATTCAGTTAATTGGCCGTTTTAATCAAGAAAATGCCCTTGCTGCAAGTCTAGCTACCATTCACCTGGGGGCGAGCTTGGCTGATGCGCAGGCGGGTGTGGCGGCGACGACTGTGCCTGGGCGCATGGAGGTGCTGACGCAAGCCAATGGTGCTAAGGTTTTTGTCGATTATGCGCATAATGCAGATAGTTTAGAGAAGCTCCTTGATGTGGTGATGCCGCATCAGACAGGGCGCGTGGTGCTTGTGATGGGCACGACTGGAAATAAAGGTGAGAGTCGACGTCAAGGTGTGGGCGAGCTTTTGGAGCAGCTACCTAAGATAGAGGTGATTTTGACTGCGGATGATCCGAATTTTGAGGATCCTGCTGAGATTGCGCGTGAGATTGCGAGTTATATGACCCGTGATGTTCAGATTATCATTGATCGGGAGACGGCGATTCGAACGGCAATGGCTAGCACTTCTGGTGCTGATGATACGGTCATTATCGCTGGTAAAGGTGTTGATGCCTACCAAATCGTCAATGGTGTGCGTGAGCCTTATGCAGGTGACCGCAAGATAGCTGAGAAATATTTGTAAAGAGATTACTTCAGTCACTATAAGAAAAGGCAAACTAATCCAATCAATTTTGATTGTGCGAGTTTGCTTTTTCTATTTCAATTTATAGTCGGTTTTTCACCATTATTTTTCTAAGATTGATCACCATCAAGGCTTAACGAGTAGTCAGTCTACTCGATTTGGTCTATTTTTATAATAGTGATAGCGCTTCTGCTAATTTGGCTTTGCTTTGTAGAAACAATTCCAATTTGGTAAAGAATGAGCGAATTTCTTACCGATTTCGTATTGTTTCCCAGAAACAATTCCAATTTGGTAAAGAATCAACGGATTTCTTACCGATTTCGTATTGTTTCTCAGAAACAATTCCAATTTGGTAGTAAATCATGATGGCATTACTCTCAACTTTGGAGATTAGGCCCACAACAGTACAGATTTTATTTTTCAGAAAAGTGACATAATAACTTTAAAGTAGCTGTATCTTTTTCACCAGCATAAAATTTATCCAGTACTTTTTGGTAGATGTCTTCATGAGGCGCTGCATAATTAAATAGTGTCATACTAGACTTTAATTTGAGAGCATCTATTTTGCCCAACACCTTAACACTATCATCTGTTTCCAACTCAAGCAGGGCAGTCGATATTTCTTTTAATCGAGCACCAAGTATCGGGTGGTGATAATAGGCAACTGCTTCATCCAGCCCAGATATACTATAATATCGAGCTTGAGTGCTTCGTCCCAATCCATCAAGTTGGGGGAAAATATACCATATCCAATGGCTAGACTTGCGACCTTGTTTGATCTCGGACAAGGCAATGGCATAGTCATCTTTTTGTGCTTTGATAAAACGCTCAAGGTTAAATTTCTGCTCATCCATATTTTAAATTCCTCATCTTCTATTATTCCTGTTAATAGCAACTGATTTTATGTCTATTATACTAGATTTGGCATGACATTTCGTTAGGAGATGGCGACTTAACTTGGATTTTCAGCTATTTCATCCGAAGCCATCTCTCAAAATCACTTCCTCTGCAGCTCTACCATATTTATGTTAAAATATAGCTTATGGATAAGATAATCAAGACAATCTCAAATAATGGACATTTTAGAGCCTATGCGCTTGAAGCGACACAAACGGTTAGCGAGGCACAAAAGCGGCATCAAACCTGGTCTAGCTCAACGGTTGCGCTTGGGCGGACTTTGATTGCGGCGCAGATTTTAGGTGCCAATCAAAAAGGTGACGATACGATTACCGTGCGCGTTCAAAGTAATGGCGCCATCACGAGTATCATTGCGGTCGCAGACACACGTGGCAATGTCAAAGGTTATATTAAAGAGCCTAATGTGGACTATAAACGTGGCTCGACTGGCGAAGTCTTAGTCGGCGATTTAGTCGGTCAAGGCTGGTTTTCTGTCGTTAAAGACATGGGCTTGAAAACGCCTTATACGGGGCAAACACCTTTGATTTCTGGTGAGATTGGTGAAGACTTGGCTTACTACCTGACAACTTCTGAGCAAACACCTTCTGCTGTTGGCTTGAATGTTTTGCTCAACGAAGATGAGTCTGTCCATGTTGCCGGCGGTTTTTTAGTCCAAGTCATGCCTGATGCACCTGAGGCTGAAATCGCAGCTTTTGAAACGCGCATCCAGAACATGCCTGCTATTTCAAAACTCTTGCGCTCACATGACCACTCTAAAGCCATTTTAGACGCCATTTACGGGAAAGACCAATACAAAATATTGGCAGAATCGCCTCTGGCTTTCCACTGCGATTGCTCTAAAGAACGGTTTGCTGACGGTATCCAAGGCCTTGGCAAAATAGAAGTTGAAAAATTGATTACTGAAAATCACGGGGCTGAAGTCATTTGTCAGTTCTGTGAAACAGTCTACAATTTTTCAGAAAATGATTTGAAAGAACTGATATAACATGACGAATACATACGATATACCCTGGAAAATCGGGGACATTGACATCAAAAACCGCATCGTGCTCGCCCCGATGGCTGGCATCAATAACAAAGCGTTTCTCAGCCTCGCTAAAGAATTTGGTGCAGGCCTTGTGGTCACTGAAATGATTTCTGATAAGGGAATTGAGCATCGCAATGCCAAAACTCTATCAATGCTTGATTTTGATGGCGTACCAAATCCCTTGTCGATTCAGATTTTTGGTGGCGATGCTGAGACTTTGGTGGAAGCTGCGAAATTTGTCCAAGAGCATACAACCGCTGACATTATCGACATTAACATGGGTTGCCCTGTCCCTAAGGTCACTAAAAACGAATCTGGTTCTCGCCTCCTGCTAGACCCTAATAAAGTGTATGACGTGGTATCTGCCGTTTCATCTGCTATCGACTTACCTTTAACGGTTAAGATGCGTCTAGGCTGGGATAATGATCACCTTTTCGCCGTCGAAAACGCGCTAGCTGCTGAAAAAGCGGGTGCTGCTGCCGTTGCCATGCATGGTCGGACGAAAGCACAGATGTATGAAGGCAAGGCTGACTGGGATTGGCTTGCCAAGGTCGCAAGCAAGATGACCATTCCTTTTATCGGGAACGGCGATGTTAAAACGCCTGAAGATGCCAAGCGCATGCTGGATGAGACGGGTGTCGATGCTGTGATGATCGGGCGTGCAGCACTTGGTAACCCCTGGATGCTGAAACGGACTGCCCATTATCTAGCTACTGGTGAGGAGATGCCTGAGCCAAGCGTTGCTGAGAAAATCGAGACGGCCAAGGTTCACTTAACGCGCCTGACTGAACTCAAAGGTGACGAAAATGGTTCACGTGAGTTCCGCCAACACGCGGCTTACTACCTCAAAGGGGCACCTCGTGCTGCCAAGGTTAAGGTTGCCATCAATCAAGCCAATTCTGCTGCTGAAATTTCTGGCATCTTTGATGATTATATGAAACTTTTTTGATATTAAAAGGACATCTGTCGTTGACAAATGTCCTTTTGTTTTAGCTATGCTTACCTGTACTAGATTTTTCTCTAAACTCAATTTTATAAAAGTGTTATTTTAACTCGTGTTTAAAACATAAGATTTTAATTTGATATGCTATACTGGAATGAGTAGAAAAGTTAAGACGGTGGCTATCTTGAAATGGAGGTGATGCTTATGCAAGTAAGTAATCAAATCTACAGAAGGGAGATGCCTGTTTGTCAGCATTTGAAACAATTCAAGTCCTATTTAGCTTTGGTATGTTTACCATTGCTTTGATTGGCTTAGTTGTGAAACTACATAATCATGACGAAAAAAAATAACCGTCCTATAACTTTAGCCAGTTAAACGGTTATTTTTAACTAATTAACAGCTACCGTCTTAAACGGTTCTACTGGGAGCATGTGTAATCAGCACATGCTCTTTTTATACTTTCATTATAGCAATTGTAAAAATATTTGTCAAAACTTATAAATTCAAGTCTTCTGTATAGGTAAAGCCACTACCAATCACTTCATGAACATTGATGATGGAAACAAAAGCATCGGGGTCTATTTCTGCTAGGATACCCTTGACTGCTTGGACTTGGATAGGACTTAAGACAACATAGATAACTTTGGTGTCTTGGCCTGAGTAGACCCCTTCTGCCTTTAGGTAGGTTGCACCACGACCGATTTCATCCGTGATTTTTTGGCTGATTGCTGCGTACTTGCTACTAATAATCAGCATCCCTCGCACGGTGTACCCACCATTTTGCACGACGGCAACGACTTGACTAAAGACGAAGCTCGCAATGACGGTGTACATCATGTGTTGAATGTCGATGTAGGATAGGGATAAAGTGAGGACGAGAATGTCAAAAACGAAGAGGGTTTGACCGAGGGCGAAACCTTTTTTCTGCTCAAAATAACGGCCAATGATATCGCCGCCACCGGTGGTTCCGCCAAATCGAAAGACGATACCACCGCCAATCCCTGCAAAAATACCTGCGAGAAGCGCTGCGATCAAGGTATCATGCGCGAGGTCGATTGACATGCTCATGCGCTGAAAAAGCCAGATGAAAATGGATAGGCAGACGGTGCCATGAATCGTATAGATCATGCCCCGTTTACCAAAAATTTTCACCCCTAGGATAAACAAGGGGATGTTGAGTAAGATTTGTGTATAGGCTGGATTGATTTTAAATAGGGCATGGAAAATCAAGGTGATCCCGCTGACACCGCCTTCTGCTAGATGGTTGACCATGTTAAAATTAACAAAACCGAAGGCATAAGTTGCCGTCCCCAGTGCAATCATCAAGAAATTTAGGGGGTGAAATTTGACTTCTTTATTCATCTATTTTTTCTTTCTTTCTGCGATTTCACTTCGTGAAATCTTGAAACTTGACTTCCGCTTGCGCTCCTGCCAAGCAGGGTCATTCGCGATCTTCGGCCGCTCAAAGGCTTTCTGCGGTTTCTCTTCCTGAAAGCTTGAAACTTGACTTCCGCTTGCGCTCCTGCCAAGCAGGGTCATTCACGATCTTCTGCCGCTCAAAATTTCTTGTTAGGTTTCAAAAAATAAGACTGTGATGGTGTGTCACAATCTTATCAAAGTGCTGAGCCTTATCTTTTATTTTTTAATTGTCGTCTTCAACGAAACGTCCTAGAACTTTGACGTTTTCAGCAATCGAGACAAAAGCCGTTGGATCAGTTTCTTTCATGATGTATTTGAATTCCTGATATTCGGCTTGCGTAATAATCGTGATCAAAAGTGTCATATTAGCACGTGTATACCCACCCTCGGCTGAGTTCACCACTGTTACGCCACGATGTAGTTTTTGGTGTAAGGCCTGGGTAATTTCTACCGGATGCTTAGTGATAATGGTGGCTTGCATCTTACGTTGCTTGGTGTAGATAGCATCGGTCACACGGCTTGACACAAAAATTGTTAGCAGTGAATAGAACATATATTGCCAACCGAAAAGCACACCTGCGATGATGACAATGACACCATTAAACAAAAGGCTAATGTTACCGACTTGGCGGCCTGTTTTCTTTCGGATATAGAGACTGACGATATCTGTCCCGCCACTAGAAATCCCACTGCGCAAGGCGTAGCCAATCCCAGCACCCATCACAGCACCACCGAAGATCGAATTGATAATCGGATCTGTCGTCATGGTGTACTCAGGGATGGCATGAATGAAGATCGAGCTTAAAGTAACCGTGATCACCGTATAAATGGTGAAGCGTTTACCGATTTTTAACCAGGCCAAAACGAGTAAAGGTAGATTCAGCAAGTACAAGGTGATAGAGACGGGGATATCATGGCCCAACAGTTTATAAGATAGGGTCGTGAAAATCTGCGCTAGACCTGTAATCCCGCTGGAATAAACATGACCAGGCTGAAAGAAGAAATTCAGGGCAACTGCAGAAAGAATCGCGTAGACGACTGATGCCGAAAGCTTATACATCAGTTTTTCAATAGATATATTTTTGATCACGTTAATCATAGGAGGTATTATTTTCCGATTTTTAAATTGAGTTCTGTTAATTGTTGGTCAGAAACCAGGCTAGGGGCTTGCGTCATCGGATCCGTTGCTTTATTATTTTTCGGAAAAGCAATGACTTCACGAATATTGTCTTTACCAGCTAGGAGCATAACGAATCGGTCAAGACCAAGGGCTAAACCACCATGTGGTGGGAAACCATAATCCATGGCTTCGAGTAAGAAACCAAACTGGTCATTGGCAGCTTCTGCTGTGAAACCAAGGGCTTTGAGCATGCGCTCTTGTAAATCTTTATGGTTAATCCGCAAGCTACCGCCACCTAACTCATAACCGTTGAGCACGATATCATAAGCGACCGCACGAACCTTGGATAAATCACCCTCAAGTTCATGCGCGCTTTCTGTTGTCGGCAAAGTAAAAGGATGGTGGGCACTTGTGTAGCGGCCTCCTTCTTCACTCCACTCAAACATTGGCCAGTCGATCACCCAGAGGAAGTTAAATTGATTTTGGTCAATCAAGTCTTGTTCTTTGGCGATTCGGCTACGAAGGGCACCGAGTGTCGCATTTGCCACATCCAACTCATCTGCCACAAAGAGAACCAAATCTTTATCCGTCAAAGCAAGTGTATCTGCCAATTCATCGGCGATTTCTGGCAGAAATTTAGCGATCGGACCTGAAAATTCATGGCCCACAAACTTAACCCAAGCAAGCCCCTTAGCACCAAATTGTTTGGCGTAGTCCGTCAGTTTGTCAATGTCTTTACGCGAGTAAGCATCCGCCGCATTTTTGGCAACAATGGCCTTAACGACTGGTGCTTCTGAGAAAACCTTGAAATCTGCCTTTTTAACAATGGTTGAGACGTCTGTCAACAGCATCTCAAAACGGGTGTCTGGTTTATCAGAACCATATTGATTCATGGCGTCATCATAAGTCATGCGTGGGAAAGGCAAGGTCACGTCGATATTTTTCGTCTCTTTCATGACTTTTGCGATCAGGCCTTCTGTCAGGTCTTGAATCTCCTGCTCATCAAGGAAAGATGTTTCCAAATCGACCTGTGTAAATTCAGGCTGGCGATCCCCCCTCAAGTCTTCATCGCGGAAACACTTGACGATTTGATAATATCGGTCAAAGCCAGCGTTCATTAAGAGCTGTTTGGTGATTTGCGGTGACTGAGGCAAGGCATAAAAATACCCTTCCGAAATCCGACTTGGGACCAAATAATCACGCGCCCCTTCCGGTGTTGACTTGGTCAAAATCGGTGTTTCAACATCAATAAAGTCCAAATCATCCAAATAGTGACGGATAGCCTTGGTCACGTTGTGACGCAATTTAAAGTTTGACAACATTTCTGGACGACGCAAGTCCAAGTAACGATAACGCATACGTGTGTCGTCACTGGCTTCAAGGTCATCTTTTATTTCAAACGGTGTTGTCTTCGCAACATTTAAAACAGTCAAGTCAGTGACTTCAAGCTCGACTTGTCCAGTTGCTAATTTATCATTGGCTTGCGCTCTGGCAAGGACTGTACCTGTCACTTCAATAACAAATTCACTACGCAAACTTTCTGCTGTTGCCAAGACTTCTTTTGAGGCCAATTCAGGGTTGACTACCAACTGCATGATCCCTTCACGGTCGCGCAGGTCAATAAAAATCAAGCCACCAAGGTCACGACGGCGTGCCACCCAGCCTTTAAGCGTGATTGTTTGACCAATATGTTCTGAGCGGACGGCGCCCGCATATCTTGTACATTTCATTTTTACTTCCTTTTTTTGTCTTACTAAATTACTTTTGATAACACCAACATCACAACCTGCAACCCAACCGCTAGAAAGACTAAGACAGTCGTCAAGCGACTTTCTTTGAGAAAAGCGTTGATTTTCTTGACTGCCACCACATAGAGAGCGACAAAGAGCAATAGATTGAGACCATTATAATCGCCTTGTAGCAGTTTGAGCGCACCGATCATGATAATCAAAACTGCGATCGTCCTGATGAACAAGTGGACTTTCTTTTCTGTCATGCCTTACCTCGCGAGAAATGATGTCACGAGTAAAAGCACAAGCGTGATAATCACAACAACCCGTGCGATTTTATCTCGTGTAATCGCCTTATCTCGATTAAAAATCACAATCAAAGCGCAGTAAATGATCAGAAAAGTACGATTAAACTGGTGAGACTGTGTCACAATCTCATATAAACTAACAGCCATTGATAAAGCCGACAACCCCATCAATATCTTGAGTTTATCTGTCATGCGTCAGCCGCCACTTCAGTAAAGACGGTGTCAAACTGGCTTTGAATTTCAGACAAGGTCGTCTTGACTTCTGCACGTGTCGCATTATTTTTAACGACGATCTCGCCGGTCTCAACTTCTGATTCCCCAAGGGTGATAATCACCTTGGCCCCAAATTCTTCTGCCGACTTGAATTGTTGCTTAATCTTGCGATTTAAGACATCACGTTCCACGGCATAGCCTTGATCGCGTAGCGACTGTACTAACTTGAGGGCTGCAACATTGGCGCTTGCACCTAAAACAACCACGTAAACATCGAGCGGCTGTGCAGCTGGTAGTGACGCGCCTTGCTCTTCTAAGACAAGCAAAAGCCGGTCCACACCGATACCAAAACCGAAACCAGGCGTTTCAGGGCCACCAAAATAGCTGACCAGCGAATCATAGCGACCGCCACCACAAATCGTCAGCTCCTTGCCCTTGATTTCTGTCATGAACTCGAAAATTGTGTCATTGTAGTAATCCAGACCACGCACCATGTTTTGGTCGACGGTGTAGACGATATTGAGGCTCTCCAACATAGCCTTGACGTCGGTCAAGTGCTGCTGACTAGCGTCAGTCAAGAAATCCAAGATTGAAGGCGCGTCTTTGACGATGGCGATATCCTGTTTATCCTTGGAATCTAAAACACGCAAGGGATTTTCGTGCAAGCGACGCTTAGAATCATCAGATAGACTGTCTAAATGCTGTTCCAAGTAGCCGATCAAGGCCTCACGGTAATGCTCACGTGTCTCGCTATCCCCCAATGAATTGATAACAAGCTTGATATTTTTGACACCGACTTGGTCGAAAAAGGCTTTAGCCATCGCGATGGTCTCAACATCCGTTGCAGGATTTTTTGAGCCAAAATTTTCAACACCAATCTGGTGAAATTCACGTAGACGACCAGCTTGTGGTCGTTCATAACGGAACATAGAACCTGTATAATAAACTTTAAATGGTTTTTGAACTTCTGGCGCAAATTTTTTGTTTTCGACATAAGAGCGGACAACTGGCGCTGTCCCTTCAGGACGCAAGGTCACATGGCGGTCACCCTTATCGTAAAAATCGTACATTTCCTTAGTCACGATATCTGTCGTGTCCCCAACGGAACGCGAGATTACCTCGTAGTGCTCAAAAAGTGGCGTACGAATTTCACTAAAACGATAAGTCGCAAAAACGCGACGCATAGTTGCTTCGACAAATTGCCATTTTTCACTCTCGCCAGGCAGGATATCAACCGTGCCTTTAGGTCTTTGTAATTTCATATTTGCTATTTACCTCTCTCAATTCCTATAAGAAAACGCCCTTGAGCGTAGACACATACTCAATTAACTCAAGAAAGAAAACAAAATTTTTGAGATATTTTCTGTCAATTCAAGGCGATGAGGTGATGACGTACAGGTGTACATCAAGACTTATCAACGATGAAGTGGCGGAAAATAGCCGAAAATATTTGCTTTATTGGGTTAAGTGAGTATATACGCTCAAGGACGACAATATCGTGGTACCACCTTGGGTTTCTAGGCATTCCTAGCTCTGTAGCTATAAAGTCGCTAACTTTTATTTTTAAATCGTCACTGTCTATTATCTGCGGATTTTCAGCTACCTCCGCTCTCTGATTGCTTATCTTAATTATATATTAGTCCTTGCTGTTTTGCAAGATTTTATTGTTGTGATTGGTCAGCATCTTTAAAGACTGACATATTTTGGGCAAAGTAATCATAACCTGAGTAGATGGTTGCGGCCAGGCAGATGTATAAGAAAATCACGCCAAGTAAGTTCCAACCCAGTAACAAGAAGATGATGGATAACATCTGTGTGAAGGTTTTAATCTTGCCTGGTAGGGCTGCTGCCATAACGACGCCACCTTGTTCAACCAAGAGTAGACGCAAGCCTGTAACGGCTAATTCCCGACAGATGATGATGGCAATCACCCAAGCTGGTGCTAATTTTAAGGGCACTAACATGATGAATGCTGACATCACTAACATTTTATCTGCCAAGGGGTCTGCAAATTTACCGAAATTTGAGACGATGTTCCATTTGCGCGCTAAATAACCGTCCAACCAGTCTGTCGCTGAAGCCACTGCAAATAAGATCGCAGCGATCACTTGCCAGACATGAGAGTGTCCGCCCAATGCTAAAATCAGGATAAAAAGCGGAATCGCAAAGATGCGGGCAATGGTTAAATTATTAGGTAAGTTTTCTTTAGTAAGTTTCATGAATTCTCTATTCTACGGTTATCGTCAAGGTTGCTGGACTACCGGGTGCTGCAATACTCGATAAATTGATGGGCGTATCACCGATTTTTACAGTCAAGCCCGTTGTTTTCCCTAGGGTTAAGACTGTCTGATTACCAGTCAAGGTTGCAGTTGTTGGTGCCGCTTCGGTCAGGGTGATTTGACCGCCTGGCAAATCTGAGTTGGTCATCCCAATCCAAACTTCTGTGCCTGCTACTGTGCTGAGGCTAACTTTCACTGGACTTGCGACATTTTTCACCGTTGCTGAAAGCGCTTGACCATTGCCAGTCACTGTAATTTCAGGTTTAGGTGCCTCTGGTGCTTTTGATTCCGAGGAAGAAGATGAGGTGCTCGGTTCGGTACTACTTACAGATGACTTACTTTTTGAGCTAGTCGACAGGCTATAGAGATGGTCCGAAATACCGCTGCTTTTAGGTTTGTTAAGGATGACCGCAGCTGAAATGCTGATAATGATCAAAGCTGCAACAGTCCCTAGCAAAACGATGGGCAAATAATAGCGCCATTTTTTATTGCCCAGTTCATCTTCGTCGGCTTCAAGACGCTCAGATGGCTTGACAAATCGATAATTTTCCGTTAAATCCGGTGTTTCATGTACGTCGATGGGCTCATTTCTTTCATAAGCCGTGACCAATTGGTCATAATCAAGATCCAGACGCTCTGCATACTGTTTGAGATAGGCCTTGACATAAAAGTCCCCTGGCAAGGCATCATAATCATCATGCTCCAAGGCGACGATATACATTTTTTGAATCTGTGTTAAATCTTCCGCTTCGTTGAGTGTCATATCAAGCTTCGCGCGTTGATCACGTAAAACTTGTCCTACTGTTTTTTTTGCCACGAGAACTCCTTTCTGGTCATTTTAAGCTGATGCTTGCCTGATGGGTGTCAGCATCACTTTTGTCTTTACTTTTTCACTTCGGGTTCATGATAAATTCAGTTGAAACCATCTCTTTAATAAATCGGTCCGCATGCTTTTCGATTTTTTCCAGTGTCAGACTTGATAAAATCATTGGGAAATCGAAGAAAGTCACACCTTCAAAAAGATTAGATGAAAATTGGTTGGCAATAAATTCTAAGGAATTTAAAGACTTATAATAATCGCCTAGCATCTCTTTTTTGATGATCATCAAATGGTCTAAATTGAAATCACTTTCTATTTTATAACTTTTTAGCGTATCACGCAAAATTTTAGCGAGTTTTATGGGATAAATCGTGTCAGACGTCATGCTGGCAAAATGATATTGCGGTGCCACTTCAAAATCAAAACCAAAAGAATCGTCAATCAATCCTTGGTTATATAAGCTTTCATAACGACTGCTAGTATTACCTAAAATCATGGTCAACATGAGTTGGATGGCCAACTTATACTCAAACCTGAGCAAAGGATCTGACGGCAAACGATCATAGCCCCGAAAACCAAGGGCAAGTTTCGGGATAGTGACATCAAAAGCCAGATTATTCGTCGGAATCGGTGCGGCAGCTACAAATGGCGCACGCTGAATCGGTACAATCGGCTCAAACCGTTTCTCAGCTTGATTTTTCGCGACTAAATCAGACATCTCTGATACCTCAAATGGCCCCGTCAAAAAGAGGGTCATATTACCTGGATGATAGAAGGTCCGATAATTTTCATATAAATCTTCTGCTGAAATGCGTCTGATACTTTTAGGTGTCCCTGCAATATCAGCAGCTAAAGGTGACTCTGGATAAAGATTTTGCAGGAGACCAAAAAACAATCGAAAATCTGCATCATCTTGGTACATCTGAATTTCCTGTGTGATGATGCCTTGCTCTTTTTCGACAGAGGCTTGTGTGAAATATGGCTCCTGAACAAAATCTAGCAGTAATTCAACATTAGGCTCAACATTTTCCATGGTTGAAAAGAGATATGATGTCCGCGTAAAACTCGTAAAAGCGTTAGAATTAGCACCTAAGGCACCGAAAAAATTCATGGCATCGCCATCTTTTTTCTCAAATAATTTATGCTCTAAAAAATGGGCAATGCCCTCTGGAAAGGTCTGCATATCTGAGCCACCACGCGGCACAAAGCGCGTATCTAAACTGCCAAAATTTGTCGTAAATAGACCATAAGTCTTGTTAAACTCAGGCTTTGGCAAATAATAGACGAGCAAGCCATTATCTAACACTTCTTTATAGAGTGTCTCGCCGACTTGTGGATATTTTTTAATCTCCAAGGCTTTCTCCCTCCATAAAATACAAGGCTTGTAAATTCAATGTTTTAGCAATTCTAACCACGTCTGATTTGGTTACGGCGTCTAATCTCTGCAACCATTCTGCTTGAGAGAGCTGACGATCTGGTAAAAGTTGTTTAATATAAGCCTGCTCGATCAAATTTGACGGTGAATCCAATGATAAGAAATAAGCATTTCTCAGCATATCCTTGGTCTGACGGAGTTCATTTTCTGAGATATCGCCTTGCGCCAATGCCCGAACCTGCGCCCGAATAATGGTCAAAGCCTTGCTGCGTTGCCCTGCGTCAATACCTGCTGCAATTTTTAAAAAGCCTGTGAAGGTATCAAAACGTGAATTAGCATAATAGGCTAGGCTTTCTTTTTCCCGCACATTTGTGAACAGTTTGGAATGTGAAAAGCCACCTAAAAGACCATTTAAGACTTGCATAGTCAGATAATCCGCATCGCCATATTTAACCGGATGGCTATAAGCCAACTGTAAAATCGACTGATTAACCGCTTCTTTTTCTGTCTTTTCACGCACGACATTCGAGGTCGCTTGTTCATAAAAAACAGTAGTCAAGGGTTCCCGATCAGTGAAAGGCATTTCTGAAAAGTAAGTCCTGATACTGGCTTCCTGAGTAGCTGTTAAGTCCCCCAAAATCCAAATATCAATCGTATCTGTCAGTAACATTTTTTTATAATACTCAAAAACACTCTGACGTGTCTCATGCTCCATCAGCTCAACGGTTGAAATACTTGGTGTTGACAGATTTTTATCTTCAAAAAAGAGCTCTGACAAACGTGTTGACGCCACGTAGGATTTATCCTCACGCGTTGAAGCTAAGTAGTGCAAGAGATTTTTCTTCTCACGCGCAAAAGTATCCTCATCAAACCCAATCTCATCTATCAAGGGCATAAACAAAGCCTGATGCAAAAGCTCAACCGCCTCTGTCACTGTATCGCTCTCAACATACTTAGGGTTAACGACACTCATGCCGATATTCAAAAAATGATTATCACCTTTTTTAGACACACCTGTCGCAAAACTGGCGCCATACATCTCTGACAACTTCCGTTGAAATTGTTGGTTGGTCGTTAAGACTGCATTCGACGTCTCCCAGAGATTAGAAATGATCACACGCTTGGCAACACTTTGTCGCGACATCTTTGTTCTAAAACGCACTAAAAACTGTATCGTCTTAAACTTTGTTTCTTTAATAATATGTAAATTTACGCCATTTTTTATTTTCATGTTTATCCTTTATTTATGTACTTTTCCATTATACCAAAATTTAGAGCATCCCTCATCAAATCAAGCAGAAGATTTTGATAAAATTTCAAGTCCATCAACCACTACAACCGCAAGTTTTTACGGAGTCTATGGCATTTTCTATTAAGTTAAACTTGCGCAATGTATGCTAACATCGTGTCATTTAGCGAAAGATTTTCAATGCGCGCCTATAAGTTCTGAAATTATGTTAAAATGAGGTATGAATACTTATACGATATACGATGAATTTATCACCCTAGGAAAGTTGCTCAAAGAAGCAGCGATTATTGAAACTGGTGGCGCAGCCAAACATTTCTTAGCAACTAACGACGTCTTGTACAATGGTGAATTTGAAAATAGACGCGGTAAAAAACTTTTTGATGGCGATGTCTTGGAATTCCCAGGTTTCGGGCTAAAAATTAATATTGTCGCAGCAACAGCAGAAGAAATTGCTGAGCATCAGGCTGAACTTGATGAAGAGGCACGTGTCAAAGCCATTGTCAAAAAAATCAATGCCGCCAACAAGAAAACTGAAACACGTCAAAAATCAGCTGCCAATAATAAAGAACAGTACTTTAAACGTAAAACCAGCAAACCTAAATTTCCTGGTTCTAAATAAACTCTTATGATCATTTCCGAGTTACAACTCACCAACTTTCGAAATTATAATCATCTCAATCTCACCTTTCATCCCAACTTAAATATCTTTGTCGGACAAAATGCGCAAGGCAAGACCAATATTGCTGAAAGCATTTATTTTCTGGCCTTGACCCGCAGTCATCGGACGCATGCTGATCGGGAATTGATTGCTTGGGAGCAAAAAGAGATGTCAGTCTCCGGTACAATCATCAAAAAAAATACGACTGTTCCCCTTGAGATTACTCTAACACCCAAAGGGCGGATTGCCAAAGTCAATCATCTCAAGGAAAATCGACTGGCTGATTATATCGGACATCTTAATGTCATCATGTTCGCACCTGAGGATTTGGCGATTATCAAAGGCGCGCCTAGTGTTCGGAGGCGTTTTATTGATATGGAAATCGGTCAGATTCGGCCTGTTTACCTATATGATTTGATGCGCTATAATAAAACACTCAAAGAACGCAACAGCTATCTCAAGTTCGATGCGTCAAAAATTGATCCTAATTTTCTGGACGTTTTAGATGACCAGTTGGTCGAATATGGCGAGAAGGTCATGGCCCATCGCAGGCAATTTATCACCAGTCTCACTGAGATTTCGGCTGATTTACATGATCACCTCAGTCATGGTCAAGAAAAATTGAGCATCGTTTACGCCCAAAATGTCAAAACTGACTTTGCGACTGAACTCAAACAGACACGTCAGAAAGACCAATTTCGTGCCCAGACTTCTGTGGGACCTCATCGGGATGATTTACAATTTTTGATTAACGACATTAATGTCTCAAATTTTGGCTCCCAAGGTCAGCAACGCACCACTGCGCTGTCTGTCAAATTAGCTGAAATTGAGCTGATTTATCAGGAAACAGGTGAGTATCCGGTTTTACTCTTGGACGATGTCATGAGTGAGCTTGATAATCAAAGACAGCTCGATTTATTGTCCTTGGTGATCGGTAAAACACAGACTTTTATCACAACGACGACGCTTGATCACCTGCAACATTTACCAGATAAAATGACGGTGTTTGAGGTTGATCATGGTCAGATAAAAGAGCGAGACACGCAGTCATAAACAACTTATCAAAAAAACTCAAATTTCAGGACTGAAATTTGAGTTTTTTTTGACTTATAGCGTGATGATCGTACCACTTTCACCGCTAAAGACCAAGGCTGCATTTTCCAGCGAAGCAATGACTGCTTTTCGGCCTGCTTTAGATGAAGCAACCTCGACAGCCGCCTCAATTTTAGGTAACATACTACCTGGAGCAAATTCACCTTGCGCTGCGTAAGCTTTAGCCTGTTCGACCGTTAAGGTATCCAGATCAAGCTGGTCTGGTTGACCAAAATGGATGGCAACGCGATCAACCGCTGTCAGGATAAAGAAGTAATCAGCCTCAACCAATTCGGCTAGCTTAGCAGATGAAATATCTTTATCAATGACTGCAAGCGCCCCATCGTAATCTCCATCACCACTTTTGACAACTGGAATTCCGCCGACGCCACAGGCAATCACGATAAATTCATTGTCTAAGAGATTGAGAATGGATTTACTTTCTACAATATCAATCGGTTTTGGAGAGGCGACCATCTGGCGATAGCCACGACCTGCATCTTCTCGATAAACCAGAGATGGATTTTCTTGAACCATATTTTCTACATCTTCTTTGGTGTAGAAGCTGCCAATTGGTTTGGTTGGATTTTGAAAGGCTGGATCATCAGCTGCAACCTCAACTTGAGTGACGACTGTCGCAACATTCCATGGCATGCCTTGTTTTCTCAATTCCCTTAGAATGGCGTTTTGCAAATGATAGCCAATGTACCCTTGACTCATGGCCGTACACTCAGGTAATTGAACGTGTGGGATTGAGCTGTCCATATTGGCTGACATGTTGATGGCTTTTTCTAACATGCCAACCTGCGGACCATTGCCGTGGCTGATGATGATTTCATAACCGAGTTTAATCAAGTTAACCATTGCGGGTGCTGCTTGATTGACATGATCAAGCTGTTCTCTGGGATTATTGCCGAGGGCATTACCGCCAAGGGCGATGACGATTCTTTTCATTGTTCTTTCCTTTCTGCTCTGACGCCTAGATCAAGCGGGGCATTTGCGGTTTACAGCCGCTCAAAGTCATTTCCATGCTTCAAACTGAGATAAAAAGCAAGCAGAACAAGCGCAAAACTTGTCGTTTTTAGCTTGTTCTGCCCCTTTTTATTTTTGATTGACCAGTCTCTCAAGACCAAATACTTTAGCCTTGTAACAACTGTTGTGAAGCTCCGCTATTCTTTGGTGAGTTTACCGTATTTTTCTCCCATCAAAACATGGTCATAATATTCACCATCAGTTTTTGGAATTGTAATATCTAGCTTGACACCTTTTTCGAAGATCATCATATAGTCGCTGCCACCGAATAAGAAGTAACCAAGTGGATCTCCTTTTTTAACGGTATCACCAACTTTTAGATTCTTTTCAAAGTTGACTGAACTAATTTGTGACATACCGACAGGAACCAAGGCAATTTTACCGAAAGTTGGATTGTCAATGATTATATATTGTCTCGTCTCGATAGACTCCCAGTTAGGGTTGGTACTTGAAAGCATATAACGTTGGATTTTTGAATCCCAGTAGGTTAAACCGCCAATGGCATCTTGCTCCATCACTGTTTTCATCTCCAATATCTTTCCTGAAATTGGGAAGTGATAACGGTGATAATCCTGAACATTTAAGAAGGTATGGGTAACGATGCCATTTGCAAATGTGTTGGCATATTTACTTTCATGCAAGATTTGAGGAATAGAATTGTAGCCTTTAGATTTAACAACCATCTTGTCGCCATTTTCGGAATCAACTTGATCGCCGCTATTCATAATTTCTGACTTGTCATTGATTTGCCATAGCCCTTGCGCTTCACTATCGGCTGGTGCTGTCAAAATCGAGTCATCATCTGGATTGGAAATAGGTCTCACACTTGGGTCTTTTAATTTTCTGGCAAAGAAATCATTGAATGAATGCCAATTTGACGGGTCTTCATACCAATCATTTTGTAAGCCGAAATTCTCATCATTCTTAGCTCTTTGAAGATATTGATCATTCCAAGAAGCTGGTTTGCTTAAATAAGCACCCCAATTTTTGGTGAATTTAACCATCCATTCAGAATAGGGTGGATAATATTCTAAACAAGCTCTATAATAGCCCTTATTTTCTAGCTGAGGTAATTCAATATCAGCTAGAAAATAGAAGTAATTCAAACTTTGGTCAATACTTCTAAATAAACTCGGTTGTTTATCATCGTTATAATTGATGTTCCAAGGTAAAGCCAGGGTTGCCCAGTCGATAAAACTATAGAATTCATCTAAGGTTTGTGCAGGGTTTTTATCTTTATTAGGGTTGATCTTTTTGCCTTGAGCAATGGCATCATTTAGCATTGTTTTAAGTTCTGGATCTTTTTCAACGATAGCAATCAAAGCGTCTGTATCCGGTTGATGGTAGGAAGTACTTTTAGATTTCTCTTTAGAAACACTTGATTGATCCGTTTTAGCAGCATTTTCTTTATTCGTTGTGCCACAAGCACTTACAGAAAAGATGACGGCGAATGTGACAACAATGATTTTTAATTTCTTCATTATAGACATGTTGCTTCTCCTAACGTTTTCACCTTATTTCTAATGCAGAATAGTCTGCATTACTTTTTAGGCTGTTGTTGCGTCACACAATGGATATTCCCACCACCGTAGACAATTTCGAGCGTATCAACACCAACAATTTCCTTATCAGGAAACATTTCTTGCACTTGAGTCAATGCTAGAGCATCATTCTCATCGCCATATTGTGGCACGATGACACCTCCATTTGTGATGAGGAAGTTCATGTATGAGGTAATACAAATATCACCATCTTCCCGTGGGAGAGTACCTTCTACCGTGTCAATAGCAAAGTAACCCTTGATTGTGATAGCATTTTTAGGGCAGCAGAGTTTGTGAACTTTGAGCGCACGTCCCTTGGCATCTGTCAACTCAGTCAAAGTCTTATAAGCAGCTTGAGCTTCAGCATAGAATGGACTGTTGGTATCATCTGTGTAGATACAAGCCACTTCACCTGGTGCAACAAAACATGCCACATCATCCACGTGACCGTTGGTTTCATCGGGATCAATACCATCTTTTATCCAGAGTACTTTTTCACAATTGAGATGGTCACAGAGCATTTGTTCAATTTCAGTCTTGCTCATATGTGGATTTCTGCCCTCACTCAAAAGGCACATCTCTGTTGTCATGACTGTTCCCTGACCATCAACGTGGAATGACCCACCTTCAAGGACAAATCCTTTTGTTTTATAGGTGTCAATGCCTTCAATTTCAGTTACTTTTCTAGCAATCAATTCATCTTGATCCCATGGGAAGTATAGTCCATCAACTAGGCCACCCCAGGCATTGAAGTCCCAGTCATTGGCACGAATCTCACCCTTATCATTAATGATGAAAGTTGGGCCACAATCACGCACCCAGGCATCATTGCTTGACATTTCGATGACACGAATATCATCTGGTAATTGCTCACGACAGTTCGCATACTGGGCTTGTGAGACTAAAACATTCATTTTGGTGAAGCGACTGATGGCTTTCGCCACATTAGCAAATGATTTTTGTGCAGGTTTAGCACCGTCACGCCAATTATCAGGCCGTTCTGGCCAAATCATCCAAACTTGTTCTTGAGCCTCAAACTCTGCTGGCATTCTAAAACCGTCTGCTTTGGGTGTTGTTCCGACTATTCTTTTAGCCATGATATTATTCTCCTTTACTTTAGAGCATCTACATAGATTTGCGAAATTTTTTTAGTTCGTTTACTTTTTAATTTTTTTAAAGATAATGATTAATTCACCTACAATGATACAAACGATCGATCCAATCGTAATGGGTAAGACTTCACTCAAGGTTTCTGAGCTAAAATCAAACGGTACCGCGATAAAGATGAGTGATGTAACGATTAATAGGATTGGCAAGGTGACTAAGAGATAGTGGAAAGCTTTGCCACCTCCAACTTTGAAGGGTCTTTCTGTATCAGGATCGATTTTCCGAAGTTTCAAAAATGCTGGGAAAATTGGAATGTAAGACAACAAGAACATAACCAAATTCAAGGCGAAGAAACTCCAAAATAAATCTTCATTTGGTAAGAGTGGTGCAATGATGACGATAGCTGATGCTACAACCCCATTCATAATTGCTGCGCCAATTGGCATGTCTGTCTTTGCACTTCTCTTAGCAAAAACAGATGGCATATCGCCATTTTCGGCTGCATAGCAAGCTGTGTTATTAACCCCTAGAGACCATGAGACCATATTACCAAACAAGGTTAACAAGAATAGGAAAGCCACGATTGCAACTAAAGGACCTCCAGATTTACCTAGCATGAGTTGGATACTATCAATCAAGCCACTACTTGTACTAATCTCAGAAGTTGGAATAGCAACGCCTATCCCAAATGCTGAGAAGATATAAATCGCTGCAATCACAAGGCCACCTGTAACAATCGCGAGTGGAATTTGTTTTTTAGGATTCTCCATATCTGGTGCGAATGTACACACGACTTCAAAACCTAAGAAGTTGAACAGGATTACCGAGATAAAGGATAGAGACTTCATATCAAAGCTAGGTAACAGGGAAGCCGCTGTGTATTCATTAGCGACACCATGTGTCACCGCTACGTAAATTCCCAGACAGCCAACAAGTAGGGCTAGAAAAACTTTGATAAAAGCTGCACCATTAAGGATCCATATACTATCACTAACAGAGTAGAAGCTAATGAAGACAATCACCCAGATAAAGATGAGTTCTATCAAAATAGAAACGAAAGTATTAGGCGTTTGCCCCGTCACGATGCGGATAAGCTCAGGACAAATAACGGCAAGTGAAGCCATCCACAAAGGAAAGTTTATCCAGTAATACCAGGCTGTACGGGTTCCCATCCGATGACCAAAGGCTTTGGTTACCCAATCATAGATCCCCCCCTCGCCTTCGTAAGTCGTCCCTAATTCTGAAGCAATTAAGCCATAAGGTAGTAGAAAGGTAATCATTAGGAAAATCCACCAGAAGTATTGCGAGTTGCCAATAGCTGCTACAGGTGCTGCTGCTTCAGCGACAAATACCACACAGATCACTGTGAGTATGGCGGAAAATAATTTAAATTTCTTTTTTGGTTTTAAATCACTCATATCTGTTTCCTCCAGTAAGGTGTTGAGATGCGCGTTGATTCATTTGATTCAGCGGATACTCAACTACCTGTCATTTAGAGTGCTAAACCTAAGAATTTTTCCAAATCAGCTTTAGCAGTCGCTTTTTCTTGTTCGCTTACAATTGTTTTGGCAGCATGTTTGTGATAGAAATAAACGAGCAACCCTCGAATAGATGATAATCTGTTTTCTGCTTCATCAAAGACAATTGAATAATCTGAATCAATGACTTCATCCAAAACTTCTTCACCACGACTAGCAGGTAAACAGTGCATGAATTTTGCCCAAGGATTGGCTTTCTTAACCATGCGATCAGAGACTTGATATTTCGGATAGAAGATGCTCATACGTTCTTCTTCTGACAATTCTGCGTCATATAGACCATACCAAACATCTGTATAGACAAAATCTGCATCAGCTAAACCTTCAGTTTCATCTTCTGTAATGAGATAAGAGCCACCAGAAACTTGACAAATCTCGTCTAACTTAGCTTGACGATCTGCGTTTAATTGATAACCTTTAGGGCCAAATTGGGCAAAACGCATACCTAATTTTGTTGTAATAAGTGCTAGTGAAAAACAAACCTGTGTGGCATCACCGACAAAAACAACTTTACAGTCTTCCAGTTTCTTACCTTCTGGTAAATGCTCTAACATGGTACAAACATCACCCATTTCTTGCGTCGGATGATTGTAATCAGACATCCCGTTAATGACAGGAATCGTTGCATATTTTGCCAAATCAGCTACATCATCATGACGGTCAACACGTGCCATGACGATATCAAGCAGTCTTGAAACAACTTTCGCTGTATCTTCTAATGTTTCATGCCCACCGAGTTGAATTTGACCTGGGGCCAAATACTGGGCATGTCCACCAAGTTGTGTCATTGCTGTTTCAAATGAGATACGTGTGCGAGTTGACGATTGTTGAAAAATCATACCAAGCGATTTATTCTTAAGTAATGGTGGATAAAATCCAGCTTTGATACTTTTTTTAATCGCAAGTGATAGCTGTAAGATCTCCCATAATTCTGCTTTAGTGAAATCTTCAGTCGTGATAAAATCTTTCTTTGACATGTGCGTTTCCTCCATTTTTTAATTTTAATCTTTTGTTTTACAAGCTAAGTTTAAGCTTAATTCGTGGAGTTTACTATCATCTTTTGCTCAACTTTTAGACTTGTTTTTATCTAAACTTTTCTATACCTTTTGGGTTGAAATTGTCTAAACCCCTTTATTGACAGCGCTTTCAAACTTGTCATGTAAGCGCTCTTTTGTTATACTTTAATTAGATTAGGGAATAGTAATCGAGAGGAGTTACCATGGATATCCTACTTATCATTTATAATATCGGACTTTTTATCCTCTTTACTGTTGTTACCACTCTTGGCATCATCACCTATCTACAACAAAAACGACCATTTTTTCTAACGATTGCCTTTTTATTTGTTTTTTTAATTATCAACAATATTTTAATCTACTTGACAGAACAAATTCCTTGGTTTTCAGATGGATTTGATCAAATTTTCATGACAACTCCCTCGCCTAAAACAATTCTCCTTGTAGCACATTCCATCTTTTTAGTCCTTATTTTAGACGCTGCCTTACAAGCTAAAATTCAAACGTGGCAATACCTCTTGATTATCGTGCAAACAACTGTCCTTTTATTTGTACCTATGTTACCCAATCATGCGTTTAAAGTTTGGATTTTCTACTTCACCTCAGAAATTGTAAGGTTTGCGCTTGCTACTTATGGCTTGTATGTTTTAAAAAACATTGAACAAGAAGATCAGGCTAAGCCTAGACCTCATATTGATATTCAAATCAGTCAACTCAATTTATTTAAAAAATTGCTGATTATCACGATTATAATGACAGTCGTCATTACTCTTGAAGATACCATTGTCATATTTTTCCATGATAGTTACGCATTAGATCAGGTGCATATGACAAATCGTAGTATCAGTGAAGATATACTAGCCTTCATTTATGCTGGTATTGCTATCATATATCTTGCTAAGGACTTGATTAAACCAACCTTCGTTGGGACGTTGGTAAAAGAAGAATGTGCAGTCGAAAATACGTCAATCTCCCAAAAACAAGAATTTGGTTATACCTACAACATGACCTCGCGTGAAATAGAAGTTTTGATGCTTCTTTTAGAAAATAAAAGCAATCTAGAGATTAGTAACGAACTCTTTATATCAATGGGGACTGTCAAAAGTCATATCCACAATATTTTTATAAAACTTGATGTTACTAGACGACAAGATGTCCAAAAATTATATTCTGAATATCATATCACATCATAAATCCAAATCATTTCACTAAATCTTTAAAAGTCAAATGACAATAAAAAAAGACTGTAACAAAAGTCTTCAAAAATAGACTATGAATCATCTTCAATATTAATTGAAATTGGTCATAGTCTATTTTTATATAGTTTTTTTGATACATTGTAAAACAGCATCATCAAGTTGTAAGAAACAATACGAAATCGGTTTAAAAATCGTTGATATTTTGATAAACTCGTACGATTTCTGTGAAACTGTACGAAAAAAGAGAAAGGCATACTGGCAGTCTTGATTTCATTACCTAGCTTGCTTTTCTCTTTCAGTGATTGTGGACTTTTGTTCCAGTCTCTTTTTACTGTTATTCTATTTTTCAGTTACCTGATTGTTTTTTCTTATCAGCATCATCGTTATTATTACTAGAATTATTACCAGAATTGTTACCAGAATTATTACCTAATATTTTTGTCCAAGTATTGGCATAATCACTATCGCTACCACCAATTGCAAATTTATATTGCGTAGTTGGTGCCCCCTCTGGTTTGGCCCAGTAAGAGGTCGTCGTTGGTCCCGACAATGTAAAATTAGTATAACTACCACCTGTAAATGCTCCTGGTTTTTCACCCGTTGAGACTAAAACGGTTGATTTCGTCACGGACGGATCGAGTGAGAAACGTTGCTCAACACCAAAGACACCTGGATTGGCTTGGTATATACTATTAGCCATTTGAGCGAGATATTGTGAGTTATTGTTATAACCTGTCATCGCAGCCATTGGCGTATTGTTATCATGACCGACCCAAGAACTAAGGGTCACGGTTGGTGTGCCTACCATGAGCCAAACGTCGACAAAGTCATTAGATGTCCCGGTTTTACCAACCCAATCAGCACCTGCAAGGGTTGGATTGAGGTTAGACAATTGACCATAAAAAGTTGTTGTTTTCTGTGACTTAATCGGTCCCTTTAAAAGCTCTGCCATGATTGATGAAGTTGCTTTTGAGAAAACTTGCACAGGTTGACTTTGATGTTTATAAATTTCTTTGCCGTTACTATCTTTGATACTGTCAACAACATAATACTGCTCGTATTGACCGCCGTTCAGCAAAGCTTGATAGCCATTGGTATGTTGCACAACAGATGGATCAATCCCACCACCTAAAGGTAGGGATTCAATCTGATAATTATCAACCTTGTAACCCATCTTACTCATGTAAGGCTTGACACTCTGGCCGTTTTTAAGGATGGTTTGGTAGGTCCAGTAGGCCGGAATATTCCACGACGTGTCTAACGCATCCTGCAAAGTCATCATCTCCTGCGTCCCAGCAGATGTGTCATGCATGATTGGCTCGCCACCAGAGAATTTGGTTGGGTAATTAGAAAGACGACTTGCACTTCCCATCAACCCCATATCAATCGCTGGACCATAAGCTATAATTGGTTTTATCGATGATCCTGGGCTACGGTGCGTATCAAAAGCATGGTTGTTTTGGTTGCTATTATAATCCAGACCACCAACAAAACCAAGAACAGCACCTGTTTTATTGTCCATTAGAACATTACCAGTCTGATTTTCACCTGTCCCATCTTGCAAGAGGTATCCATAATTTGCAACTGCCGACTGCATGGCTTGATAAATCCCCTGGTCAATGGTTGCTGTAATTGTGAAACCGCCTTGCTGCAGTTTTTGCTCTGCCATTTTTTGGTAGGTTTCTTTGATTACATCGTTGCCTTGATCAGCTTCTGAAACCTTATCAGTTTTGATCAAATAGTCATAAACTTTTTCAAAGGCTTCATTATAGACAACATGATAAAGATAGCCATGGGTCGTTGTTTCTGGGGTAGCAGGGGCGATAAACTCTGTCGAAATATCATAGGCGACATAGGCATCATATTCTTTTTTAGAAATATAACCATTGCGGTAGAGATTAAAAAGGACATCTTTTTGTCTCGACAAGCCATACTGCATGTTTTCCTTAGATTTAAGATTACCATCTGCACCATAAGGCGTGTAGACAATCGGACTCTGAGGTAAGCCTGCGATAAAGGCTGCTTCTGGAATGGTCAAATCCTTAGCAGATTTGCCAAAAATACCTTGGGCTGCGGCTTCAACACCAGCAATATTTTGACCTTTATTATTACGACCAAAGGGTGAAACATTTAGATAATCTGTTAAAATTTCATCTTTGGTAGCATGTTTTTCAAGTTCCAAGGCATAAACCATTTCGGTCGCTTTTCGCTTAAAGGTCGGTGAGTCACCAAGGACTTGTTGCTTGATCAGCTGCTGAGTAAGCGTTGAACCGCCTGAAGATGCTCCACCCATTGATTCTCCCAAGATCGCTCTGAAGAAGGCTTTAGGAACGACACCTTTGTGATGTTTAAAATTCTCGTCCTCTGTTGCGATCAAAGCATCTTTGACTGTTTGCGCAATCTGATCAGCTGAAACCTTTGATCTGTTCAAATCACTCGAAATATCAGAAATTGGCTGTCCATTACTGTAATTCATGACAGATGCTTCATGAATTGTATTAATTTTGTCAGTCAATTCTTTGCTTGATGGTACTTTGACATCAGAAATTAGACTTACGAAATAACCTGTTCCTGTCGCAGCACCAAAAATAATCCCAAGACTCAAAATCGTTACAAAAACAACAGATAGACCTCTGGCAACGATAAAAATCGTTTGCAGAATTGTTTTACCATCTGAAGGACTTTTTTTATTTTTCTTATACTTATTTTTTTCATTACGCTTTACCTTCTTCGCTTGGATGCGATCTTGTATGGCTTCACGTTCTTGATCGGAAAATTCTTTACTCATAGGCTTATTATATCATAACTTTTTTCTTTTACCTACTACTATATAGCCTACAAGCCTTTAGATATATGGCTTTTTCTTTTTTGTATCTACCAATAATCTGCACATGCCTATCAACTTGCAAACAAGAAGCCAACACGATTGGTTAACCTCTGAAAGTCTATATCACTGCTAGACTGATTATAAGAAAATCAAAGTGGATAAGAGATACAACACGATAATGTGAAGCGGATAGAAAATATAAAACAACCATTTTTCTTTTCTACCTTCTTCGCCATTGTATAAATAGATCGGCAGGAGTGAAAAGACCATCATCCATTGATCGTTCTGTGGACTTGAAATGAAAATAAAGAGACTGACAAGTACAAGCGTAAGATAAGTGCCAATTTTTTTATTTCTAAAAATATGAAACATCAACGCAAGCAAGATAAAGATTGGACCACCTTCAACAGTAAGCACAATTGGGATAAAAAATATAAAGATTTGTTTGATGATAAGTGGCATATCTTGACTAGCCATCACAAACATGGTCACGAAAGGTGTTACAATAAGAAACAGCAGCCCTAAAACCGCTTTACCGATGTACTTGACTTTCCCGAAAAAGCCATCATACACCCACATGGCACAAAGACCCAAAAACAAAGTACCAAAGATGGTATTAATCAGCTCCACCTTAGAATTTGGCAGGATAGCTGGGACAGCCATAAATAAAATCTGACAAATCCAAAAACCAATCAATAGGTTCAGCATATACTTTTTACGATTGCGTGTGTAGTAAAAGCCTTCCGCACTTAGAAATAAGAAAATCGGCGCAACTAATCTCCCTAGCATTGTAAACCATAATGGAACGCCTTCGAAATAAAACATTTGGTGGATATGGTCAAAAACCATTAAAATAATTCCGATAAGTTTTAAATCAAATTATGTTAAACCTTTTTTGATAATAGACATGTTATTTTCTCCTACTTATATAATTTCAAGACAACAAAACAAGGTTGTACGACTTGACGATATTGAAATTATACACTAGATTCTGGCAGTTTTGTCTTACACTTTCGTAAGCTCAGTGTAAGGTATTTCAGATATTCACTAGACAATATTTAATCGTCAAATTGACTAGCTGTTACGGCGTAATGTCATATCATCAACGCTATCTGACAAACAGGTGTAAAAATATAGATTCACGCCTTAAAATATCTTGATTTTTTTGATATAATAGATTTAATTTATAAAAATTTAGCGAAATAGGGCGAAATGTCTGCTCTGCTTTCAACATGATACTTTTAATGCTTTATCCTCTTTGGCTATGTCACAATTTGTTGATAAAATAACTCGGATAAAGCGTTATCTGCTACCATGTGCCAGCAGCGAGCATGGATAAGCTCTAAAGTAAGGATGATTGAACATGAATATCTTCGAAGAACTCAAAGCACGTGGTTTGATTTTTCAAACAACGGATGAAGCGGCTCTAATCAAAGCCTTGACAGAAACTTCTGTCAACTTTTATACGGGTTATGACCCGACTGCGGACTCTCTGCATTTGGGTCATTTGGTACCTATCTTGAATATGCGTCGCTTGCAACTTGCTGGCCACCATCCTGTGGCGCTTGTTGGGGGGGCGACAGGGATGATTGGTGATCCGTCGTTTAAGGATACCGAGCGTTCACTCCAAACCACGGATACAGTGGCACAATGGTCTGAATCGATCAAACAACAGCTATCACGTTTCCTAAGTTTTGAAGGTGATAACGCTGCAGTCGTGGTCAATAACTACGACTGGTTTGCTAATATGAACGTTCTCGAATTCTTGCGCGATGTCGGTAAATACTACACTATCAACTACATGATGAGCAAGGAATCTGTCAAAAAACGGATCGAAACTGGGATTTCTTATACCGAATTTGCCTACCAAATTCTCCAAGGCTATGATTTCTACCAACTCAATGAAAACCACGGCGTCAACCTCCAAATCGGTGGTTCTGACCAATGGGGGAACATGGTAGCTGGGACTGATTTAATTCGTAAAAAGTCAGGAAACGAAACCCATGTCATTACAGTACCGTTAATCACTGATTCAACTGGTAAAAAATTCGGCAAGTCTGAAGGTAACGCTGTCTGGCTTGATGCCGATAAAACATCACCCTACGAGTTCTACCAATTCTGGCTCAATATCGCTGATGCGGACGGCGTTAAATTCTTGAAAATCTTTACTTTCTTGTCTCTTGATGAAATTGACGAAATTGCCAAGGCTTTTGAAGCAGCACCACACGAACGCTTGGCTCAAAAAACATTAGCTAAAGAAGTCGTGACACTGGTTCATGGTGAAGCTGCCTACCAACAAGCAGTCAATATCTCAGAACAACTTTTCGCAGGTCATATCAAAACCTTGTCAGTCAAAGATATCAAAGCTGGCTTGAAAGATGTACCGAGCTATACGGTTGCCAGTGATTTCGATGGGAACTTAGTTAACTTACTTGTCAATGCTAAAATTTCACCTAGTCGTCGTCAAGCGCGTGAAGATATCACAAACGGTGCTATTTACCTTAACGGTGAACGCCAAACTGACCTTGACTATTTCTTGAGCGATACGGATAAACTTGAAAATGAATTAACCGTAATTCGCCGTGGTAAGAAAAAATATACGATTGTGAATTACTAATTGGTATAACCTATCGCCATTAAATATAAATAATAAAGTAAAGACAAAAAGCCACAAAAGCTCATTTAAACGGGAGCTCTTGCGGCTTTTTAGATTTTTAAACTTTGAAATTAATTAGGATTATTACATCAGCACAAATGTCCAGAAACTCTTTTTGATACATACTGAAGAACTAACATTTTATAATGTGCAATCAAAACGAATTTCATTTGTTTCAAAATTTCCATATGCTAAAACAGTCTCTTTTTCTAACATATAGTCAAGTATCAGTTTTGAAACCATATATGTACCTAAAAATGAGTTTAAAACTGAGCCACTGTTTGCAATAATCCCATCTTTCTTATTAATAATCAGCGATTTAATCCTATCAATAAACTTTATAGCCGTCTGATGATTTTTAATCAAATATGCCGTTTGAGCTAAAACACCATAACCGCACACAAGAATAGGTCCATTAATTTTATTATCAACTTTGGCTTGAGTTAGACTTAACATTAATTCATGATCATCAGAGGCATTTATGAGGATATCTGTGTCCGTAAGCCCATCAACTAAGCTATTTAATTCTTTGTAGTTAGCTATAAATTTTGTGTGGGGCATTATCTGAAATTTTTCGCCATACCTATCATTTAATGCATCAACTTTATATTTTCCTATCTCATTTACTAAATAATTTTGTGCCTCTAAATTTTTTTTTAACACAGTCACCGTCAATTAAAACAAAATGATTGAATTTCAACTTACCCAGAACTTCAACCAAGTAACTGCCAGCTGTACCTAAACCGATAATAATAATTCTTTGTTCCGAAACTTTTATTTCATAGTCTTGATAGAATTTTTGCGGAAAAGTATTAACAAACATTTCAGTTCTTGTTAATGGCTCCACTGTTCCAGAAATCCAGTATCCATAACCTTTGTTTTCTAAAAACAGAAGAATATCATCTTTTTGCGTTTGTGATATTAATGTGTAGTCATTTATTTCTTCACTAGTTTTTGGTGTGCTAATAAACTGCAAAAATGAAAAAAAGGCTTCATTATCATCAGTATTAATTGATGTATTTAAACAATTATTACCATGATATATCTCGATTCCTGATTCTTTTTTCATCCAAATCAATTCTGATTTCAATCTAAATTGTTTCATTTTTTACTCCTTTGATTAGTTGTTAATATTAAGGTAAGTGCCACTAGAGAGAACATAAAGAAAATACACCATGAAATTTTTACATGCCACAAGGTAAGACTTGTAAATATAACTGTCCCAACTGGAATTGATAACATGAACAGGGTATCAAGAAAAGCACCAGTTTGCGCCAATACTTCAGGCGCTAAAGCGTTCAATAATTGTGATGACAATTTAGGATTAATTTTACCTATCACATACCCGATAAAAGCGATAAATATTGTACTCATTAAAGGCGGAAACTGTAAGATATTTATCATTGAAAAAAATATTAAAATAGTCGATACAAGCGAAATTAATGTAGTGAGTGAGAATTTTGAAAAAACATCATTTGGCAATAGACTACTGATAATCACACCTAAAATATAAGAACTTTGCAAGATTAAAACAGAAGTACCAAATTGAAGATTGAAAATTGGCTTATCCAATAAAAAAATATTAAAAATTGGCAAAATGGCACTACCTAATACATTAATCAGAATAATACAACTTAATATCCTAGCAAAACCAGTTGTCCCTTCTTTACCAAATATTTGCTTCGTGTTTGATAAAATTGCTTTCATTTTTGAAATAAGAGAACTTTTATTATCCTTACTAACAGCAGAGATAAATTCAAAAGACATCTCTTTTCGTATGACAATCAATGCAAAAACTGACAATAAAAAAGTTATAGCATTTACAATAGCAACAAGTGAAAAATTTTGATAACTAGCAGTCAGTAGCCAAACCCCCAAAATTTGACCAAGTAAAGAACTGATATAAGTAATAAATTGCTTAAAAGAAAATGCCGACATCATCCCATCTTCTGAAACATTTTTTTGAATGATAGGCATCTTCAAACCACGCTCAAAATTACTAAATATATCAGATATGATATTAATAAAACACACTGCAGAAAAAGCAAGATAGGATCTATTCCTTTGAAGTAAAGCGACTAAAATAAATAAAAATGCCTGAATAAAGCCAAGACTAATCGTCCACTTCACTTTTTTCTCAGTCTTATCAGCCTTTATCCCCACAGAGATTTGAAAAAATATAGGGATAAGCATAATCGCATTGGCAACAAAAACCATAAATTTTGGATTGGGTAGTGTTGCAGCAAAGATAATAAAAACAATATTATAGATTGAGGCACCCGAATTATTTAAGAAATCAGAAATTGTTAGCCACCTAAAAACTCTATTTTTTAAAAAAAGGTTCATGAATTCTCCATAGTAATTTGAAAAAGCGATGAATATAAATCACTTCATATTCATCGCCGTTTAATTTTATGCAATGATAGAAATCATAATATCTCCATTGCTATCCAATACATGTTTTTCTTCAAACTTCATATTTATTTCCTCCTCCCCAACAATAATCTAGCTGTCACTCTTGTTCAGCTCTTGCAAGTCATTTCTAACTAACTTACAAAATAATTATATCACGCCAAACATCCCTATACGAAAAGTTGCTAACTTGCAACACTTTTTGTTATAAACCGTTGCAAGTTAGCAACATTACGTTTTCGCTTTTTAAATTTGATAAAATATGACTATCATAGTAAAGGAAAGGAATTCTAATCATGATTTTTAAACTACTTAATCTGTTTGGTATTTTAGATTTTTAATTTTAAAAAAACACCAGTATTTTAACGAACTACTGGTATTTTTATTTAGGTATAGTTGACTAGAAGAATCTCAATTTTTTTCGCTAATACTGATGCATCTAATTTTTTTAAAAACTGAATATCCCTTTCAATCTCCGTCAAAATCTCTGATTTTTCTTCTTGACGATAGCAAGATATTTTTTTAAAAATAGAAACAGCAATTCTCTCTACTATATCGTTTGGTTTTAATAGTACTTCAAGTTTCTTTTCAAACACATCTGCATAGCTAAACTTTCGATGAAGAATCATATGAACATATAGATTTACAACTGTTCGCTTAACGATATGAGCATTGTAAGGTAACTTTTTATAAAATTTATCTTTTTTCAATAAATCTAAACCAAGTTGGTACACTAAATTAATATCTAAAGTTTCCAAAACCATCGCAAAAATATTAACATCAAATACTGTCCACTCTTCAATATCTGTTAAATGTTTATCAATAAACAGACATTCCTCATCTGTTAGCAAATTTTTTCCCGACAAATCTTTGATTGCACACTTAGCCAAAATATTGAAAATCTTTTTCTCTTTTGTTCTAGGTTTTGGTAGAATCAGGGATTTCAATCCCTCTATATCTTGAGTAACAATATAAGACTGTAATTTTTCACCAAACCTATGTAAATTACCACCCTCAAAATTTCCGATTGTCAAGAAAAATTCGCTCGCAGTCATATTTAAACCATTAATCGCATGCATAAAACCGTCTAACAATAACATTTGTGTCCCATTTTCAAATCTTGAAACCTGTGATTTATTCAGATGATTACTTGTGACATCTCCCATTGAATATCCTCTAGATTCTCTAACTTTTCGATAGTGAGCACCTAAATCTTTTAAATTTAACATGTATCTTTCCCAATTCCTTTACTTAGTAAGTATAGATAAAGTAGCATGATAGAGCAACTAAGAAAAGTTATAAAGTAAGCTCTTTTCTCGAAAGCACCGTCCACTGTTTTCTGGAATTATACATATTTTTAGAATACATGTCAAATATTAAACAAACACATTTGACTTCTTATTTTAATTATTTTATTGACAAAATTAAAAAACGCATGAAACCTACTTTCTCAAAATAGATTTGACAAAGAGCAGTTTTGATTTCATTATCTAAAATCAATCAAAAAAATACTGACATTTCAGGTTAAATCACTCAAACATTTGATCAATTTTATTGTTAGATAACTAGCGTTCGGTCTTCTTGAACCAACGTTTAATCCAGATGGGATTTGTTCACTCATCCTCTATCCCCCTATTTACTTAATACTTGCCATCTCAAGGTTAAATTAACTGAATTTTAATGCATTTGTTTTGCTATTATCTATGTTAGAATAATTTATGGGGTCGCTACCTTAACACGTCACAACGTGGGAAGGAGGTCTTGCATGTGATTCAATATTTGTTTGAATTAATCGTTATTCCGATTACCGATGGTTTAGTGATTGATATCTTATCACAACTATTTGTGTACGTTGGCTTGACGCGCAAGATGACGATTAAAGCGTATCCTGAACAAGCCCCACGCTAGAAATTTTCACTAGTGAAAAAAAACCACCGAGATCACACTCTCGGTGGTTTTTGGTCTTGCAGTGAAATTTGTTTGAATTTTACTACTTTTATTCTACCACATTAACATACTATGTCAAGAATTTAACCTAAAATAATTTTGAAGGGTTAGGCAGATTTTTTTCGTGTGAGTAAACGATAGCTTGATAATCCCCAGGCAAAGATAACTAGGGCTAGAGCAACGTAGAAAGCCACGTGCATGCCATGCAAGAAGACTTCTGGTTGTGACTTAACGTAACCAGACACGCGGTGTCCGATCTGTCCTGACATGGCGACAAATAAAACCGTTGTCGCTAGAGTTGTCCCTAATACAAAGCCGAGGTTTCGTCCCAAGGCGTTAACTGATCCAGCAATCCCCAGATATTTCGTCTCCACCGTGGACATGACTAAAGCGTTGTTAGGACTTTGGAAAAATCCGACGCTGCCCCCGTGGATGAAGAGAATCAACATCACAACTGGCAATGCTGTAACTGAACCAACCATGAGGTAGCCGAGCTGTACGATCAAAACACCTGAGATGGCAAAAAATGTAATGATTTCCTTGTCAAATTTATCCGATAAGATCCCTGCGATTGGGCTGAAAATGAACATGCCGACTGGATAGGCCATCATGACCATCCCTGCAAAACCTGCAGCAGCTCCACGGTAATCTTGGAGATAGAAAGGCATAAGGATGTTGACAAAGCTACCTGCTGTAAACATGGTCATGCTGGTCAAAACACTCATGCTAAAGAGCTTGCTGCTGAAAATATTGAGGTTGAGCAAAGGTTTTCCAACCGTTTTTTCTGTGTGAATAAACCAGATAAAGAGGGCGACCATGGCCACAAAACTTAAGATAACTGGTACGGTCATGAAACCTTGAGCTTGTCCCAGACTGACTGCGATGAAAAAGGCCACGATTGTCAGAAACATCTGCGTTGCGCCTAACAAATCCGCATCTTTCACACTACCTGAGCCCTCGTCTTCCGGTAGGGCTTTACGACCGACCAAATAAGCAATGATGCCCAGTGGCACATTAATCCAAAAAATATAAGACCAACTTGCAATTTGCAGAATAAAACCACCAATCGCTGGTCCAGCAATTGAGCCCAAGCTGACGAACATTGACATAATACTCATGGCTCTCGCTCGAAGCGCTGGTTCAAAGAGCTGGCTTGTGATTCCAAAACTATTGGACATGGTCATCGACGCACCAATCGCCTGGATAATTCTTGCAAATAGTAGAAAATGCAAGCCCAAATTAATCCCCGCAAGTAGCGAACCAAATGTGAAGAGCAGGCTACCATAATTGAAGATTTTCGTCTTCCCAATCAAATCACCAAGCCGGCCAAACAGCAAAATCAAGCCTGAGATGACGACCAGATAAATGGTTACTGACCAGGTCACTTGCCCCATATCAAGGTGCATTTCTCTTGCCATACTTGGCAGTGCAATGTTAACAATCGACCCATCTAAGGTGGACATAAACGTGAAAATACCAAGCGCTAATAGCCCTGGAAATTTTTCTTTACTAAACATGACTAACTTCCCTTTTTTCTATAACAAATCTTGAATGGCTGCTTCGAGTGCATCCACTTGCATTTCCCCAGTAATTTGACTAACCATGATCCCATCAACTGCTCGTTTTACTAGGTTGTTAATATCCATACGTGCTTCAAATTTTTCAGCATTTTCAAGTTTTGGTTTCGTTTTAGGTTGTGGCGGTGCAAAAATCGTACAACAATCTTCAAAGGGTTGAATAGAAATATTGAAGGTATCAATCTTCTCAGCCAATTCGATAATTTCAAGTTTATCCATGGTTACAACTGGTCGAATGACGGGTGTCGTTGTAACTGCATTGATAGCTGTCATTGAGCCCAGTGTTTGACTAGCTACTTGCCCTAGGCTCTCACCGTTGATGATAACCTGCCCATGACGACGCGCGCGAATTTCATCGACGACACGCATCATGAAACGACGCGTTACCGTCATCAAATATGGCATGGGTACTTTTTCTTTGATTTCTTCTTGAATTTCAGTAAATGGCACTTCGATAAATTGAATATCGCCACCAAAAACAGTTAATTTACTGGCAAGGTCCTTGGCTTTTTGAAGCGCACCAGGACTAGTATAAGGTGGGCTGGCAAAATGGACCGCTTCGATTTCAACGCCACGTTTTAACGCAAGATAACCCGCAACAGGCGAATCAATCCCGCCAGACAGCATCAGCATGCCTTTACCAGCAGTCCCAACAGGCAAGCCACCAGCACCTTTAATCATTTCATAGCTCAGGTAAGCAAAGTCAGGTCGGATTTCAACACGTAGATCAATATCAGGCTTTTTCATCTGTACTTTGGCGTGTGGTACCGCCATAATCACAGTGTGCCCCAACTCACGATTTAACTCTGTACTATCTAACTCGAAGTCATGGTCAGAGCGCTTGGTTGTGATTTTAAAAGTCATGCCTTCTTGATAAACATTTTTCATCAAGGTTGCGACTGCTGCCTCAATCGCTGGCATATTTTTGTCTACTTTAATGGCAGGTGAAAAGTTTTGAATCCCAAAAACCTTGACCAACTTCTCAGCCAAGGGCCCATATTCTGCTCCGTTTAAGAAAATATGTGCCCGATCTCGCTCAGCCTTAACTGAAATCGTCGGAAATTCTGTCAAAACTTCTCGAATATTTTTAGCCAAACGGCCGATAAAGCGCATCCGATTCTTGCCCTTGGTTGATAGCTCGCCATAGCGAACCATAATTTCTGAATAATTTAAATTTGTCATGATCACTTTCTATCTAAAACTCTCTCGCCTGAATGTAGGCGAAAAATATCTCTCATTTTATTGTATTTTTTGAAACTTAGCATGGAGTTGCTTAAAAATCGTCAAAAATTGCTCGATTTCCGCCATATTATTCGACTCGTCTAGGGAAATGCGGACAGCAGATGTCGCAAGTTTAGGTGACACATGCATTGCCGTAAGGGTACTTGATGCTAGTCCCGCCTTAGACGAGCAGGCGCTTGTCGTTGAGATGTAAATCTCATGCGCTTCAAACCCATGCACCAAGACCTCACCACGGACACCTTTGAGTCCGAAGGTGATAATATTAGGGACGGAATCATCGCGTTGACTAAAGACGACAACATCCGAATAATCAGCGAGTGCTGTCAGCAAGACTTCTTTCATGGCTGCTAATTTGACAAGTTTAGCTTCTGAATCACTCAGTACCATCCGCAATGCCTTGGCTGTCGCCGCAATACCTGCGACATTCTCAGTCGTGGAGCGCTGATTTGTTTCCTGACCGCCACCTGTTAACAAAGGTTGCAGTTTCTTGCCTTTTTTGATGTAGACAAAGCCAACACCGCGTGGCCCATGAAACTTGTGAGCTGAAAAGGTCGCAAAGTCGACCCTTTCTGGTAAAAATTCACGGATGTCTAGTTTACCAACAGCTTGAACTGCGTCCACATGAAATGAAATCGTTGGTTTGTCTGCTAGCAACTCACCAATCTGGCGGATTGGCTCAATGGTACCAATCTCATTATTGACAGCCATAACTGAGACCAAAATCGTTTCTTTTTTGATTAAAGCTGCGAGCGCATCTAGTTTGACAAAGCCATTGTGATCAACAGGGGCGAAGTCTACCTCAAAGCCTTGTGTCGCTAACCACTCAGCTGATGCTTTGACCGCAGGATGCTCGACGCTTGAGACAATAATGTGGTTCCCATAGATGCGCTTTTCAAATGCCACGCCTTTTAAAATCCAGTTATCTCCCTCTGTACCACCTGAGGTAAAGTAAATTTCCGATGTTGCTTTGCCGAGTAAGTCGGCGATTTGCTTGCGAGAAGCCTCTAGCATTCGCCCAGCGACTGTTCCCAGATTATGTAGACTAGACGGATTGCCCATGATTTTAGTGGCAACGTCTGTATAGGTTTTCAGGACTGCGGGATCGATTGCCGTTGTCGCTGAATTATCGAAATAGATCATGTTTCTTCCTTTTATTTTGAACTTGAAAATAACTGCGAGTTCGCAGTTTTTATTTAGGTCTATACTCTAGGAAATCATAGAGTAAGTTGGAGTGATTGTCGTTCATGGAATAGTTTTCCAGAGCATTCACATTTTTTCGCATGACTTGGGCTTCTCGTGCTGTAAGTAGGCCCTGTGCTTCATATTCAAAGATGAATTTGCGCTCTAAATAATAGCCTCGCATCATTTCATCCAAATTATTAGGTCGTGCTTTGGTGATGATTCGGGTGATGAAGCCACCACTTGCCACCTGCTCTGACGCGCGCAGGCGTTCTGACTGTAGATAATTAATCAAGTCAGCATTATAGACCCCTTCGAGACTCTCTAAGGCATCCAAAATGAGACTTGTATTATTGAAATAGAGGTCACGAATTTCAGTTTTTGAATCGCCAACCAATTTTTGGATATTTTTTCGATTTCGATTAAAATGAATATTAGTATGTAAAATATTACTCAAGACCAAGCGAATCGCTCGTAGGAAAATAGCGATGGCAAAGGCTAAACTGGAAACAAATCTATGAACAATCGAGCGTTCTAGCTCTTTCAAATACCGTTGGTAAATCCGATACGTTTTAATCGTGATCTCATTATTTCGAAAAGCATTTTCCAAGCCTTCATTTTCAAGTCGAAGAATCAGGAGCTGAAGATCATTAAATTCAGCGGTCATTGTTGCTGATTCTTGATTAATAATCAATTTTCTAATTCTTGCTTGGTAATTATCAATCGTTGCGATATAGCCAAGTTTATTGCGTCCTTTTTCTGATTCTTGCTCAAGCTTTTCAACGACACTTGTCAAAATAGCAATCTTAGCAACATTATCAACTTTTTCTTCTTTTTTAGGTGCAATGATCGGTAAGACCAAAATCCCCGTTAAGAAACTAGTAACTGTTACAGACGCCGCAAGAAAAATCAGCAAAGAATACTTCTGAGCAACTGCTTCTGGCAAGAGTAAAATCGTCGCAACGGAAACAGTTCCTTTAACACCTGAAAAAGTCAGGAGCAAAATATCATCAACATAACGCGAAAACTTCTGACGACGTTTTTTAGCAATGACCGCATAGTAGACACTCAAAATGACATAGCGTAAAATAAACAGGGTTGCCGTTAAAACTAAAACCGTGAATAATAGACGGAAATTATCATAGTAAGCATTGCTGATGATGGGGGTCACGATTTGTTGCAATTCTATCCCCAAGAATAAGAAGACGATGGAATTCAAGATAAAAGTCACAGCATCCCAAACCGTTTTTGAAACACTTTCAACCTGAGCATCAAACAGAGTAATTTTCTTGAAGCCACTCGCCTGCATGACACCTGCGACAACAACAGCAATAATCCCTGAAACATGAAATTCTTCTGCCAGGAAAAAAGCCAGTAAGGGCAGCATAATCTCTAACATGAGATAGCCTGTGACATCCTGTGCAGCAACGTCTTCCATCAGAGTTAGAACAGTTCGATTCAACCAAGCTACTAGAAAACCGACTAGCGCACCACCAATGGCAGACAAAGCCAAACTGCCAACGGCTTTCCCAAGAGAAAACTCCCCTGTGGTCAACGCTAATATGGCAAATTGAAAAGCGATGATACCAGAAGCGTCATTGAAAAGCCCTTCTCCTTTTAAGACGGCAATAATGCGCTTGGGAAAATCGAACCGCTCAGATAAGGAACTAACCGCCACAGCATCCGTAGGTCCCAAACTGGCACCAAGGGCAAAACAGGCTGTCAGAGGAATTGCTGCGTAAAAGTTATGACTGATTATCCCGACGATAAAAGTCGTCAAAAAGACAACCGGAAAGACTAGCAAGGTCACCGTGCGACCGTGTTTAATAATCCCTTTGACATCTGCTTCTTCCCCTTCCCGAAATAAAAGGGGACCAATGATAAAAGCCAGAAAAAGCTCCGAATTAAGTCGCAGGACATCTCCCGCCCCTAGCATACCTAGAATTAAGCCAAAGACAACTTGAATTAAGGGAAGCGGAAGTTTAGGAAAGACCTTATTGATGACATTGGAAACAATTAAAGCCACAAAAAATATGATGACATAAAATACCGTATGAATCACCCGTGTATGCTCTCCTTTCATTCTCTATCTTCACATGAGCGCTCTTGCTCATTTGCTGACCTAAACATCTTATCAATGTTTATAACGACTATAACTCATCTTAATGTATGGCTTTAGCAACACTTTAAAAGATCGCCTTAGTCATCATCTCTCTCGTCCAATAATTTTTTGAACAAGGCCTTTTTCATGGCTAACTTTTGATCAAATTTTTGGGCGGATTTTTTATCCAAAGTCGCCCGACATCGTTTAATTTCTAATTCTGATAATTGTCGCCGCAACCGTGCTTTTTGATTATCCCGACTGCGAAAGCGATCTAAAAATGATAGTTTGGCTGCCATAGCAGTCTTTAATTCACTTTTATCATGATTTTCTAGATAAAGCTCGCGCATATGTTGAATTCTTTGTTCGAATTCATCATCAGACAACTTTTTCATTTCTTCTCTCCATATGATTGATTGATATGGCTTATTATAGCATAAAAGGGAGACACACGCCAACGACAGGACCAGTAGCTAATCAGTTTTCAACGACTAGTTATTCTTTTACTTTTCTATCAAATGAGCATATAATAAAAGTAGAGGGTATGACTAGTCTCTACCCTATTATTAATCTAAAGGGTTAGCACGAACACATTCTCAACTGTGTCCGCACACCTCAGAGCAGAAAAAGTGGAGGAAAAAGTTATGCTACAAGAATATACGAAAATTATGGTGGGGATTGATGGCTCCGTTGAATCTGCTAATGCTTTTGACCGAGCAGTAGCTGTCGCACGACGAAATGACGCAGAACTTCTACTCGTCAACATCATCGACTTACGTGCCTTTCAAAGCATCTCAACCTATGATACTATGGTTGCTGAAGATACTAAAAAAGGGGCTGAACAACTCATCTCCGACTTCGCTGAAGAAGCCAAAAAAGCAGGTATCACTAAAGTTAAAACACGGGTCGAATTTGGCTCTCCTAAAGTCATGATGGCAACGACAGTTCCTAAAGAAGAAAATGTTGATTTGATCATGATCGGTGCGACAGGTCTGAGCTATATCGAACGCCTCTTCATTGGTTCAGTCGCTCAATACATCGTTACCCACGCCAAATGCGACATCCTCGTTGTCCGTTAAAAATGAAATCAGAACTCAAGAAAGAGTTCTGATTTTTTGATATCTTGGCTTAAATGCTCAGGCTTAAGCTTGTGAGCTGTTTAATTTCGCAATCTCAATGATGGTAGCAACAGCTGCTTCCATTGTCTGCACGCTCACGAACTCAAACCGACCGTGCATATTTTCACCACCCGCAAAAATATTCGGCGTTGGAATACCCATGAATGAAATTTTAGAGCCATCTGTCCCACCACGAACAGGTTCGATTTTCGGTGTAATCCCTAGGTTTGTCATCGCTGTTTCAGCAAGTGTCACGATAGACATATCTTTTTCGATCACTTCAGCCATGTTGTAATATTGATTTTTCAAGACAACATTGACACGGTCTTCATCATAAGTCGCATTCATTTTTTCAGCAATTGCTAGAAGGTCTGATTTCATTTGCTCGAAAGTCGTCCGATCATGGTCGCGAATGATGTAAGTCAGCGTCGCAGTTTCTGGCGAACCAGTCAAACTTGCCAAGTGATAGAAACCTTGACGGCCATCAGTCAACTCAGGACGTGCTGATTCTGGCAATTGATTGTGGTAGTCATTGGCCAGTTGAAGGGCGTTAATCATTTGATTTTTCGCTGTTCCTGGGTGAACATTACGACCAGCGATTGTAATCACGGCTGAAGCAGCATTGAAGGTTTCGTATTCTAGTTCGCCTAACGGGCCACCATCAATCGTGTAGGCAAAGTCAACATCGAAATCAGCGACGTCAAATAAATCAGCACCTGTTCCGATTTCTTCATCTGGTCCAAAGCCAACTCTGATTTCACCATGTTCAATCTCAGGATGTTGAATCAAGAAATCAGCCGCTGTCATGATCTCAGCAATACCTGCCTTATCATCAGCCCCAAGCAAGGTTGTACCGTCTGTTGTGATCAAGGTTTGACCTTTGTAGTTAGCTAGATTAGGGAAGTCTTTGGCGTCCAGTGCATAACCGCTTGTCCCAAGTTGGATTGGGTTACCATCATAGTTTTCGATGATTTGTGGATTAATCCCATCTGCGTTAAAGTCAGCTGTGTCCACGTGCGCAATCAAACCCATTTTACGGACTGGCTTAGCCGTCGTCGCTGGAATTGTCCCGATAACATAGCCATTGCTTTCTAAATAGTGGACATTTTCTAAACCGATTTCACGCATTTCATCCGCCAACATGGCTGTAAACGCAACTTGTGATTGTGTCGTTGGAACTGTTGTACTTGTTTCATCAGAGCGCGTATTAATTTTGACGTAACGCAAAAAGCGTGCTACCATCTTATTTTCTGTCATCATTTTCCTCATTTCTTGGGCATTCACACCCTGGTCACATGAAAAAACTTTCAACCCTAAAGTCGAAAGTTTTCATTTTTAAGCTAGATTAAGCTTTTTTAGCAACTGGGTAAACAGATACTTTTTTCTTGTCGCGACCGAAACGTTCGAATTTTACAACGCCTTCGATTTTAGCGAAAAGTGTATCGTCACCACCACGGCCAACGTTTTCGCCTGGATGGATTTTAGTACCGCGTTGACGGTAAAGGATTGATCCGCCAGTCACAGTTTGTCCATCAGCAGCTTTAGAGCCAAGACGTTTAGATTGTGAATCACGACCATTGGAAGTTGAACCACCACCTTTTTTGTGGGCGAACAACGATAGATTCATTTTCAACATAGGGTTTTTCCTCCTTGATTTAATGTAGGATATTGTTTTGATTCGCTTAGATTTTGAACCATAAGCTAGGAAATCGTTTATTAAGTCGTTCGTTTTTTGAACGACCGATTTTCGTACTTATGGTTTCAAAATCTAACCAAAACAATTCACTTGATAGATACCTTTAGGTAACTTTGATGAAACTGCTATATTCTGCTTCTTGGGCAATGGCGTTAACACCATTTTCAAAGTTGCGTAATAATATTTGAGCAATTTCAGCTTGTTTGTCGGATAAATCTGACAAGATTTCACAATCGAGAAAACCACCTTCGACTTCATCCACTTCAACCAAGGGTTGAAAGTGAGCGATTGTCTCTAGGGAATTCACCGTTGTAATCGCAAGACTTGAAACGCCAGCACAAACTATGTCGTGCGCCATTTTGCCATTAAAGGCATGTCCTGTGATCACAAAACGTGTAATCTGGTCATCTTTTCGACTAAACTTGATGTTAATCATCTGATCAAATATCGCGATTAAGCGTTGATTTCTTTGATGATAACTTTTGTATACGGTTGACGGTGACCTTGTTTACGGTGTGAGTGTTTTTTAGGTTTGTATTTGAAAGTAACAACTTTCTTTTGTTTACCTTGTTTCTCAACTTCTGCGACAACAGTTGCACCAGATACGAATGGTGCCCCAATCACAGTTTTTTCACCGCCAACAAGTACAACTTCGTCAAAAGTTACAGTAGCGCCAGCTTCAACGTCCAATTTCTCAACGTAGATTGCTTGTCCCACTTCAACTTTGACTTGTTTCCCGCCAGTTTTTACGATTGCATAAGTCATTTGCGTGTTTCCTCCTTATATAATATGTTAGACTCGCCTTGGTAGGTGGAATGACTTCACTTAAGTATAGCTCTGAAAATTGCTTTTGTTCAGTTTTAGATAAAATTTTCTTAGACAAGGAAATCCGCCAAAGGCTTGCTGGTGCAGGTCAAGAAGGATTGACGACGGCTAAGAAGATTTTAACAAAAGTGGGCAAAACTGAATTTTCAGGGCTATACTTTAACCTAACTTCGTGCGGTTGTACTCTTGAAAGCTATGAAACTCACAAAGACAACGTTATTATTATACCAAAAACAAATGAGTTTGGCAAGTATTTTAATAAAAAAAACAAACAAGGTGAAGACCTCGTTTGTTTGATGTTCCTTGGTAAAGCAATTCGACTTGCTAAAGTGCCGATAGTCACACTGACAAATCGTCTGTTTGCTCATCAGAAACGATACTAACATGTTCTGCAACTTTAGCTAGTTTACCAGTTTCTTGCACTGTCAATGTACCCGCAGCGCGCTGTTCCATCATGTTAGCCAAATCCATACCTGTTGATGATTTGATGAAATCAAATAATCCCGGCAGTTGGCTAGCAGAAGCGCCTGAGATACTTTCAACACCGTCGTAAACTGTCATATTTTGAATTTGTGACAAAGGTTCTGCAAGTTTCGCTGCAATATCTGGCAAGACTTTGACAAGTTCTTGCATGATAATCATTTGACCATTAGATTCAAAAGCCTTGGCTAATTTTTCTTGGCTTTCTGCTTTTGCTAGACCAATTTGGCGAATACTTTCAGCTTCAGCTTCACCACTCTTGCGAATACGATCCGCTTCCGCCTGTGCCTCAGCTGTCACAGCATAGGCTTTGGCATCAGCTTCTTTTTGTTCAGCAATCAGCTTCACTTGCGCAACTGTTTCAGCTTCCACTTTTTTCTGTGCCTGCTCAACCTTAGCGGTTTCAACATTACGCTCAGCGACTAGCTTATCCGCATCAGCTTTCGCCAATTCTTGTTGCCGTCTGGCTTCGATATTTTGAAGCTCTTGTTCGCGTTGTGCTTCGATAATTGCGATTTGTTTTTCACGATCATACTGAGCTGTTTTAATTTGCGTATCTTTCTCAACTTCTGCAATCTTTTGCTCAGATTCTTTCTCTGCCTTAATCGCGATTTGTTGAGACTCCGCTTCCTTACTCCGTGCATTTTTATCAGCTTCTGCTTTTTGAATACGTGAACGGCTTTCATTGTTTTTAATTTCAATGATGGCCAAGTTATTGTAATAGCCCGAATCATCCGAAACACTCTCAACCGACAAAGTGATCAGTTCCAGACCAAACTCTGCGAGTAATGGTTCAACCAAATTCACAACATTTTCTTGGAACTTAGTTCGGTCAGTATTGGCTTCCTCAGGCGTTAATTGCCCGATGATCGAACGTACTTGGTTGCCCAATACATCGGATAGGTCAATCACCAAGGCTTCTAAATCAGTCCCCAAAATACGTTGTGCCGCAGTTCTACGCATGGCGTCAGACTGCCCAATGCGGATTGTTGCAAGAGTTTTAACATTGATTGGGACTTGGTTGACTGTTGGCACCTTTGTAACGGTACTTGCCACTGTAAATGGTTTTTGAGAAATATACGTATACTCTTGAAGTACAGGAATGACGAAAGTCCCACCACCACTTACAATTTTTGTTTTTGATCCCGTTACCGGGTCCGGCTGAATACCACCACCTGAGATGACCATAATTTCATTGGGCGCAACACGTTTGTATTGTGCTAAGAAAATAATCAGCAACAAAAGAACAACTGCTGCAATTGCGATCGCAATAATCATCCCGCCTGTCAAGACAAACCCTTCCGAAAGTAAAAATAAATGATTTTTCATAAAAACTCCTCTGTAACAACGTTCTAGTACTCAAGAGTTTGTTAAATTTTTTCAACAGAATAGGTATTATTGGCAATCAATAGACCAACTTTAACAAAGTCACCAACGCGCAACTCACCATCACGGGATTTCCCATTGATTGTGAAAATACCTTCTAGGGTACTAACTTGGACTTTGACAGTTTGACCAAATACATCAATAACTTTACCTGTCTCATTTAACAATACAAAATCTTGAAGATCCAAAACATCATCTCCTTCTAATTATTTGACATAGATGCCATGCCTTATTTTATCATTTTTTCGTAATATTCTCAATGTAACAAAAGCAACATTTAAAAGGTTTGAACTAATTCCATACCTTATCTTTTCAGTTACAAAAAAAGAGGCTCACTGAGCGCTCTTTTCAGGATGTTAAGGCTTAAATCGTTTCAAACAAAGCCACAACTTTTGCTTTTTGATCGGCTAACAAGGCGATTTTAGCAGCAATTTGTGTTTTAGCCATCTCGATAATGCGTTTGAAGGCTGGTTCATTTTTGAATGGTTCTGTGAAGTCGATAAAGGCTTGCAGTTTTGCTTCTGTGTCAAAGCTATTGCCAATGACTTTGATAAAGTCACCAGAAGCCATATCTCCGCCTAGCTTTTCTTGCACCCAGTCCCAATTTTCTACCAACCAGTCAAAGGCAGCAGCTTGAGAAAACTCACGGCTGACTAGTGATGAGAACCAGAAACGTAAATCTTGTGGTTTTACCAAATCAGTGTTGCGATATTGTGAGATGATAGTTTCAACTGTCGTCATTTTCTTCGTGCTAGACACGGCAACATTCAACTCACGTTGGAAGGTTTGGTCAGTCGTTTTAGCATAAGCATCGAAATAGCTTTGGACTAAAGCGTCTGTTTCATTTTCAGTGATTTCGTTTTTCAAAACAACTTGTCTGATATCAGCAGGAATGCCGTGGATATCAGCAGTATGTTGGGCAAAAACTTCTGAGGACTGTGCAACAGCATCGGCGTTTTCTGCGTAGACTTCCCATGAAATTGGTAAAGCACGTAATTGCTCATCATTGAATGATTCACCGGCAATTTTAGTCCAACCTAAACGGCTGTACTGTTTGTCAAACAAACGGGCAACAAATTTCTTGAAGTTGACTTCTGAATCAGTTGACTCGTCAATGAAGATTTTCAAAGCATTAAGCGCTTGTGACATAGCCAAGTTGACAACGTTTGATGGTTCATTATCAAATGTCGCAAGCAAGTTGACCAAGTCAGCGTAGTCAGACAAGCCACCTTCTGCCAATTTCAAGGCAGATTGGATGAGTTGAACTTTTGTAATCGTATCAAAAGTTGGGACTGCTGCAGTAACTTTTTCAGTCAATTCAGCATCGTATTTGACCAAGTAGTGTGCGGCATTTTGCGCGTTAAAGAGGAGTGGTTTGTCGCCGTTTTCAGCTGATAAGGCCGCAAAACCAGGGATTCTAACTTCTGCTTCTGACAAGACATCAGGCAGACCAGTCCAGTTCGTGTTAAGCGGGATTTGCCATAAACGACCTTGGTCCACGCCCTCACCTGTGAAGAATTGTTGTTGGCGTAAAACGAGCTCATCGTTTTCTACAGACACGCTTAAGACAGGATAACCAGGCTGCTCGATCCACGATGTCATAAAGGCTGAGACATCACGTCCTGATGCTGCTGACAAAGCATCCCATAAATCGCGACCAACGGTATTGCCATACTGATGCACGTCAAAATAGACATGAAGGCCGGCTGAAAAGTCAGTATCGCCGAGCCATTTGCGGAGCATGACCATGAGGCGGGCACCTTTGGCATAGACGATGGCACCGTCAAAGAGCGTGTTGATTTCGTCAGGATGGTTGACAGCAACATGGACTGATTGTACGCCGTAGATGGCATCACGATTGAGGGCCATAGGGGCTTCAGATACTGAGAACTGCTCCCAGATATGCCAGTCAGGCTCGATCGCATCAATGGCAACGTATTCCATCATGTTAGCGAATGATTCATTCAACCAGAGGTCATCCCACCACTCCATCGTTACAAGATCACCAAACCATTGGTGGGCAAGTTCATGCGCGATGACAAGCGCCACGTATTGACGACTAGCAAGGGTAGAATTATCTGGATCAGCAAGCAAGGCAACTTCACGATAAGTGATTGCACCCCAGTTTTCCATCGCGCCGGCTGAAAAGTCAGGTAGACCGATATGCCATGAATGTGGCAATGGATAGGCGACTTTGAAGTAGTCTTCGTAAAATTCAATGACACGAATCGCGATGTCTAAAGGAAAATCAAGTGCTTGGGCTTTATGGGCTTTAGTTGCAAAGACACCAACTTGTGTCCCATTTTTCGTTTTGCCAAGTTTTGACTGCATATCACCAAAGACAAAGGCCAAGAGGTAAGATGACATCTTAACTGTTGTGTCAAAGGTATGCACGCCATTTTCATTTGAAATTTCTGGCATATTTGAAACGATTTCTTCGCCATCTTTTTCGTCATATTTGACTGATAAATCAAAGGTTGCTTTAGCTGCTGGCTCGTCAATAGATGGAAAGGCTTGACGCGCAAAATGTGTTTCAAATTGTGTACCAACCAATTGTTTTTTCTCACCGTCAGCATCGTAGTATGATGGGTAAATACCAGTCATATTATCTGTCAAGGCTGCAGAGTAAGTGAAATCAACTGTCGTTTCACCAGTTGCTGGAAGTTTAAAGGCTACTGTTTCAGATGCTTCATCCAAGGTAAAGTCGACTGCTTGACCATTGACAGTAACAGATGTAATCTTTAAATCTTTTTGGTGAAAAGCAATATCAGTCGTCAGACTTTCACCTGTTACAGTTACTTGACCTTCGAACCGTTTTGTTTCTCGGTTAACGTCCAGAAAAATTTTATAATTTTCTGGTTTAAAATCATTGTACAAATGTTTAAATTCGCTCATGTTCATCTCCACTATCATTCATTATTCTGTTTCATTATATCAAAAAAGGCTGGGCTTGTAAAAATTTGAGATTGATCTCGTGGGTTTTAGTCAACTGTTGACTAGCCAAAGAAAACGCTCTCTAGAGTTGCTCTCTAAAGAACGTTTTTTAAAGCTTAATAATCCATCACATGGCCAATATAACTCTCCAGAAGATACTCATTTTGAGAACCATCCACATTTTTCATCTTGATATCCCATTTGCCGTCTTTTTTAGTCAAGCCGAATTTTTTAGCACCTGAACTTGATTTTATACTAGATTTAAGACTGGAAATTCTTGCCTCTGTTTTATTCGAACGTTTTGCATCTTCAATGATTACTTTATATTTATAAGCAAATTCAGCAACAATCTTTGCATACTTCCCTTTTCTATACTTAGCGGACATCAAAATATTGATAGCTTCTTCTTCTGAAACATGATAAGTTGCTTTTAGGTCATCTATCGTTTCTCTAATTAATTTTGAAAGTCTAATTCCTGCAACAAATATTTCAGGATTTGCCTCAATCGTCGCTTCTTTAATCGTGCCGTCAGGATTGAATTCATACATGCCAAAATCATGACTTGAGTTCTTAGTGTAAAGGGTATTAGTATAAGCTAAATTGGCGGGTAAAAGATAATGCACATTACCAATTTCATCCACGCCTTTTTGATTGCGATTTAACATGCTAACCATATCAAAGGCATTGGTGTGTCGGTCACAAAGTAGGAATTATAACCTGCCTTGGAATCTGTTAGGAGACCTTTTGAACCCTCAGCCGTTGTCTTTAAAGTTGTGTCTGGTTGGAGGTAAACTTTGCCACCTGAACCAAAGTCATATTCTGCATATCTATTTTCTTTTAATGATTTCTTCTGATCAGGAGTAGGTTTTGCTAACATCTCTCCTTCAGGACGTCCAGTATAAGCTCCTTGTGCCAAATCTGCAAATATATCAGAAGTATTACTTAAATTTGTCATAATCCTTGTCCACCTTAATTATTAAATCCAATAACTTCAAAACTATTTAACTTTTTCACATCAGTTTTTATACTTAATATATCAGTCGAATTCTCACCTGTTTTAATTACTTTATAATTAACTAAAATGTTTAAACCGAATGCCTTGCTATCAACTAATCCTACATATTCAACTTTTACTGAATCCCAATCATACTTTATATCCGTTGCCCAAAATTTTCCATCTACTTCAAAAGCTTCTTTCGTCATTTCCTCTTCATGTGCTTGAAGAAACGCAACTTGCTTACCATATTCCGTTAGCTGTACCATTTTATCTCCTTTATTTATCCAGATTATCCCAAACACAACAAAAGTTACAAAGCAAATAACCCCTATAATTACTAGTCTTTTTTTCATTCTACATACCTTACACCCTTTTATTATCTACACTTCGTGCTAAATATTCAAAAATGATGAAGTTGTTCTTAAAATTATTCATAAATCATTCCACCTACTCTGAGTGGTTGGAACATCGACATACTTTCCAAAACTATTTTTCCTTTATCCATGGCAAAACCAAGCATCCAACTTGAATCACTAAATCCATTAAAAGTTCCATAAATTGTTAAAATTTTTCCGCCACCTTGCGGTGTTCCGTTTCCGATATATCCTGTTTCAACAGAATCCCAATCAAATTGCACGCTCTCAATCTTTGGATTTTGTGCTTTAATAAACTGAGTCATATCAGCTTCATGTTCTTTCAAAAAAGTAAGCTGTTTTTCATGGGAACTTATGGTAGGATGTTGATGTCCCCAGATTGCACCAAGCACTATGAAAGTCATAAAGAAAACAGAAATTATGACACCTAACCCTCTTCTATTTTTCATATGTCTTTACCAAAGTTACTAAAAAGTTTATGTCGAATACCATATCTCACTAATACTATAGTTAATAATGAATAAGCCACAGCTGGGAACCAGAATAACCAATACGCATGACCGAAAAGGAAAATGATATTAACAACTAAATATATAATGAATGAATAAATATTTATTTCTCTAATATAATCTATTTTCCACTTATCAAGAAGAAGGAAAGTATGTACAGCTAATACTATAACTGTTATGACAAACATTAGAACAAGAACCCAACCTCCTAGAATTATAAACCAGCCAAACCCTTGTGATTCTAAGTCTATAACTCTAAAAAACCAAGATTGTATTAACAACATTATTATCAATACAATTTCTAAAAGTGTGATATATTTTATTTCTTTTTTCTGTTTAGTCAGATGATTTTTACTATCATTCTCCGCTTGATCCAAAAAATTTACCATGATACATCTCCCTTAATTCCTGCACCAACCCGAGCCTAACTTTATTTTGCGATATTTCTCACTGACCTAACTTCGCTGTCAATCCTTCAATCTGTTTTTTATAATCAGCTAAAAGTTTTTGTTTCTTCGCCCCATCCATCTTATCGTTTAGTTTCGTTGCTTGATAAAGATCAGTATAAGCTAAAAGTGTCAGCTGCTCATCTCCAAGATTTTGTGCCAAATTCAAAGCTTTATCAAAATTCCCGCGACCAATATAAACCCAATAATTAAGCGTATTATTATCAGTTTTGATAGAAATATTATTTAAAATTGTCTGTTTTTGAGTTGCTGTCAAGTCTGACAAATTAACACTTGAAACAGCTAGGATATACTTCGCTGACTTTGTTAAATCCTGTGGCTCATATTTTTCTAAATCACCTTGAGTTTTAGCATAGTTATTCGTCATAAAACTTGTCTGCGCTTCAATAATCGCTGATTGTTTTTCCGCAGACTTAGTCGAACGATAAAGGAAGATAACCGAAACAAGAGCGATAACAATAGCAAAAACACCAGCAAAACGATACATCTGATATCTTTTCTTAGATACTAACTGTTTAGTGGCGCGAACTTTCTCCTGTGTTTCTACAAGCTCATTTCTGACAATCGAAAATAATTCTTCAGGATTTTTCGCGTTAACAATTGATTGTGAAAATTTATCATTTAAAGCTGATCCGCCTTCAAGTAGTTTTTCATAACTTGATTTCTGATTAAAGATTGATAAAATAAGTGCTTTCATATTTTTCAAAAACAAAGTGGCATCATTTTCCTTTGGAGCAAGAATATCCTGTAACCCCGAATAAACGACAAAAAGACGTTCACCGTCTAGGTATAGATTATTAGGATGAATAAAAGGAATTTGATATTTACCGATAAAAGCAGTTAATTGCCTAACTTTATCTGCTAACTGCAGTTTTTCTACTCTAGTTTTACTAATTAAAGTTTGCTCGCTGAAGCTTATCGCTTTCTCTGGTAACTCAAGCGTCACAAGCAATGTATCGTCCGTTTCTTGAGCATCAACATACTTTCGAATAACTGGTAAAGCATCGCTAACATACTGTGTTTTTGAAAGACGAACTTGGATTTTATTCTTTTCTTTCGCTAATTCAATCTTCTCATTTCCATTAAACAACTGCATTTGTTTCTCCTAACACTATTTCCAAACTATCTCCATTTGATATGCCAAAGTCTGAAATTAAATCAAACTCTCCTAACTCAAATGATTTACCTTTTAACACTAATTGAAAGCCAACAGGTAACCTACGACCATTTTCAGCCAAGGCTTCTGCTATCAGTATTTTTAATCGACCAAAAGTCACTTTAGTAGGAATAACTAAATCCTGTTCTTTCCCCTCTAATACGAGGGTTATTTCTATCAATTTCTAACCTTTCTTCTTTGCTTTCTTGTCCACCATCTACCAGAAAATATCCCTACAAACAAAATGACAATCATAACAGGAATACTCAACATTACAAACCAACTAACCTGTTGACTATCTTCCTTATTATCAGAAATAATAACTTGAGATTTATAATTTTGAAAAAGATATTTCTTTACTTCGCTATCTGATTTGGTGCCATCTGTTTTAACTGAAAAATCCACCGTTTTTATATTTTCTACAACTTGTTTAGAATCTAAGCCAAGATTTTTAGATTGTTCTTCCAATTCTTTTGTAAATAAACGACCACGCACTGGAAAATCGCCCACACTACCAGCTTGACTCTGATTCCCCGTGAGAATATCCGTATTCAATTTTAAACTACCATTACTATCGGCTTTTACATTTATAGGAGAAAAAATGGCCAAGAGCAATACGAAAGTAACAAACTTCATAATTAATATATCCCTTTGAAAAAAGCGCCATAATAGGCGCTCAATGTTAGAATCCGAAGCTTTGTGCATCTTGGGCATCACGTTCTGCAATCGTATCTGCATATTTGTTCAACTGTTGATTGATGTCAGCAAGTAACTCTTCAAATTTTTGAACATTTGAATAAAGTTGGTTGTACTGTTCAAGATACGCTTCAAAAGCTGCACCTTTCCATTCTTCTGCAATCGTACTATTCATACTGTTCACATTTTGAATAGCAGCTTCGATTTCTTCTTTCGAACGAGTGTAGACTTGCGCCTGCTCTTTCAGTTCTTCTGGGGTTACACTAATTTGTGCCATAATATTCTCCTAAAATTTTTTATTAGTAACGAAAACGCTTTCTATTACACATCGTTATTTTAACAAAAAACATATTATTTTGCAATATTTTTTGTTAAAAAACAAAATTTTGTTTAAATAAATTCACTTTATATATAATATATAGCAAAAAAAGTTTTTAGATTAAAAATAAAATCATTTTATAAAAGGTTTTTTTGAAAATCCATCCTATTTTATTACGAATAAAATCTTAAATCCTTTATAAAAAGCAATATAAACTATTTTATCAAACCTCTTATTTATTTTTTTATTTATAAAAACCATAAACATTTATTGGGTTTATTTTATAATGTATCAACACTTTATATTTCAATCTCACTTCATTTCACATCCGATATAAAGTATATAGCCTCTAATTAACCAGATATCATTAGAGTATATGAAAATGAATATAAAACAAACTCCATAAAATAACAATCAAAAAAGAGCATGCCATTTAATTCTATTTTTTAACCCTTTAATCCATTTCTCAGCACCAACCCAAATAAAAAAAAGCACCCAGCCTAAGCCAAGCACTCAATTTCTATTCTTATAAAACACCCCAAACACTTTCCAATACGTTCGTCTGATCACGACCAGGACCAACTGAGAAAGTAGAGATTTTCACGCCAACGAGTTCTGACACGCGGCGGACATAATTTTTCGCTGTTTCAGGTAGCTCATCCAAATGACGGACACCTGTAATATCTTCTGACCAACCTGGCAATGTTTCATAGATTGGTGTACAACGTTGTAGTGTTTCAAGACTAGCTGGATAGTAGTCAATGCGCTCACCATCAAGATCGTATGCCACACAGATTTTAACTTCGTCAAGGCCTGTCAAAACATCGATTGAATTGAGTGACAGATTTGTCAAACCAGACACACGACGTGAATGACGCATGACCACTGAGTCAAACCAACCGACACGGCGTGGGCGACCAGTTGTTGTCCCATATTCATGACCAACTTCACGGATTTGATGACCGATTTCATCGTTCAATTCAGTCGGGAATGGACCATCACCAACACGTGATGTATAAGCTTTACATACCCCAACAACTTTAGAAATCTTAGATGGGCCAACACCAGAACCAATCGTCACACCACCAGCGACAGGATTTGAAGACGTCACATAAGGATATGTCCCTTGGTCGATATCAAGCATGACACCTTGTGCGCCCTCAAAGAGAACACGTTTCCCAGCGTCTAAAGCATCATTCAAAATCACAGATGTATCTGTTACATATTTCTTGATCTGTTGACCGTAGTCATAGTATTCTTCGAAAATGTCATCGAAGGCAATCGGATCAACTTCGTACATTTTTGTAAATTCACGATTTTTTTGCTCGAGATTTGTTTTCAAACGTTCAGCAAAAATCTCTTTATCCAACAAATCGGCAATCCGAATCCCAACACGCGCAGCCTTGTCCATATAAGCTGGGCCAATGCCTTTAATCGTTGTCCCGATTTTGTTATCGCCTTTAGCATCTTCTTGAAGCTGATCCAGTTTGATATGGTAAGGCAAAATCACATGCGCGCGATCAGAAATCCGCAGATTATCTGTCGTAATACCCGCATCATGCAAGTAAGCTAATTCTTTAACCAATGATTTAGGGTTTACCACCACACCATTACCGATCACAGAAATTTTTTCAGGATAGAAAATCCCTGACGGAATCAAATGTAATTTGTATTTAGTCCCTTCGATAACAATGGTATGCCCAGCATTATCGCCACCTTGATAGCGCGCGATAACTTCCGCATTTTCACTGAGGAAATCTGTAATTTTCCCCTTACCTTCATCACCCCATTGGGTCCCAACAACTACTACTGATGACATATCTTCTCCTTCAAGATTCAAGCCCTACAGGCATCTCTAAAAACTCAGATCATTTTTGTTAAAATTATCTTAGTCGTCAACTCTCCTGGACTTACACCTGTAAGCCGCCGTCGAATTTCCTAGTCTAAGAAAATTTTATCTAAAAATGACCAAAAGCAGTCTTTAGAGGTACCTGTAACTCGATACTCTTTTAAAACTTGCTCAAATTGCAACACTTTATTATATCAAATCTAAGCAGAGATTGCCACCTTCCTCTTCATTTCCCTTGACCATCTGATGACAAAGTTCGGAAATTACTGAACCTTTCAGCAAGTAAAAGTATTGGATACTCTATTTTGGGAGCAGGCCTATACTTTGAAAAAGGTTCTTCGATAAACTATTGACCATCTTAGAAATAGGAAATATTTTAGCCATCTAACGCAAGTTTTTCTTACTTGTTTTTAAAAATGTGATATAATTATAATCAGGAAAGAGGAATAAATATGAAAAAACAAATCGCAATCTTGCTCTCTGCTACTGCATTACTGACAGGATTATCTGCTTGTAGCAGCAAGCCGTCAACAGACAGTTCAACAGACAAAAAAACTGAAACAGTTAAAAAGTCGTCAAAATCTGAAGAAAAGAAAGCTAGTTCTGAAGTAAAAAAATCAAGCAAACAATCATCTAGTGAAAAAACAGATAATTTTGATTTAATGATTGAAGCTGCGCAATCTCAAATCGAAAATTTAAAACAACAATTCGCAGGAACATACTCTGATATCACGATTACAAAAGGTGAGGGTCATACCATCGTATATACGTATACCTACGCCAAAGACCCTATCGGAAATATTGATTTTGAAGCTTTAAAACCTACTTTAGTTAAAGGTATGAAACCTACAATGGATGGTGTTAAAGCAATTATTCCTGATGCAAAAATACAAGTGATTTACCAAAGACCTGATCATAGTGAATTAGGTAATATCACGATTACCCAAGAGGATACAGATAGCATCAGTTAATTCTGTATGACTCTCATTAGAGTATGGCGAAAACGCCGTGCTCTTTTTATTTTTCGACAAAAAATCAAGCGTCCGATTAGAAAGACACTTGATTTTTGACTAGTCATGACTCATTTTCTCGATTACAGATAGTAGCTAACAAAGTTACAGTGCTGTGATAAACGTCACAAGACCAAAGATAATACCTGGAAAGTTAGCCGTTGCTAAAGCAAGGTCTCTTTGCTTTTTACCTAATCCATAAACAACCCAGAGTGTACAGTTAATTGCTGCCACTAATGGTTGAATGGGATTCCCTTTTATACCCGCTAAATTATCTGCGATTTGAGGGATATACGAGACATACATCATCACTGACATCGTCGTTGCAACCCAGCTTAAATACTTGATCATTTTTTCTTGATCCATGAGTTCCCTTTCTCAAAATTAAATTGCATGCTCAATAACACACTTGTCTTATCTTACCATAGTTAGACATGCATTGCGAAGAATAAGGCAACATTTAAATCAACGTCTGACGCATTGAAGATCTGATCCACCTTTCAACAGCCAGTTTTTATGCATCATCAGCACCAAAAAAGAACCCTTAATTAAGGATTCTCTTTTTGGCTTACATCATGCCGCCCATCATAGATGGATCCATACCGCCAGGCATACCGGCAGGAGCTGCTGGTTCTGGTTTATTGGCGACAACAGCTTCAGTTGTCAAAATTAAGCTCGCAACTGATGCTGCATTTTGAAGTGCTGAACGTGTAACTTTGACTGGATCGATAATCCCTGTTTCAATCATATCTACCCATTCGCCTGTTGCTGCATTAAAGCCTGTTCCTGTTGTTGATTGTTTAAGTTTATCAATTACGACAGAGCCTTCATAGCCTGCATTTTTAGCGATTTGACGAACTGGTTCTTCAAGAGCGCGTAAGACGATGTTACGGCCTGTAAGCTCATCACCTGTCAACTCAATATCAGCAACTTGCGCAATGACATTGACAAGCGCAGTACCACCACCAGCGACAATACCTTCTTCAACTGCTGCGCGTGTGGCATTCAAAGCATCTTCAATACGAAGTTTCATTTCTTTAAGCTCAGTTTCAGTGGCCGCACCAACTTTAATCACTGCCACACCACCTGATAATTTAGCCAGACGTTCTTGCAATTTTTCGCGATCGAAGTCAGACGTTGTTTGTTCAATCTGTGATTTAATGACTGCAGTCCGATTGGCAATGGCGTCTTTGCCTCCAGCACCTTCAACGATTGTTGTTGTGTCTTTGTCAACAGTTACCTTGCTTGCTTGACCGAGTGAATCAACAGTTGCGTCTTTCAAATCAAGACCAAGATCTTCAGTGATGACTGTGCCACCTGTGAGGATAGCGATATCTTCAAGCATGGCTTTACGACGATCGCCAAAGCCAGGTGCTTTGACTGCTACGACGTTGAAAGTCCCACGAATTTTGTTCAAGACAAGTGTTGGTAAAGCTTCTCCATCAACATCATCAGCGATAATCAAGAGCGGACGGTTTTGTTGCAAGATTTGTTCCAACAAAGGTAATACATCTTGGATGTTTGAAATCTTTTTATCTGTAATAAGAATATACGGATTGTCAAGATCAGCAACCATTTTTTCGTTGTCTGTTACCATGTATTGAGACAAGTAACCACGGTCAAACTGCATGCCTTCAACAACATCAAGTTCAGTTTCCATCCCTTTTGATTCTTCAATGGTAATCACGCCGTCATTGCCAACTTTTTCCATGGCTTCAGAAATGTATTCGCCGACTTTTTCTGAGCGAGAAGAAACAGCAGCAACTTGCGCAATAGCTTCTTTGCCTGAAACTGGGATAGCAATATTTTTCAAAGCGTTAACAGCTGTTGCAACAGATGTTTCAATCCCACGACGAATACCGATCGGATTAGCGCCCGCTGTGACATTTTTCAAGCCTTCACGTACAATGGCTTGTGTCAGGACAGTCGCTGTTGTTGTCCCATCTCCTGCGATATCATTGGTTTTTGATGCCACTTCACTGACAAGTTTGGCACCCATATTTTCAAAATGATCTTCTAACTCGATTTCTTTTGCGATAGTTACACCATCGTTAGTAATCAAAGGTGAGCCAAATGATTTTTCCAAGACCACATTGCGCCCCTTTGGTCCAAGCGTTACTTTAACTGTATCTGCTAAAACATCTACACCACGTACCATTGCTGCACGCGCATCTGATGAAAATTTAATCTCTTTTGACACTTCTTTTTACCTCCGTAATTATAATGTGATGAATCTGGTTTTTAGTCTGGTTTATGAATTATGTTTATTATTCTACAATTGCTAAGATATCGCCTTCACGAACAATCAAAAATGTTTCAGAACCGTCTTTAATTTCAGTTCCGGCAAATTTTTCAAAGACAACAACATCGCCGACCTTCACGCCTGGCTCGATGACTTTTCCATGATGTGTATGACGACCTTCGCCAACAGCAATAACTTCTGCTGTTGATGGTTTCTCTTGGGCACTTGTCGTCAAGACAATGCCACCGATAGATTTCTCTTCTTCTTTTTTAACACGTAAAACAATACGATCACCTAATGGTTTTAACATTTGGTAAGCCTCCAATTATTTTTAATTTTTGGCACTCTGTGTGTTTGAGTGCTAACAATTCTATTATACTCACTTGGTCAGGATTAGTCAAGGATTTTTGATTGTGAAGTGTAAAAAATGTAGCTAATAAAAAAACGAAACGAAACGTCTTCCGGACAATTCGTTTCTATTTTACTTAACCAATGAAATCATACCCTTTAAAATCAAGACAACGATTCCAGCCATAAATTTCAAATTGGACACGATACTTCACGCCTTTTTGCGCCCTAAATCTTGCCCATTGTGAATTAAACTGGGTAAACCACTGCCCCGTTTGATAGTTATATAATTTTGCAACATAGGACATGTATGGGTTATTACTGATAGCACCCAGTAAGTAGTCTCCGTTTGATTCTCGTGTGACATTTACTGCATCAATGACACTCTTTGTTGCACCATCAGTACCCATTGTTTTAGACTCAATAACATTATTATTTTGGTCTAAAACATCCACCTTAACCCAATAATTTCCTTTGGGTACTGCTAGACTAGTCCAGTTGGAAGCACCTCTTTGAAGTTCATGCCATTCTTTTTTATCAAGATCATAGTATTGCCATCTTAAGGTATGAGCAGTTGTATAATAATCCCATATCCCTATATTTAGTGTTGACCATGTCTTTTCTGTCACCCAGTCACCAAGTGTATTTGTCTTATTCGAAAAATCCCCTAAATAGATATAGCCTTGGAAACCTGCGCCCATATTGTTCTTATTGATCTTTCTAGTCCTAAAGAAAGATCAACCCCAACTTGATTCGGATATTGTCAGAGTATCTCCATTAACTTCTTCAACGACTGCCACATGGCCATAGCCGCCACCTGCTGGGCTCCCCCAACATACAACTGATCCGACCCGAGGTGTCTTACCTGAAGCATACTTACCAGCATTATACCCCCACCATTGATTAGCATTACCTAGGGAAAGGTCTGGTTTTGATCCTAAAATTTCATAGGCTCTCCCCCAAGCATAAGCCGTACAGTTAGGCATCCCATATCCAAAAAGATAAAAAGGATTATAACTAAAATAGTAGGCATCATTTGTCGTTGGTGCGCTTAAACGTGGATTAAATATACTGCTACGCGCTGCAGCTGGCAAAGCATCTGGTATTTGAGCCAAATATGTTTCTTGCAAATCCTCTGGGATTCCGTTTCCTGTTCTTTCTTCGGAAGTCTCGACTGGATTATCTTGGGGTGTTTCAGCCTTAACTATTCCACCAGATATTAAATATGGGGTCAATGCTCCCACTACGACAGTAGAAGCATAGGCAAATTTTATCACCTTTTTATTGAGTTTCATCTAGGTCTCCATTTTCTACATTTATGACCGATACTAAAACGGCAAATCTTCATCCTCTAGCATGACATCGGTCACCGTCTCAACCTGATTCTCTCTAAGCGCAACTGCTGCTCTACTTTCTAACAGATTGAACTGATGACATAGGACTTCTGTCACATAGTGAGTTACACCAGCTTTGTCCTCGTAACGATGCGTTCGGAGTTCTCCCTCAATCGAAACTAGACTGCCTTTTTTACCGTAGGATGCAAATAGCTCTGCGGGTTTGCCCCAAATGATAATGGTCAAAAAATCTGCATCCCGTTGCCCATCAGCGTTTTTAAATTGTCGGCTAACAGCTAAGGTCACGCGCAAGACAGATTTATCCGTTGGTGTTTTCTTCACTTCCGGCTGTGCGGTCAAACGACCAATTAGTAAACTTTTATTTAACATATAAAAAAATCCTCCTACTTACTTATACGTAAACAGGAGGATTTTGTTTTGATTTTGTTTTGATTATTTTTTTATTTTTGCCAATGTTTGGCTGGATCAAAGGCGGTTCCTGGGATTTCACTTGCTGCGAGTTCTATAATTCCACGTTTTTGAGGAGCATTTGGCAAGGCTAATTCACGTGGACTTGCCATCATACCAAAGCTATCTTCTCCACGAAGTTGGCCTGCAAAGATCAAAGCACCGCTCGGCATCATGGCACCAGGTAGGGCAACGATTGTTTTCAGTCCCAGACGTGCGTTAGGGGCACCTGCTACGATTTGAATCGTTTCATCTTCTGAGATCTTAACTTGTGCGATATTGAGATGGTCAGAATCTGGATGTGGCACAAGATCTACAATCTCACCAACCACAAATTTAGGCGCGTGATCTGGAACTAAGACATCTTCAAATCCAGCGGTTTTAATGGCCTCGTTGAGTGTGGCAACATCTGCATCTGAAAGGTCAACTTGACCATTTCCCGTAATGGCAAACAAAGTTGATGCGTCAAAAAAGTTCCAAGCCACAACTTGACCATTATCTTCAAGCATGACTTTGGTCACATTATTGTTGCGTGTTGCTGTTAATTTCTCACCTTGATTGTCCCCTGTAATCAACATCAAGACATCATTTAGGTGGGTGTTATAAATCGCGATCATTTTATTTTCTACTCCTTTAGGAAAGCTTCTTAACTTTTGACACTGGTTAAGAACGCATTCACTTCTTCTTTTGTTTTCCGTAATTTATTGACCAGACGGCCTGTTTCTTTGCCGTCTTCAATCACGACAAAGCTAGGAATCCCCATAATCCCCCATTCAATGGCAACGTCGATATAAACATCTCGGTCAACTTCGATAAAGGTATATTCTGGATGCGTTGCTTCAATTTCTGGCATGGCTGGTTTAATAAAAGAACAGTCCCCGCACCAATCTGCTGTGAAAAAGAAAACATTGCGGCCTTTTTCGACATATGTCGCTAACTCTTCTACACTATTCGGAATAATCATTTTTATCTCTCCTCAATCTACTGCAGTCACTTCTGACTCGTGTGTTTCTACAATCCGCAAACTATCGGCATCGATTTCAAACGTTATAACTGTGCCATCCTGACGAATGATGCCACCTTCATGGACATGAAAAAGAATTGGCTCCATCACGATCCAACTGGTTAAAATATCATCAAACATAAAATGCTGTTTAGCTAAAGCCAAGAGTTTGCGCAGATTTTTATCTTTGCGTTTTTGGTAGAGCGTGCTGACACTGACGACCAGACTTGCACTAACAAGTGCGCCCACACCCATTTTCAAAATTTTCTTCATGCTTATATTTTAGCACAAATTTCATTTCCTCGCTAACCAACCGCGTTTTTTACCCCATCTCAGCATATTTTTGGTATCATGGAACTATCATGAATAAAAAGTTGGCTTAAGTCAACTGATATTAAGGAGAGTCTCAACATGTCGATCACCTTTGACAAAATTAAATCTATTACTGAAATTCAAGCAACATCTGGTTTCGAACGTCCCATGCAGGACTTCATGCGCCAAAACATCACCCCTCACGTCGATGAGGTCCAAACCGACGGCCTGGGCGGGATTTTCGGCATCAAACACGCCGCAGATGCAAATGCCCCACGGATTATGGTAGCCGGCCATATGGATGAAGTTGGCTTCATGGTCAGCAAGATCAAGCCCGACGGCACCCTACGTGTCGTTTCGCTCGGTGGCTGGAATCCACTCGTCATCTCGGCCCAACGCTTCATTTTATTTGCCAGAAATGGTGCTGCAATTCCGGTCATCACGGGTGGTGTACCGCCACATTTGATGAGAGGAGCAGGCGGTGCACCTGCTATGCCACAAGTTGAAGATATTATTTTCGACGCAGGATTTGCAGATAGAGCAGAGGCGGAACGTTATGGCGTCCATCCCGGTGCTGTCATCGTGCCTCAGACTGAAGCCATCCTGACTGCCAATCAAAAAAACGTCATCAGTAAAGCCTGGGATAACCGCTACGGCTGCCTCATGGTGACGGAACTTTTAGCGCATCTGAGCGATAACAAAATTCAACTTCCAAACACCCTCATTGCAGGTGCCAATGTTCAAGAAGAAGTCGGTCTCCGTGGCGCACATGTTTCAACGACCAAGTTCAATCCAGACCTATTCTTCGCCGTCGACTGCTCACCCGCCCAAGATACTTTTGACGCTAGCGCTGATGGCCGTATTGGCGATGGGACACTGATGAGAATCTTCGATACTGGTCATATTCTTTTACCAACCATGCGTGATTTCTTACTGGATACGGCTGAGTCAGCGGGTGTAAAATATCAGTACTATGTCTCAAAGGGTGGGACAGATGCCGGTGCTGCTCATTTGAAACACAGTGGTATTCCATCGACAACGATCGGTGTCTGTGCCCGCTATATCCACAGCCATCAAACTCTCTTCTCACTGGAAGATTTCGATACCGCGCAAGCTTTCTTGCAAGCTATTGTGAAAGGTCTCGATCGGTCAACGGTTGACCTGATTCGGGGAACTGGGGTGTAACATATAAAAAATTCTATGATTTTGGCAATCATAGAATTTTTTTAGTCTATCGATTAATCTAGTGTATCTAATCTGTATTTGACAATTCGATCAATCAAATTTTTTGGATAGTCTGGATCTGTCGCATAGCCGCCATCTTTCAAGGCTTGTGCTGCATTTTGATAGGTTCTAGCATTGCTGCGCCAGACGCCTTGATAACGGTAAGCTGAGCCATTCATCGTTGTTCTGATTTTCGTTACATAGTCTGTCAGAGATTCTGCCTGACTGTTGTATTTCCTAAAATCCGCCTGAACTTTAATGGTCTGACCGTTGACAACTTCAGTGGTCCATGCTTTATATTTATACCCCTTCCAGCTGGCATCCGCCTTAACGCCGAACAGATTGTTTGCATTTGTTGCCAACTCGCTTTGACCCCAAGCACTTTCTGCAATAGCCTGACTCACCATGATCGATGGGAATAAATCATTTTCTTTTGCTAATTTTTGGGCACTCGGATAAATTGAACCCAACCAAGCTTTTTGAGTGTCGTTTACTCCCTGTAAGTTAAAGGATGGTGCAGGGAGTGTAGGTGTAGGTGTTGGGGTAGGTTTATCATCTGAAACAACAAATGCCGTTCCTCCTACATCAAATCCTATTCCTTTCTTAACCAGCTTAATTTGGATAGCTTCCAATCGAAGACTCAGGCCTTGACTACCTGCTGATGCACCATTTTGCGCCCAACCTAACCAACCTCTATCCTGAACATGGACACGATAATAAACATCATAATTTTGTGACAAGGTACCGGTTAAGTTGATTCGAAGCGCTTCAAGTCGTAGACCTTGACCGGTAGTCCCTGATAAGGCATTATCTGACACTGTATTTTGCCAACCAATTTTCTGAACATGCGTCTGATATTGAATGCCTCCAGTCATCTTATGAAAAGCAACGTTAGCAACATCAATTTTGATACCTTCTAATCTTAAACTTTTGCCAGATGTACCACTATCAGCACCATTCTTAACCGCAGCTTGCCACCCAAGATTTTGAACATGGGTTTGATAGTTAACCGCTAACTCCGAATCAAAGAAAGCCTCGCCACCAACATCAAAGGGTGTACCTTTTTTAATCAATTTAACTTGCATTGCTTCAAGTCGTAAAGCAAAACCTTGAGTTCCTGCAGATGCACCATTTTTAGCCCAACCTAACCAGCCTTTATCTTGAACATTAACTCTATAATAGACATCATAGTTTTGCGCCAATGTACCAGTTAAGTTGATTCTGATTGCTTCTACACGCAGGCTCTTGCCAGTTGTACCGGATAAGGTATTATCTGAAACAGGATTTTGCCAACCAATACTCTGAACATGAGTTTGATATTGAACACCACCAGTCATCTTGTTAAAGGCAACATTATCAACATTGATTTTAACACTTTCTAACCTCAAGCTTTTTCCTATAGTCCCACTTACTGCACCATCTTTAACAGATGTCTGCCAACCAACATCTTGTATGTGCGTTTGATATCTGACAGCCAAATCTGATGTCAGAAAGGCGTCACCACCTACATCAAATGCTGCACCCTTTTTGACTAGTTTAACTTGCATCGTTTCAAGTCGCTGTCTAAAGCCTTGGGTACCAGCAGATCCACCGTTTTTTGCCCAACCTAGCCAACCTCTATCTTGTGACTGCACGCGATAATAAATATCAAATTGTGACTTAAGATCACCCGTTAAATCAATCCGAACAGCCTCAACACGTAATAATTTCCCCGTTGTCCCTGATAAGGCATTATTAGCAACACTATTTTGCCAACCAACACTCTGCACATGCGTTTGATACTGAATGCCGCCTGAAACATTCCCAGTTACTGCTAATTTTATCGCCTCAACTCGAAGAGACTTACCTACCGTACCACTCGTTATACCATCTACTACTGATTGTTGCCAACCGATACTTTCTACATGTGTCTGATAATGAACAATAGGTGTCGTCGGATAGTTGACTTGTAAACTATTATTTACAGCCGAAGATGTCTGTTTACTGGAATTATAAGCATAGGCATGTATAGCATAGAGGCCACTTTCATAATTATGGTTTACGCCATCGAATGTTGCTAAATACTCGCCATCTTTGACTTTAGTCGCCTGATACCAAAACAAATCATCCTGTCCATTCGCATGAGACCAGATTGGTACTGAAACCTTTGTTACAGCACCACTTGTCTTAACACGTACTTTAAAATCTCCAGTTGCTGGATTACCTTCCACTGAAGTACTAGTAATTTTCGGTGCCTCCAATTGATTATAGTAGTACTCAACTAAATCTCGGAACTGATTCATATCATAGCCAAATCTTGCCCAATACTCATCAGGATCAACATGGCTTGTCGTTTGATTAAATTTATAAGCAATCATTTTATGACTAGCTAAATTACCGTCAGGTTTGATTGATAAATCATTTCTTTGAGGACTACTAGGACTTGACATTAACTTTGGTGCACCCATGTCATATATAATCATCTGATCAGCAGTCCATTTTGCCAATGTCACAATTTGCTTGTAAAATGCTACACTCGTGGTAACACGCATTTGCTCAATTTGGATACCATACTGGTTCCCCCAACCACCTGAGCCCCAAGATTTTTTACCTTTATCCGCTATGGTAATAAGCTGTGAGCCATCCACAAATGAGTGAACAAAAGCAGAATCTTGTGTTCTAACCATATAGTCAATAGAACCGTTAATTGTTCCACCATCAACACCAACTTCATGAATAATCACCATTCTCGGTTTTCCACCAGTATAGTCCATATTGATTCCACCATTTTTATTGGTATTTTGATTATAAATTCTACCAATTGATAAAGTTTCACTTACAGGCTTAATATTATTTTTAATGATATAATTATTGACTGCACTTGCCGCCTCGACTTTCGTCCCAAGCAAACAACTGGATACTACGATGATTGCTAATAAAATCCATTTTTTATTTATCATATACTTCCACTCTTAATTTTCTCAATACCAGTTACATTCTACCCTTACTAAATAATAATATCAAACTTTAGCCTCTATTCCAAGTTTTATTACATATTCTGAAATATCAAAAAATCGAATTAGAGCAATTCATAGTAAACAAAAAAATTGAAGCAATGGTAGCCTCAATTTTTCTACTTTTTTGATTTTTGTATCATTTCGCTTTAAAAGCTGTTGATAACGTTGGAGATAGACCTGAATTTTTGGGTAGAATTCTAATTTGATAGACTTCCATTTGTAAATTATAGCCTTTTGTTCCTGCATCTGCACCATTTTTCGTCCAACCAAGCCAGCCTTGTGATGCAGAATGGGCTCGATAATAAACATCAAATTTATCTATGTATTGTGGTTTCAAGCGAATAGAAAGTGCTTGTGCTGATCGTGATTGTCCAGTGGTACCACTTACTTGATTATTTTTAGAAGTCCAAGATGTCCAACCAATTTCAGCAAGATGCGTGCGATATTCTAACATAGGATTATTAATTTGAATAGCCTCTATTCTACGACTCTGACCTGTTGTACCACTTACCCCTAAATTAACAACAGATGGCATCCAACCGATACCTTGAACATGAGAAGTGTAAGAATACGCAGGAACAGGCTCACCTTTTACAAAAGATGATTGATTAGTTCCTGCTGGGGCATCTCCCCCTTTTTCTACTACTCTTATTTCATAGGCTTCTATTCTTAACGAGAGACCTTGGGTTCCAGCATTTTCACCATTTTTTGCCCAACCTAACCAGCCATAATTTTGTGAATGAACACGATAATAAATATCGTATTGCTCTGATATTTTCCCTGTTAATTGAACACGAATTGCTTCAATAGCTTTAGATTGACCTGTTGTACCACTTTGCTGACCATTTGTTTTCCACCCTTGTTCCCAACCTACTCCTGCAATATGAGATTGAATTGAAATATTGCCCTCAACAGGAGTAGCTTTTGTAAACCCTAGCTTTATCGCTTCAACGGCTTTAGATTGGCCTGTTGTACCGCTTTGCATCGCATCAAAAACTTTGGGTTGCCAGCCAAATGTTGAAACATGTGATTCCTCGGTTATCATGATTTTTGTGCGATCAACATACGCATTTAATGTAGCACCAGGTGCAATACTGCCCTTTGGTACTATATGTACTTGATAAGCTTCTATTTTTGTATCGGAATTACCTGTTCCTGCAGCTTCTCCATTTTTTGCCCAACCTAGCCAGCCAATATTGGAAGAATGGACTCGATAATAAATATCATATTTATTTGCAACAGCTCCTGTCAAACGAATTTTCAAAGCTTCTAAGGGTTTTGACTGTCCGATAGTCCCACTGATATTGCCAGTCGTAACCTCATTTTGCCATCCTTGTCCTTTTACAGATGAAGCATACGAGATACCACCACTACCAAGCGAACTGTCATAACTAATCCGAAATGCTTCGAGACGTTTTCCTGATCCTGTCGTACCACCAATTGTGTTATCTGTTGTATAACCTTGCCAACCAATTCCCTCGACGTGTGAGTCATATGTCATGGCTGTATTAGCAATAGCTCCAGTAAACCTGCCTTTATAGTCAATAGAAACATCCAAGAACTCTGATTTCGACCCTCCTGCTAAAATCATGTTAGAACTATATTGCCATGCACCGCCCTTATCTCGCCACTTTAAGTTGGATGAACTTGGTTTAGCATAATCATATTGTGCTATCCAAAAGTTATTAATTCCACCCATTTTATCATATTCTAGTGGAACATTACCAACTCCTACCCAAGAAGCACTAGCGTAGTGTAAAACATTTTTAAAACCATTGTTTTTAAGTTGTTCCGCAAAAGTGTTACAAGTAATCGTTAAATCTACTTTTTTAGGTTGCATATCACCATCTTCTGCATCATTAACCATGAGTGTTCCTTTGGATAAACCAAGTTCATTTGCTGTTTTAGCAAAGAAGTTAGCCTCAGATATTGCTCCAGCATTACTTGAAAAGCGAGAGTAATGATATACTGAGACGATTAAACCTGCATTTTTAGCCATTTTAATTTGATTAGCAGCATAAGGATTTTTATAACTAGTTCCTTCAGTAATTTTTACACAAATAGCTTTGATGCCTTGTTGTTTTAATAAATTAAAATCATTTTGAGTCATCCAACTTTGCCAACTCGCAATATCTACAACGTCACGACTTGGTAAAGATTTATCGTTTGAGTAAATTGTTGGCACACCTTCTGCTCGTAGCATCGGTCTTCCCGAAACATCACTTAATCCGTACCCTTTTGCATATGTCCCCATTTTATGGTTCATTTGTTCATCGTTTTCATCTATTTCTATATTAGATTTCTCTTGATGGTCAGAACTTACTGTCTGGTCAGTCTTATTTTGTTTTGTCCCACCTTCATCTCCATCACTTTCCGGTGATTCATTCTGTTCAGATGGTGTTACTGTATCTTTTGATGACTCACTCGTCTTATCAGAAACATTCTCCTCGCTTTGTAATTCTTCTAAGTTACTTATTTTAGATTTCGGATTACTTGTTTCCAAAGCTGAAACAGTATTCACGAATGTCCCTAAAATTGCAGAACAAAGTAATACAACTGCATATTTTTTCTTTTTCAATTTTAAGTTATTCTCCTTACTATGAACGACTTTTACAAAAATATACTTTTTGATAGCATCCAATATCTCATGTTATAATTATATAGTTAGTGATATATATAATTATAACATGGAACCAAACTGACTCATAATAATACAAAAAACAGATTTACAAAAATCTGCTTTTATTTAATTAGTCTAAGTTATACTATTTAGTAATTACTACCACTTAAAATCAGAAAGAACTTCAAGATTACACCATTCTATGTTTAAAGTTTATCTTGAACATATTTAACAAAATCTACCTTTTCTTTCTTGGCTTCATCCCAATACTTTAAAAGTTGTTCATCCGAAATACTTGAAGAATCAATACCTGCTTGATAGAGTTTCAACCTTGCCTGAGTTAAATTAGAACCTTGAACATCTTCTGTTTTAACTGTCTCACTGGAAGAAACTATTGATTCAGATGGTATCGGTTCCTCAGAAGATTTTGGAGTACTTGGCTTTTCAATTGTACTCGTTGATTTTGGAGAAGATTTGGTAGGAGTTGTCTTCTCTTTTTTGGCGCCACAAGCTACCAAGGTGCCGCTTGCCAAAATTACTAATACTACTAATATTTTCTTCATCTTACATATCCTCTATTTAATGACAAAGACTGGTCTCCCAGCATCCCAATCCATTGGGTCTGCAGAGGGTTTACTCCATATATATGAAATATCATACCACCCATTAAAGAATTGTCGATTATATGGATCTAGTACTTCAGTTTTTCCACCACTATTACCAAAAGAGACGACCGCATGTCCAATTCCGACATTTTCCAACCAGATGAGTGGATAGCCTTCTATCAATCGCTGCTCAGCAACACCCTGAGATGTGACAACCTCTACTGAATGACCATAAGAATTTGCTGTCGCGATAATATCTTTACCCGATGCACCAACTGCCCAGCCACTATAATAATCCATACGCGCCGCAACATCCGCAGGTGTCAAATTCATACCATAGCTACCTTTTAAAATCATAGCAAGACTCGTCGGCACACATCCTGATGGTCCAATGGTAGATGAGTTAAATCTATTGCCAGACCATCGTCCGTCCCATTGTGAATAATAATAAGGCTTACCGATCTTCGGTTTAAAATCACTTGCTGATAAAAAGGCTTTACCTGTTGCAGGAGCGGCAGCTCCTTTAGGAATCAATTGAATTTGAATTGCTTCAAGTCGTTTGGAAGCGCCACTAGAGCCTGCATTCCCTCCGTTTTTCGTCCACGCTATCCATCCTTTATCTTGAACGTGAACTCGATAATAGACATCATAAAAGCTAGCTAATTCACCTGTTAAACTAATATTAAGCGCCTCAAGTCGCTTGCTTTGACCGGTTGTACCAGAGATAGAACCATTAGAAACTTTAGACTGCCAGCCAATATTTTGAATATGTGTCTGGTAAACGATAGAGCCAGTGAGTCCTGTCTGAGCAGTAGATATTTTCAAAGCCTCTAAACGTTTTCCCTGACCTGTTGTACCAGAAACTTGATTATTACCTTTAGAAGTTTGCCAACCGATACTTTGAATGTGTGTCTGATAAGAAAGAGTCGTCCCCGAAACAAAAGCACGCGACTGTTCAAAAGTACCCGTTCCTTTAGGAACAAGTTTAATCTCAATTCCTTCTAATCGGGCGGAAAGTCCTTGGCTCCCCGCTGGTGCCCCATTTTTCGCCCAAGACAACCAGCCAACATTTTGAGCGTGGACACGATAGTAGATATCATAATGGCTGCTCAATTCATCTGTTAGCGATATTTTGATAGCTTCTAAACGTTTAGATTGACCTGTTGTCCCTGCAAGTGCGCCATCAGAAACATAATTTTTACCATTCGCAACTTGCCAACCTATATTTTGAATGTGTACCTGATAATCAATACGTCCAGAATATGTTGAATTATCTAGCTTAATTTTTATTCCCTCAAGACGCAAGGCTTTCCCTTGCGTACCTGACATCGCGCCATCTGTCTTAGCATTTTCCCAACCAATACTTTGAATATGTGATTGATAAACAACTGATGTTTTAACGACAGTAATCGCTACTTTTTCTGATTTCGTACCATCTTCTGACGTCACTGTGATTTCTGTTTCACCTGTTGATAAACCAGTCACTTTACCTTCACTGTCGACGCTAGCTACCGCTGAATTTGAAGTGGTATATTGAACTGTTTGGTTTGCGGTAGTTAGTAAAACAGCAACTGAGACTTGAATCGTTTCACCAATTGCAATCTTAGACTTAGGCACGCTAGTTTCTATGCCAGTAATAACTTCTGGCGTTTCAGATGTTGTCGTTGTCAGGTTAGATGAATGCTGTGTTGTTGAAGACTCAATCTTCGCATCATTTTCTGTTGAGCTTTCTTGTGAGTCAGGAGCTGACTGCCCAGAAAACTGTTCACTTGCTGTATTAGGCTGGCGTGTATCATCATTCTGAGTTTGACTGTCACTTGTTGTTTCGACCGCTTGTATGACAATTGGCCCATTGACTAATGAGACTATCAGTACACCTATGGACATTAGCGCTACCACTTTATTTTTCTTCATCATTTATCTCCTAGCCATTGTTGCTAAATTTAACCGCTTTCATTTCTCTTTAATCAATTATAACATAAAAATATTTCAATTAATAAGATTATAATAATTTAAATAAATAAAAAAACATGGCTTTACCACATTTCTATTTCTAAAAAACAAATCAACTATTACTTTTTATTTCAATTTCTTTATTACCCTCAATAATTTCATCCAAAGTCAGTTTAACAAAATATATAGTGATTATGAACCCACAAAATATCATAGGAACAAAGGTTCTTATACCTGATATATAAACTGTTGGACTTAAAGCCAAAATCATTTTGGTTGCCGTACCACTTATTAACAAAGTAAAGACGATTACCCTATCGCGATAGAATGTTAAAACAGTCCAGATAATAACTAGAATAAAAACTAACATCAAAATCATTACTATATCCGGATATACTGATATAGCTGTATTCCCGGTAATAGATAGTATATCTCCATGCAATCCTTTAGGGAAAGAATCGTATATGATCTTCATTTTTGATACAGGCGTCCACATGTGAAGATAAGGCAATATAATCATTGTAAGTATTGCCGCCAATCCTATACTTTGGTTAATCTTTTTTTTGAGTATAGCATAAATTAAGATACTAACTAACATTAAAATTAAAAAAAGAGTAACCTCTCCATTAAATAACAAATCATAGGTCATCCGAATAAAACCAACATCGAGTTTTCTAAGAAGACTGATATTAGCAAATTCCGGAAAATGTTCTTTAATTTCTATTATAGTTCGTTTAGTATTGCCAGGTGATAATTTAACAGAAAGGATACCCATCACTGATAAAAATAAAAAGGGCATATATTTTTTAACTGATATTTTTTGAGTCAACTGATAAACAATCGCTGTAAAAAAAATAATGAAACTTAACAGAGCAAATTGCTCTTGCTGCACGACAAAAATAAATGTCAACAGTTTAAATACATATCCATATGACCTGGTTTCTTTTTTAAAAATAAGCAAACTGTAAGCCATTAAGCACATCGGAACATAATAGTTAGTCATTGTTGCGATAACTCCCGCGCTGTCAAACAGACGATTAATTGGAAAGAAAAAAATAGCAAGAATTGGAACAATTAGTTTGTATTTCAAATATTTATTTTCATCAAATCCTATCAAGCGAACAAATGAGACCATTGATAAAAAACTAAGCAAAAATATTAGAACAAAAAATTGAATATAATGAACACTAAAATAAGCGGTAATCGCTTCAATAAGAAAACGACTACTCCACGAAATATAACGTGATATTGCAAAAGATAGATAATGATAATTATACTCTCTTGCATAGCTTTTAAATGCTTCCGTATCCCCCAACGTAATAGATGACCCTAGCGTATATATAACCATTAGCAAACTAAAAACTAAAGGTATCATATTTTTTTTAATAAATTTTTTCATTCTTATATATTTTCCCCATGAGTAAATTACTTTATAAAATTGAACATCTATCTTACCAAATAAATGTTAATCTTCGCTTTTGATGTGACTCTCTTTTATAATATAATTTGGTCGTTTCTTAACTTCTGTAAAAATTTTACCAATGTATTTTCCGACTATTCCCAGACAAAAAAGTTGTAAGCCTCCCAAAAATAAGATAATACAAACAAGCGATGGCCAACCCGGAACTGGGTTTTGCTTCACCAAATTATCTAAAAAGAAGTAAAGCATAGCTAATATAGAAATCACACAGCTACCAATTCCCACAAACGTTGCAAAAGTTAAAGGTGCTTCTGAAAAATTGACAATTCCTTCAAGGGAATACCTAAAAAGTGACCAAAAACTCCAAGTTGTTTTCCCTGCTGAACGTTCTCTATTCACGTAGGATATGTAGTAGGTATCGAAACCGACCCAACTAAAAAGTCCTTTAGAGAAACGATTCACTTCATTTAATTCTAATACTGCATCAACTACTTGACGCGTCATCAAACGAAAATCTCGTGCACCATCCACCATCTCTGTATCAGAGATGTGATTGATAACTTGATAAAACTTCTTAGCAAAAAAAGAGCGTAACACCGGCTCCCCAACGCGATTAGAGCGTCTCGTACCAACTATATCATAACCTTCTTGTATTTTTTGGTACATTTCTGGCAATAGTTCAGGTGGATCTTGTAAATCAACATCCATGACCGTAATTAAATCACCCGTTGAAGCTTCTAAACCAGCCATAAGAGCTGCTTCTTTGCCGAAATTTCTAGAAAAAGAAATATAATTCACATTCGTGTATTGATTAGCAGCTTCTCTTAAGAAAAGTAACGTTTTATCTTTTGATCCATCATTAATAAATAAATACTCAAACTCAAGTGACATCTCTGTCTCAACTCGTTTCATTTCTTTTAAATAAATAGCAATGGTTTCTTCTTCGTTGTAACAAGGCACAATGATTGATAATTTTTTCATAATATTTCTTCCTGATATATTAACTTTGATTTTTTAATCCATAAAAATTTGCATGACAGTAACTTATAGAGTTTTTATGCCTTTACAATAGCATCATAATTCCCTCTTCTTCACTCAGAGAATTGATACCATCTACTATCAACAAACCATTAATAAAAATTGTTTAACTATCTATTAATTATAAAGCATTCCAACCGTGAGTACAAGCCTTGACTAACTTAATTCTAAACTTGTAAACTATAATTTCCTTCTTTATTCAAATCAAAAGGTTTTGTTCTTAGGAATAAAACCTTTTGATTTAATATTATTTATGTAGTAATTAATTATCATGAAATAAGTCACGTGTATAAATTTTTGGGGTGACATCCATTAAATCTGATTCCATACGATTAGCAACAATAACGTCACTCAATACCTTGAATTTAGATAAATCAGTAATCACACGAGAATTGAAAAACATCGGCACTTTAAGTGTTGGTTCATAGATGATAACCTCGATCCCTTTGGCTTTCAAGCGCTTCATAATACCTTGGATCGAGCTATGTCTGAAATTATCAGAGTTTGTTTTCATCGTCAAACGGTAAACGCCGACAACTTTCGGCTTGCGTGCTAAAATTTGTTCTGCAACAAAATCCTTACGCGTTGTGTTTGATGCCACAATAGCAGAAATAAGGTTCTCAGGAACATCTGAATAGTTAGCTTTTAATTGCTTGGTATCTTTTGGCAAGCAGTATCCACCATATCCAAAACTCGGATTATTATAGTGTCCTCCAATACGCGGATCAAGCCCAACTCCCTCAATAATTTGCTGCGTATTAAGATCTTTAACTTCAGCATAAGTATCTAACTCATTAAAATAAGCAACGCGCAAACCTAGATAAGTGTTTGAAAATAGCTTAATCGCTTCAGCCTCAGTCGAATTTGTCAACAACACTGGAACGTCAGCTTTTAAAGCACCACGCTTGAATAGTTCTGCAATTTCTTGGCCACGCGGTGAATCTTCACCAATAATAATCCGTGACGGATAGAGATTATCATATAAAGCCTTTCCTTCACGTAAAAATTCTGGTGAAAAGATAATATTTTCTGTTTGATATTTTGCTTTGACTTGTTGTACATACCCCACTGGAACAGTTGATTTGATAATAAATGTCGCATCTGGTTTAATAGTCAACGCTTTTTCAATAACATATTCAATCGTTGATGTATCAAAAAAGTTATTCACATCATCATAATCCGTCGGTGTCGCAATTAATAAATAATCTCCATGATTAACAGCTTTTTCAAAAATCGTCGTAAAATCAACCTTGCTTTTATCATGCGTCAAAAAGTCAATAATATCTATATCAACTAATGGACTCTGCTTATCTTGCAACATTTTGATTTTTTCATCTACAATATCATAGGCTATAACGTCTTCATGTTGACCTAATAGCAACGCATTGGCTAGGCCGACATAACCTAGACCGAAAATTGAAATTTTCATTAATATTTTCCTTCTTTCATACTGGCCATTATTATAGATAAAATACACTTTTAATGCAACGTTTTAAGAATTTTACCTCCAAAACAATCAAGAGAATATTGGTACATAATCTCATCTGGTATTTTCTGATATGGCATATTATACCATTCTTTAATTAAATTAACATCATCAAACCCTATAATAAAAATATTGTTAGGCATATAAAAATTTGTATTTTTTATTTCTAAATTGTTAGTAATTATTTTTTTCTGCAAAAATAATGCTTCTAGTACCCTAAGTGAAAATGAATTTTGACGAATTTCTGTTATTTCTAAAATAGCTTTAGATTGACTAGTTCTATCAAAAATTTCCTGATAAGTTTGGAATTGTGATTCGTTTTCAACAATCGTAAAATCTACTGAAATACCTTGTTGCTCAAGTACATTTTTTATTTCATTAATTTGTGTTTTACGACCTTTGTCACGCCCAAAAAAATAAACAGATTCATTTTGATTTTTAGAACGAGTAACTTCATATGTAAACGGCATTCTAGCATATTCGATTAAATAGTGTTGACTATCTCCATAATCAAATGTAAATATATACTTAGTTATCCCTTTAGCAAACTCTAAATATTGTTTTTGTGATGAATCCCTAATAATATTACCAAAATAAACAATTATTTTTTTGTCCGGCCATCTCTTATGAATTGAATTTACAATGTAAGTAGGCATACCATCTCTGACGATAATTGCATCATACATATCAATTTCATTTTTCCAACTTCCCCAAAAAAGCCAATCTATTTTTATATAACTAAACAAAATAAAAATAATTGTTTTGATTTTGAGATTAATATCAAAACATTGCTTATACACGTAACGAACATCAATCAACGAGCTCTCAGCATTTTCAGAAACATATGAAAATGCTGGAACTGTTAACCATAAAATTTTTTTAAAACTAGGAAAATTTTGTTTTTCCTTACCCATTAAGCTCTCCCAATAATACGATTGAGTATTTTTAATATAATATGTCGATAAATAAATATCTCAAAAACAGCGGTCACTAACACTAAAATAGAATTGATAATAACATTTTCAAATTGTATTAATAAACCTAACATAATGAATATCACAGCTAGAACTACAATAAAACGCCATTTTAAATTATAATTTTGAATTTTCTGTCCCATCTTATATCGGAACAAAAATAACAAAAAGCTCGCAAATAGATATGCAATACAAACACCTGTTAAACCTAGAAAGTGGTACCCTACAAAACAGAAGATTGCATTAAATATACCAACCAATAAACTAGCAACTGCAATCGCCTTGGTCTTTTGATGAACAATCATAATATTACCAACATTTGTCGCCATTGCCTGAAAAATCGAAGCCATTAATAAGAATGGCACAATTATCAGCGTATTTTGATAAGCAGAATTACCAAGTGTGAAATAGTACATACCAATTACAGGCAATAGAAGTATACCAACATTCAAAAACATCTTAAACATTTCAGTATTTTTTTTCGCAAATGATTCAATAAAATTATCATTTTCACTCGTAATAATGGTATCTTCTATCGTTGCCATACCTAAAACTGATCCAAACATAGCAACAATGCTTGCAAATTTATTAGCAAATGAGAAAAAACCTGTTTCATCAGAACCTACAAAACTACCTAAATAAAACATGACATAGCCGCCGAGAAACCAAACAAATACAAGATTAAAAATCAAAGGCCATGAGAATTTCAATAATTTTTTTAATAGATTTTTATCGATTGCTTTAAACGAAATATATTTTAATAGGCTGGAACCAAATAAAAGATATAAAACATTAACCAGATTACCAATTAAAAAGCTTAATAGCAAACCAAGTAATCCTAATCGTAAGAAAACAACTAAGAAAATTAACAAGCCAACATTGACAAACGTTGAGATAATACCGCTTATAACATAATTCTTACTCTCCTTAATCCCTCGCACAGCAATTTGTAAAGTGCTTAAAATCGGTTGCAAAAGTAATGAAATAATGAATAAGTGGACATATGGTAAAGTATTAAAGATTCTCAAATAAGGAAACGGTAAAATAATCGCCCAAAATATAGTCGCTCCAAGCCCAAAAAATACTGTTGTTGAAATAAGTGAAGTTAATTTTTCTCGATTATTTTCATTTAAACCGAATCTTAAAATACCTTCCCATACTGCCAAAAACATAATGGGAGCCAGAAAAGAAGCAATTGTGTTTTGATAATCAAAACGTCCTAAATCCGTAGGTAAAATATACCCTGCGTAGATAGGTAATATTAGTACCTTTAATAAATTACTTGATAAGGTACCAACTGCATATATCGCTGTCTTTTTAACTATTGAATGTTCTTTATTTTTTCCCAATATTTTCCCCTATCGCATAATAGGCTTTATACCATTCTACAAATTTTTTAATACCTTCATCTAAATCAGTTGTTGGTTGGTAGCCAGTTTCTTTTGATAAATCAGAAATATCCGCAAATGTTTGAACAACATCGCCATCTTGCATCGGTAAATATTCTTTCTTAGCCTCAATCCCCAAATGTTTTTCGATAATTTCAATAAATTTCCCAAGTTGCACTGGGTTATTATTACCAATATTATAAATCTTATAAGGTGCCCAAGAATCTGATACCTGATAATCAATCTGACCTTTAGGTATATGATTTAACAAACGGATAATGCCATCACAAATGTCATCAATATAGGTGAAATCACGCATCATCTTACCATGGTTAAATACTTGAATCGCTTCCCCACGAACAATTTTATCAGTAAAGCCATAATAGGCCATATCCGGACGTCCCATTGGTCCATAGACTGTAAAGAAACGTAACCCAGTTACTGGAATTTGGTATAAATTAGCATAAGCATGAGCCATTAATTCATTTGACTTTTTAGTTGCAGCATACAATGAAACTGGATGGTCAACATTATCCTCAGTTGAAAATGGAATTTTTTTATTACCTCCATAAACTGATGAACTTGAGGCAAATAATAAATGTTTTACAGGATACTTACGACAAGCCTCAAGTATGTTTAAAAAACCAACAACATTTGATTGGATATAAGCATCTGGGTTTTCAATAGAATAGCGCACCCCTGCTTGAGCTGCTAAATTTATCACAATATCAAAAGATTCTTGTTTAAACAACTCCTCTAAAGTTTGCTTTTCACACAAATCCATTTGAACAAATTTGATTTTTTTCCCTAATAGCCGCAAACGCTCTTGCTTTAAAGTCACATCATAGTAGTCGTTCAAATTATCAATCCCTACTATATCATGAGTCTCTGGCAATAATGTCGCCAATCTGGCACCTATAAATCCTGCAACGCCTGTAATTAATACTTTCATCTGTATACCTCTAATCTACCTGGATTAAGCTGAATTCCGGTTTTAATAAATTTGAATAAACACCATAGCCTTTTGTTGGTCTTTTCCAAATGCTTGGCGCGATTACAATTTTATTTTGAGCTTGACCTAAATACATCGCCCAATAAGAAAATGTTGAATTACTTATGATAAAGTGTTGGCACATACTCATCATTCTGATCTTTTCAGCAATATCATCTGTTCCATCTTCAAAAAGAATACTATCTTGATTTTCAAAAAAACCTTTTGCATAATCAATATCATCGCTAAATATTAAGAACACCGGTTTTTCAACTCGTGCCTTTATTTCTGAAATGGCCTTCAAATAGTAGTCTTCATCTGTCACAAAATGGCGACTTTTAAAACGCTCATTTAAGAAATCTCCTCGACGTATTGAGACACAGATACTGCTTTCTTTCCGGGCATTTTCGTAAATCTGATTATTCTTAGACAACATAGGCGCTTTGGAAACGTATTCTTTTAACAAAATATCTCTAATCAAATCATTCAAACGATAATCTTCGAATAACCCCTCAACAATCACATTGTTTTTAAAACTCATTTGTGGTAATTCTGCTATAAAATGAGTTATATTTTCAATATTATAAATTGAAATAATACCTAATCTAAGAAAGAAACGCCAAGTATGTTTTTCGACTTGTGGTAATTTAAAAAAACCCTGTACTTTGAATAACTTCACACAAATCAAATCAATCAAACGTCTAACAAACCAAAATATCTTAGTTTTTAAAGGTAAAATATTCTTATTAGAAACCAGATAATCTGTATTAAATAGTCGTAAATCATCTTGAAATAAAAAAGAATCAGAAGAAGACTTTTTTTCATTTTCTTGCTTTAGTGAATTGAAAATGATATATATCGATTCAAAATTGAGTTTGTCCTTTAAAAGTCTCGCAAAAGCATACTGAGACAGTTGATTACCTGCACGACCTTTAATATGTAAATAAATATCTGCCATGTTAAGCTCCCTCTACGAACCTTTCAATTTCATCCAACCACTTTTTAGCAATAATATCTGGAGCAAACTCTTGATTCACGTATTTTCCGAGCTCTCCTATTTTTAATGCTTCATCATAATGATGCAATGAGTGATACAAACTATTTCTCAAAGCCTGAACATCATTAAATGGGACAACCGGTCCACCAACAGTTCCATTCTTAGTTAAGAATCTAGCACCACCTGGCTCACAATCAGTCGCAACAACAGGTGTTCCTGTAGATAATGCTTCTAACAAAGTATTAGGTATACCTTCATATTGAGATGATAACACAAAAATTTTAGCCTGATTGTAAAAATCTGGCGTAATTTTTATTTTCCCTGGCAACTTAATGTAGTTTTGAGCATTAGCATCGGCAATCATTTTTTCAAGCAAATCACGCTGGGGACCATCTCCATAAATCACTAATCGTTCGTCTGGAAAATCATCATGTAACTCGATAAAACTTTGAATCAAATTATCAAATTTTTTCACTGGATCAAATCTACCAACTGAAATAACATCTTGACGTTTAAAAATTTTATCTTGTCCACTCTGATCAAAAAAAACAGGGTTTGGAATTACAAAAGTTTTAGATTTACTAAGTTGGGTATAATAATCTTGAGCCATTGATGTTTGGAAGCCTACCAATTTTGATTTTGAAAACATATATTTCATAACCATCTTTCCTATAAAAGGATACATTGATGGTGCACCACGCTCACTCGTTAATAAGGGTATTTTATTTCCTAATAAAGCCAAAAATGAAGTTTGAGAAATCGGGAAATTAATAATACAATCAAATTTTGTGGAACTTAAAATTTTTCTAAAAAAACGAACCTTTTCAAAAATCGCTATTTTTTTATTATCAGTTAAGATTGATGGTGTAATAACTTTGATATTAGAATCAATTTTAAATATGTTGGTATCAGGTTGCATTGCCATTAGCGTGACATCATATCCTGCTTGAATAGCTTGATTAGCTACAAAAACTATGATTTTTTGTGCACCACCTATCCCTAGAGACTCTGTCATAAATAAAATTCGTTTTTTCATTGTTTGCTCCATATCCCCCACAAACTTCTAGCCTTTAACTCTTTTGGATAATGTATTTCAATAACTTAAATCGACATAATAAAATAAAAGCTAACATTGACGCATATAGCCTAAAAGTGATACCTTTTACTCCAAAATAAATTCGTTTATTATTATACCACTTGGGAAATCTTTCGGAAATAACCTCATTCAACTCTTGCCAAGCATTGATAAACTCATTTCTCTTACTTGATTTCATTGTTAGATGCAAGTAACCGATAATTCGCAAGATAATAAAATATTCTTCAGTTTTTGAATAGCTACGCTTTAAAGCCGTACAGTAATTAAACAGCTTAATGATTGCTGGTAATATGTCTACTATATTTTTTTGAATCGTATTTGAAACTGACTTTGAGTTATCAAACCAATTATACCCGACATATTCTGAACAATAAATTTTTTCAGACTGAAATATTTCTTCAAAACTAAAAGCAATATCTTCTCCAACTGTATTATCAAATACTCTAATATTATACCTTTTCAAAAAACTGGTCTTATGAAGTTTAGCCCATAATGCCACATTTGAAAATTTTGCACCTTCACCTTTGCTCAAACGTGTTTGATATAAGACTTTATTGGTTATATTGACACGTCGATACCCACTAATCAAAACATCCGCATCTTTTTTTTCTGCTTCTGTTACCAATACTTCTAAGTAATCACTTTCAAAAAAATCATCTTGATCAATGAAAGTCAGCCACTTTGTCTGACACTGTTCTATTCCTAAATTACGAGAAAATGCAACACCTTGATTAGCTTGTACGATATAGTTAATTTGATCTGGAAATTTTTTATGAAATTGCTTAATAATAGCTTCACTATCATCCGTTGACCCATCATTTATAATGTAAATATTGATAGCCTCTATCCCAATTGATTGCTCTAATATACTACTGATAGCACGAGATAAATATTTTTCACCATTATAAACAGGAAGAATGACCGTAACTTTTGTTTCTTGATTACTCATCTTTTAATTACCAACTTATAAACTTTATAAAGTAGTTTTAAATAGGCTTGATATAGCCATTTATTGGAGAAAACAATTTTTTTTAATAAAATATAATTTCCCGAATGTTGATAAAATGCTACTGCTTTATTAACAATTTCGCTTTTATACTCAGAATTTTCAAAAACAGCATTCATAGCTACAAAATCTATCCCTTTGGCCGCATCTGAATACACAAAGCCCAATAGTTCTGGATGTTTATCTTTAACAAAATCTATTTTGATTTGATTAGTCGTGAAAATATCTAAATTATTTCTAGAAATTTTGCTAGTTGTAGTACTTGACAAATTGGTTCGATAATAGTAATTAACATTTGAAACTAACACTATACTTTCAGCATTATCTATAACTTGTAAAAAAATAGCCCCATCTTCATAAATAACACCCTCAGGAAATCTCAATTCATTGAAAATTGAATAGTGGTAAAGTTTTCCTATTGCTGAAACATATAAATAGTTTGGTTGTCTTATTTTAGTAACAATATTTTTCAATGTTCCTTGAATAAATTCAGTACTAATTTCTTTAGTTTTAGTTAGTTGAGTAAACTCTTTTGTATACTGACTCATTGATAATTTAGAATTAAATTTTTGACAGGCTTCATATAGGTTTTCAATCATATAAGGACTAATCACATCATCCGAATCTACAAAATGCAAATACTCACCTTTTGATTTTTCAATACCAAAATTTCTAGCAGAACTTAATCCTCCATTTTTTTTATGATAAACGATCACCCTATCATCTTCTTCCGCATAAGTTTGAGCAATATTCGCTGATTTGTCCAAACTACCATCGTTTACAACAATTATTTCAATTTTTTGATAAGTTTGATTCACTACCGATTCCAAGCATTCATGTATATATTTTTCAACATTATATACTGGAATAATTATAGAAATTAAATCGTTCATTTTCCTACCTTACTTCTCTATAATAACTGCTTTTTACTGACTTAAATCAGCAGAGTCATTTTCTGCTTCTCTCACTTTTTGTTTTAACAAAGACAATTCTTGTGTCAAAATTTTATTTTGTTTTTCAATATTAATCAAAGAAATCTGGGCTTTTAAAGAGAAAAATAACAATACACCTGTCAAACCAAATAAAACTAAAGAAGTCAAATTAACAATCCCTAAAAAATGGGCAATCCCTGTTCCTAAATCAGGGAAAAGAGCACCTAATAAAATAATTGTTGCTAAAAGCAACCATTTACGCATATGGCGTACTTCAGCTCGATCTTTTCTAACCAAATGGACTGTCAGTGTAAAAAAACTAAAACCAAGAATCATCGCCAAAATTCGCAATTGTAACGGCATAACTATTTCTCCTTTTCAATAAAAGCTGCAATTAATATTGATAACGAAACATCAACCATGTATCCAATAGCTTTTCTCAAATTAATACTTGAAGCTCCTGTAACACGCTCATGCATATTAACACCTACTTCTTTTACACGAATATTGTTAGCAAATAAATGCATATAACTTTCTGGTTCAGGATATTTACTTGGATATCTTTTAGCAAACTGTTTAATAACTTTTAGATTTGCTGCCCTATATCCACTCGTCACATCATGAATATTGATTCTTGATGTCCATCTTATTAGCACAGATAAAATTTTTATTCCTATTTGCCTAGCACTTGAGGACTTAAATTTAGAGGTGCTATCCGAAATAAACCGTGAGCCAACTGTAAAATCCACTTCACCGTTAAGTATGGGTATTACCAAGTTTGGTAAAGACTCTATATCATGCTGGCCATCTCCATCAAATTGAACTGCAATATCATAATTATTCTCCAAAGCATATAGATAACCCGTTTGAACTGCACCACCAATACCAAGATTTTGAACTAGTTCAACATGCTTAATCCGGTGTTTCAGTAGAATTTCCTCCTCATTATCCGATGATCCATCATTTATTACAAGATAATCTAAGGAATAGTTGCTTTTTTTTTGGTAATTAGTCACTTTGTCTAGCACTTTTAAAATACTTTCCGACTCATTATAAGCGGGAATAATTAGTAAGATTTTTGACTGCCCCATTATTCATCTAAACCTTTCTTATTGTTACATTACTATTTTTAAAATTTCTAATCTATTCTTACTCCATTGTATCACAAAATATAAAAAGCGTTTACAACCTTATAGTATGGACTTTTGATAGATTGTTATTATTATAATCCATCTAGAGAGTTTACATAAACTGATAACCCTTCATTAAGAGTATAATTAGGAGTAAAACCTAGTGATCTTAGTTTTTTATTATCAGCTAAAGATTTCTCAATGTCACCTTTACGCGCTGCTACTCTTTCTACTGGTAAATTCTTTTGGAAAATCGTATCCAAAATACCAATTAATTCATTGAGTGTTGTCATATTTCCCGTTCCGAAGTTAAATATATTTCCCACAGCTGAATTTGATTGAGCAAGCAAAAGTAAGCCTTGAACAACATCATCAATATAAATAAAATCTCTTGATTGGTTTCCATCTCCAAATAGAGTAAATTTAGCTGATTTTTCTTGTAAAATAGCTTGATACTTATCTAGTAAAATAGAGATGACACCTGAATACGGTGAATTGGGATTTTGGTTAACACCGTAAACATTAAAAAATCGCGCTACAGCGGTTGGAATATTATAAAGTTTATAAGCATTAATCAAATAGCATTCACTTGCAAACTTATCCACTGCATAGGGGGTCTGTGGAAGTATTTGAGATAACTCAGTTTTTGGAATCGTAGGCTCATTACCATATACACTAGCAGAAGATGAGAATACTAATCGTTTTAAATTAGGTTGATAATTTTTAACTAGCTCTAATAAATGGATTGTTGCTTCAAAATTGACTCTATTAGTTTCTAAAGGATGCTCTACAGAATCAGCAACACTAGCAATTGCGGCTAAATGAAAGATATAATCAAACGAGTATGTGGAGAGTAATTCTTCTAGTTTAGAATAATCACAAATATTCCCTTCTATAAATTTTACATTTTCGTTAATTTGAAGATTTTCTATTCTGCCCATAGATAAATCATCTATTATAGTTACTTTCATTGACTTAGACAAATGATTGGCTAGATTTGAACCTATAAATCCTGAACCACCTGTTATCAAAACACTTTCCATACTATGGTTACCTCATGAATTCCCTTTTTGATTCTTGACATAAAATCTCATCAATAAATTTGATATAAAACTAGGCCAATATCTCCTATACATCATCAACTCTTCATTCTCTCGATTTTTATCCACAGTATTAGCCGTTGTCTCTGAATCTTCATGAATCCGATGGTACATTAGCTCTTGTGGGATAAATTTAACTTTACCTGGACGTTTCATAATACGCTCCCAAGCATCCCAGTCCAAAACCATTTTCAAATTTTCGTCAAATTGAAAATCTACCAAGCGTTCCAAATTATAGGAAACAGCTGGACAACAAATAAAATTTCCAAAAGCATATACACGTCTTTGATAGATTTTATTCTGAAAAAGAGACATGATTTTTAAACCCACCGTTTTAATTTTTAAATTCAAATTTCGTAACCGAATTTGATTTTGTGCATCATTTTCACTATAATCTGTAAACACAAGATTCACATTTTCAGATTTTTTGAAATCGGATAAAATTGCCATACCATAATCAGGAAGATAGATATCATCTTGATGTGCAATCGTTGCATATTTAGTTACCACAAATGATAAAGCATTATTCCAGTCACGCCCAATCCCGCCACCTGTCTTGCTATACATCTCTATATCATACTCTTGACACAGTAACTTTATATCTTCATTGGGGGTACTAGTATATAGGATTACTTTGGATTGCCTAGCTTTAACAGAATTTTGATTGACACAAGACTTGATACAGTCTTCTAAAAATGGCGATTGCCCATAAGCGCATATCACAAAAGTATGTTGCAACATCTCTACTCACTTTCAATTTAAAACATTTTTTCAATATTATCTAAATACCTCTCAACCATTCTCCAATTTGTAACATGAAATTATAACCTCCATCTTTTGTATAGTTAAATAAAATTGTCAATAATACGAAGAACATTAAATTAAAAATAGAAAATCCAAGATACATTTTTTTCTTAGTAACTTCTGTTATCTCTACTTTAATATATTTTTGTAAAAAGATACAAATTGGAGCCAAACATACTAAGAAAGGAGTATAATATCTCCCTTGATTTCCCATAACTACCAAGGAATCATAATATTTCAAGAATCCAATTGTCCATGCAAAATACATAGTTAAACTCACTAATACAATATTCAAGAAATAAATTAAACTGCTCGCAACGACTGTTCTTTTTTTCAACTCAATATGTTTTTCGCTTATTCCGATAAGGAAAAGAAATATAAAATCAATAATGATGACCCATTCAGGTAAACGATATTTCAAATAACCAAAACTACCAATGATACCTGTTGTCATTGTAGAGTCTAAATCAGTAGCAAAATCTGATCTTGCAAAAGTGTTAAACAGGATCTGAACCCCCTTTAACAAGCCACCTTGATTCGAAAATTCATATTTCAAAAAGAGGATAAATAGTAAGGTACATAAAACCATTACTGTTTTTTTGTATTTATCACAAAAACTCCAAAATTTTTCAATTATCACAGTCAAGTGATTATGTCCAAACAATGCCATTGGTAGCGTTATAAAATATAATCCCATTACTAGTGCTGATGTCTTGGCTAAGAAAAGTAAAATGATCGAAGATAATATATAGCCATACCATTTCAATGTCAAAGGTTCTCTTCTTGTCAATAAATTAGTTATTAACGAAAAAGTTATAAAAATAGCAACAAAGAAAAATGCATCATAAGACACCGAAGCAGCTTGCTGAATACTTATCGGAAATAATGCGATAATTGCCATAAACCATTGGGCAAATTTAGCTTTTTTGATTGCAAAATACATAGCAGCAATATAAAAAATTAGATTAAACAGTCTGCCAAAAATCATAACTACACCTAAACTGGGATAAACTCTCTCGCCAATCAGCACCCCTAGAGCTTGGGGTAGATATTGAATTTTTTTATAATTCAGATTAAAGCTTAGTGGATTATCTTTATAATCTCTTTTGCTTACAATATATTTATCAACAAAGGAACCATCACGATAACTATCAACATCTTCTAAATCACTAAAACTGTTAAAATTTCTCTTCTGAGCATCATCATGAAACACAGCGTAAGCGTTCTTAAAATGTACACCTTCATCTGGGGCTGATAATAATGGCTGAACAAACATAGTGATCACACCAAAAATGCTAGCTAATATTAGAAAAATCTTTTCAATCTCAATACGATTATTTTCTAAAACATTTGAAACTTCCATAAAAACTCTCCCTTATATAGTTAAACTTTTCTTGTCATATTCATAAATTGAAACTAGAGTTATTTAATAATTCTAGTTTTTATCAAAGATTTTTTGATCAAATATTTCAATGCCCTTCTACCACCAAGTGCATCCCAGTTAATTGGGCCATTTTGGTTATGATTCATCGTTTTGACATCAATAAATGGCGTTAAAATAGTCTGATTTTGTGATATTTTAAAATCATAAAAATTATTCCATGAAATATAAATCAATGCCCGTTCAATAGCATGTAAAATACTATTTTGCGGTAAGGGTTCTTTAGGAATATCAGCCTCAGTTAAGTTCAAATCAAATAATTGGTGGAGGGCATCATATCTAAACCAACCAAATGTTCCATAACTCATCACAAAAGTCTCCATTTGCGTGAAATCAATTGCCTTAGTTAAAGACATACGTTGCCATAAATCATTCATGTGAGGTGCGATTTTTGCTTCATTAACAGCATTAACAATCTCATTATATCTGAAGAACGTCGGTATATCTGCAATAACCAGTCCTAATTTTTGATTTGAAAACTGCGATACGATTTGATTTGCTGGTTTCACTAACATCTCAATCAAATCCTTACGCCATGATTCACCCACTAAAAAATCAGCTTCTTTTGATTTTTTAGTATGGAAATGACCTATAACTCCATAATTTGCCAATTTATCTTTCAGTTTCAACATAGGCAGTACATCACGCCCAACATTACCCGTGACAAAAATTTGAGCTTTTAATTTAAACTCAGATAACTTTTGATCAATTTCAGCTTTTTTTTCAAATACATCTGTCGTAATAAACAAGTCAAAATGAAATTGATAAGTAATAAACTGCTCAAAAAATTCAGGCAATATATCTGTATAAAAGGCATGTAGATGAATTGCAACTGGCTGTTCAAATTGTGCCGTCACTTCTGTCAAGTTTAGATAGCTATTTGCTAGCAGATATTTCTCGTCTGGTCGCTCGACGTAACGAGACATGTGAGAATAGATTTGTTTGACAGGGTAGTTACTCTGTCTAGAAAGTTCATTCAAAACAAGTGGTGTCATATCTTTAAAAGCCTGGACAGCTTTTATTTTTAAAAAGGGCACTTTTTCTTGAACAATCACTGATGGATTCCAATAAGAAAAATCCGGATGTAGCATACCACTTGTTGAACGATCAATTGTCTCTAAAATCGTTTTATATTGGTACCCTACCTTAACCAGTTCGGATGTCAATGATGTCTCATAATTATCAATTACTTCTTGAACATCATCCAATACCTCAACATTTTCCCAAAAAGATTGAAACGTTTTAGATCGAAGGATTTTCTGATGATAAACTACGAAATAACTCTGGATATGCTCTGCGACTTCTTTGCTCTTACGGTGATTCGTAATGCCCCAAAAATCAATAGCTTCGTCCTCATAGTTTTCATAGTATGGCATCATATCGTATAATGGACCAAAACATGTATCATTCATAAAAGTTGCTGAATCATACTGTGCTAATTCAGCCATTCCGATAGTCTCGATACCATCTGCCCATGCCGCAAAATCAAAGCCAGAATTTTCTCGTTGAATAAATATATCATGAGGAAGCCTTGCCAAGTCCTCTTGAGATAATAAACTATTTGAAACTAGTACTATTTTTTCAAATATGGGTTTCATTTCATTGAGTTGAAAAACCACATGTTCACTCAATTGATTATATTTATTAAAATGAACATAAAATAATATTCGACGCATCATTTTCTTAATCCTCTTCTGAAAAACCTCTGTAATCTGCCAAGTTTCGACTGTTCTAAATTTTGAATATGCGTTTCTTTTTGAGTGATTACAGCCATCAAATCGTTTTTCTGTTGCTCTAGTTGTGCCACTTCTTCCGTCAAATACGTATTACTTTGACTTAACAAGCTGAGGTTCTCTTCAGAAATACGGAGTCGCTCCTGAATTGCGGCTCTGTCTACCTCAAGTTCAGCCGTTCTCTTTTGAGCGATATAACCTTGCTCGATCACTTGAGTTGTAAATTCTTCTCTGAATTCATCCAATATCGCTTCAAATGCAAAGGTATCCTCTGTGTAGCTATTTCTGGATGTCCGACTGTTTGCCTTAACTTGATAATTAATATAGCTCGTTTTAGCAAGTTTAAAGGTTTTACCCAAAAACGCTAAATGTAAGAAAAATTGCCAATCTTCGGCAATAAATTCTGATTGAAATTCAACATTTTCAACTGCAGCTGTTTTAACTAGGGATTCAGGAGTAATATGCACCTGCTGTCTTTGTAATCCCTCAAGAGAGAACTCAGGAAAATCAGTGTGATAATCTTTACCTGTATCTAACTCGATGACATGCCAATTGGGATAGACAACATCAACGCCTGTCTCAGCGGCAATTTGATATAAACTATCAACAAAATCAGAATCAAAATAATCATCCGCATCAAGAAAGATATAATAGTCACCTGTTAACTCTTTTAAGGCTCTATTTCTTGTTTTAACGATACCTTGATTTTCTTGTTGTATAAATTTTACCTTTGATACTGTAACCGAAGGCAATATTTTTTCAATCAATTCAACTGAATGATCATTGGAACCATCATCATAAATCAATAACTCAATATTGGCATATGTCTGATCAGATACACTCTGAATTGCTTTTTCAATATATTGACCATAATTGTAATTCGTGATAATAACAGAAATAAGTGGTTTCATCTTACAATTCCTTTAATAGACCGTAGGTATATTTGTCCTCTACATTAAAATATTTAAAGTAAATATCGTCATCCCCACTTGTATAGGCAACAGGTTCTGTATCAAAATGCTCTTCATTTTTAATTTTAGGATCTTTTCTCAAACTTACTGTCAATCTGAAGTTTGTGTTGTGAAAATTCGCCATTGGAATGCTGGCATGTAAGACATTTTGACCCTTCACATTGATTGAACCACTATCGAAGATAATACCGCCTCTACCAACATCATGGAGCGCATATGCGAGATATAAATTAGGCTCTTGTTTGATGCTCTCATCGTTAATTTTATAGACTACATCAAATTCAAAATTTTGGCTTGGTTTATCTAGAACAAGTGGACTTTTAGGAATCATACTAAGTTCAACAGCTTTATTTTTATCTGAGCTACCAGATTTATCACGGTTGACTGCAAGGTTATCTTCTGAATAATGTGTGGTTACATCTTGTATGGTCTCCGCATGATCTAGATAACCATCCTTGATATATACTACTTTATTACAATAGCGCTGAACAGCATTCATGTCATGTGTGACCAGGATAACGGTTTTATCTTTATCTTGGCGAATTTCATCAAAAAATTCTTGAGATTTTCTTTGAAAAGCTTCATCCCCTACCGCCAAGATTTCATCTAAAACCAAAATATCTGACTTAGCCTGAATTGCAACTGAAAAGGCCAATCGAACTTGCATGCCTGAAGAATAGTTTTTTAATTTTTGATTCATGAACTGATGAAGTTCAGCAAAGTCAACAATTTCTTGATACATGTCATCAACTTCGCTCTCAGAAAATCCAAGCATCGCACCATTTAAATAAACATTCTCACGCCCAGTTAATTCAGGATTAAAGCCAACACCAAGTTCAATAAACGAGACTAATTTGCCATTTACATCAACATGACCTTTTTCTGGCACATAAATTTGAGAAATAATTTTGAGCAAAGTTGATTTTCCTGAGCCATTTCGACCAACAATACCAAAAAAGTCTCCTTTTTCAACATCAAAAGAAATGTCTTTTAAAACTTTTTGCTCTTTATAGCCTTTGATACCTTTCATTCGATTGACAAGCGTTGTTCGTAAGCTATTTGAGCTTTCAGTTGGTAACCTAAATGATTTACTAACATTTTTTATTGAAACAGCAACTTCTTTTTCTTCTATATTCTTAGTCATTTAAATAATCTCCGCAAATCTATCCGCATGTTTTTTAAAAATAATGTAACCAACAAATAAGACAACAAATGGCAATACATATGGAATTGCAATAATCCATTTAGTATTAATAAAATCGCCTACTGTTTGGTTGCCTGAATAGATAAGAAGATGTCTCAAATCTTGGATAATGGTTGCCAAAGGATTCAACATCATAATTGCTTTTACCGTTTGATTATTAATCATCGAAAGTGAATAAATAATCGGTGTCGCATACATACCAGCCTGCATCACAACTTCCCAAACTGGTGCGATATCTCTAAAGTAGACAAACATTGTTGCTAAAATAAAGGCAATACCTAGTGAAAAAGCAAATAAAGGGATGATGTACAAAGGAGCAATTACCGCATATTTAGATACTTCCACATGGTTTAATATACAGAAAAACAACACAACGAGTAAGTTAATCAAAAAATTGATAAAAGCACTAACTGCTACGGATAAGACAATAATTTCTTTTGGAAAACTTAGCTTGCGAAGCAAATCTCCACGTCCGACAATAGATGTTAAGCCCATTGAAGTTGTCTCCGCAAAGAAATTCCAGATGACCATACCGAGCAAAAGCGCCACAGCAAAATGCGGCATATCACGTCCAAAACCTAAGAATTGGATAAATACGACATACATAACACTAAACAGCATCAATGGTTTTAAAATTGACCATAAATGGCCCATCATGCTCCCCTGATAACGCAATTTAAAATCGGTCTTAACCAATTCTTTTAATAAAATCCAGTTTTTCGAATTCATTTTTTTCTATACCCCATCTTCGTCACAATCAGCGTCCAAAAAACGGCTGTGTGAAATGCTTTATTTTTCTTAAAGTGATACTTTTTAATCATTTTAATGCGGTTGCTAAAGGTTTGATCCAAGAGACCAGCGTATTTTTCAATTAATTCTCTCTTGTCATCAGATAAATCTAGCTGATTTAATAAAAGTCTCGCCTGATTTTGGCTATTGATAATCAAATCCCAATATTTATAAACAGCTTGCATCGGATTCAACCACTTTTGAAGTCGTTTTCTAAGTGTCCTTGCACCCAAAACATTATTCTCATGTTGCCGATAAAGCTCTCCCGGCTGATCAATATAGACGAGTTCTCCTGTTGCTGTCGCAAGTAATGCCAAGTACCAGTCATGCATGATAATTTGCTCTGTACTGTGCCATCTGCTCGCCAAAGCTTGGTTGATCATCGATACTCCACCGGTTACTGTGTTTTCAGTTAACTCTGGTCGTAAAGTCGTATTAGCATGATGACTTTGACTCTGAATCATTGACGGCTGCGTTACAACTAAATTTTGATCCACGACTGATAGATCCATGTAAACCATTAAGGGGTTAGCTTGATCATGCTTTTGCGCCTCATCTAACATCGTTGCCATTTTGTTTGGCAACCAAACATCGTCCTGGTCACTGAAAAAATAATAATCAGCCAGTTCAAACTTAACAAGCGTGAAAAAATTTTTGATAACTCCAAAATTTTCTCGATTATCTGCGTTGATAAACTTGATGCGCTTATCTGTTGTCGCAAATTGCTCAATGATTTGTGGCGTCTCATCTGATGAGCCATCATCGCGTATCAGCAACTGCCAGTCTGTAAAGGTCTGTTTTTGAATACTCTCAATCTGCTCAGCAAGGAATTTAGCCCCGTTGTAAGTCGAGAGAACAATATTAACTTTCATTCAAAAATAACCTCTCATACTGTGCTACAATCCGTTCCCAAGTATATTTTTCAGCAATAATCGCACGCGCCTGTTCTGCTAACCGAGTAATTTCCAACGTCTCAAGTTTTTCAGCTTGAGCTATTAACGCCGTCAAATTATCCAATTGCCAAAATAAGGCTGAGTCCAAAGCCACATTTCGATTAAAGCTTACATCATATACCAAATTCAAATCCGTTGCACCCATTGCCTCAAGTAAACCTGGATTTGTTCCACCGACCGCATGACCATGGATATAGGCAAACGCCTGCTGTCGAATCGCAGTTAGTGTCTCTTTATCGTAAACCGTCCCGACGAATTTGACGCGCTTATCTTGCTCAAAACCAGTGATTTCACGTAGCTTATCAAAGTAAGGATTACCTTGATGATTGGTAATAATCACCAAATCACGTGTCGTATCAGACGCCATGAAATTTTGAATGATTGCCTCGTAATTGTTTTCCGGTACAAAACGTCCAACTACCAAATAATAGTCTTTTAGTTTGACTTCTTGCGCATCAAACCACGTCATATCTATCACCATATCACGCGCGGCAGGATTCGTCCCATAAGCAATCACCGTTGATGTCACATCACCATACTCGGCCTTCAAATAATCCTCAATCCCCTGATTATCCGAAATAATCAAATCAGCTATCTTAGCCATCTTCTGCTCAGAAAATTTGAGATACATCTGAATCGGCTTGACCCACTTGCTTCGTTTCCATTCAAGACCATCTGGATTTACCAGTAACTTCCCGCCAATCTTGTGAATCTTCTTGGCATAATGCCCTATAAAAGCACCCAAAGTATTCCCTAAAACATAGAATATTGGGTTCATAATCTTATTTTCTTTAATATAGCTTAACGCATAGTTTATTGCATCTCGATCATAAAAAATGACATTTGCTGGACCAAAATGTCTAGCCTTAATATCAAAAACATCCGCAGTCTTATAATCAGAATGTTTACCACTTGCACCTTTTGAAAGATTCGCAACATGATATTTAATTTGATCTGATTGTTGATGACTCACCAATTCATCAACAAATGTTTCAAAGCCACCATACTGAGCCGGCAAGCCGCGCGACCCAATTATAAACACGTGTTGCATTTTTCACCTAATTTCTCACGATATTCTTCATTATTATACCACAAATGACTATGCTTGTCATTTTACTAGGAGATTACAAGCATGACAACTCGTCGTTTTTTTGTATGGAATTGACACTTTTATGACGGATTTATACTTGTTTTCCAGAAACATGTATTTTTTCGTTAGTAATCTGTCTATTTTAAATAATCGACGAAAAACCTTGTTACTCCCTCTCAAAGTTAAAGAAAGGATTTTATAGTCCAATACATCAAAAAAATGTCACTCCTTATGAATGACAGTTTTTAATTATTCAGGTTTTTCCTGATGGTAGAATTCTTTCAAAGCATCTTGCCAAGTCGGAATGACAAAACCTGTTGCTTTAGCTTTCGTCAAACTCATAGTTGAGTTCAACGGCCGTTTTGCTTTAGCTGGAAATTGACTTGAATCTACTGGCTTAACTGACACGTCAGTATCTTTTAAGATTTCAACAGCAAAATCATACCAAGTCACATCTTCTGTCGCGTCATTTGACAAATGATAGTAACCAAAATCCTTACGGTTATCCGTTAAATGCGCCATGAACTCAGCCAAAGTCCGTGTCCATGTTGGACGTCCGTGTTGGTCATTGACAACAGTCAAGCTGTCATGTGATTCAGCTAATTTTTGCATGGTAAAGACGAAATTCGCGCCATAATTACCAAATACCCAAGCTGTCCGAATGATATAGAATTTTTTAGCATATTTTTCAACAAGCTCTTCACCAAGACGTTTTGTGCGACCATACTCTGTTTGCGGGTCTGGCACATCGTCCACTTCCCACTCTTCACCAACTGGTTTTTGACCGTCAAAAACATAGTCAGTTGAGATATAAACAAGCGTTGCATCATGCGCTGCTGCTGCCTTAGCGATATTTTCTGTCCCTGTGACATTAATCGCATAGTCAAGCTCTTTGCCTTCGTCTTCTGCCTTGTCAACAGCTGTATACGCGGCACAATGATAGACCAATGTCGGTTTGACTTCTGCGAAAACTTTGTTTACCTGCTCAGTATTTGTAATATCAAGCTGCGCCACATCCGTTGCGACATAGTCCACATCACGTTCATCTAATAAATAACGTAACTCAGTACCCAGTTGACCATTTGCCCCAGTAATTAAAATCATTTTAATACCTCTTGTGATTTAGCATAGTTGGCTTCGACCGCTGCTTTTTCAGCTTCCCACCAGTCTTTATTGTCTGTGTACCATTTAATCGTATCTTTTAAACCAGATTCAAAGTCAGTATGCTTAGGCGCCCAACCAAGCTCTGTGCGAAGTTTCGTATTGTCGATCGCATAGCGCAAGTCATGTCCTGCACGGTCTGTCACGCGGTCATAAGCTGTCGCTTCTTGACCCATTTCAGTCAAGATTTCTTCCAAGACTTCTTTGTTGTTTTTCTCGCCATCAGCACCGATTAGGTAAGTTTCACCGATCACACCTTTAGTAAGAATTGTCCAAACACCTGAAGAATGATCTTCTGTGTGGATCCAGTCACGGACATTTTTACCATCTCCATAAAGTTTTGGACGGATACCCGCTAAAATATTGGTAATTTGACGCGGGATAAATTTCTCGATATGTTGGTATGGACCATAGTTGTTTGAACAGTTAGAGATCGTTGCTTTAAGACCAAATGAGCGGACCCAGGCGCGAACGATTAAGTCACTCGCTGCTTTTGTCGAAGAGTAAGGTGAGCTAGGGTTGTAAGGCGTACGGTCTGTAAACTTCTCCCCCTCACCTTCGCCATGACCTGGTAAATCTTCACGGTAAGGCAAATCGCCATAGACTTCATCCGTTGAGACATGGTGGAAACGCAAATCATATTTACGTGCCGCTTGAATTAACGTATAAGTCCCGATAAAGTTGGTGTGGATGAACTCGTCTTGAGATTTGAGTGAGTTGTCATTATGTGACTCAGCTGCATAGTGGACGATAGCATCGACTTGGCCTGCCAATTTATCAACCAAATCAGCATCCGCAATGTCCCCAACGACAAGCTCAACACGATCACCAAGAATCTCAGCAATGTTGGCTTTGTTGCCAGCATAAGTCAATTTGTCTAAAACGATAATTTTTTCAATTTCAGGGTGGTTATTATACACATAGTGTACAAAGTTCGAGCCAATAAAACCCGCGCCACCTGTTACGATTATTTTTTTTAATTCAGTCATTTTTTTACTTCCTTATTTGAACTTGGAGCTAACTTTCTCTACAAAAGTTGACAACTGCGGCCAACACGCTCATAGTAACTTATTTTTCTTTATCACTTTGTCTTTTCGAGAAATGCTTACAGCAAATCAGCAGTCAAAGCCGTTACATCTTTAAGCAAGGGATGATTTTTATCTGCATCACTCACTTCAGCATTGGTAACGTCTTCCCATTTGATGCCAAGCGTTGGATCAGCATAGTTGACAAAGGCATACTTAGGTTTGAGTTCAAGTGCCCAGTAGTCGTTCACAAGATAGCTATAGGCCACAACATCACTCAAAACTTGGAAACCATTGGCAACACCACGCGGAACGAAGATACCTTTGCTGGCATCAATTTCTGTTTGATAGACGTTACCAAAGCTTTCGCCTTCGCGTAAATCAACCCATGCGCCAAGTACACGACCATTGTCCGCAACCGAAATGTACTTATCCCAAGGCTCAGCGTGTAAACCGCGTAAAACATTTTTACGCGAAAAAGATACATTATTTTGCAGTTTATCTTCAGAGAAAAAACTGTTTGGAAAACCGAGTGGTAACATTTTTTCTTTTTGGAAATTTTCTTTAAACCAACCACGATTATCGCCGTGAACAGGAATATCAAATTCTAGCATGCCCGGAATTTCAGCAATTTCTCTCGCCACTAATGTTTTTTCAAAAAAGTTTTCAGTCATGGATTAGTCAGCCTCCACAAGTCGTAATAAATATTGACCGTATTCATTTTTCTTCAATGGTTGTGCCAATTCAATTACTTGCTCACGTGTGATGTAACCCATGCGATAAGCAATCTCTTCCAGATTAGCTACTTGAACATTTTGCATACGTTGTACAGTTTCGATGTATTGCGCCGCTTCAAGAAGTGACTCATGTGTCCCAGTATCCAACCAAGCAAAACCACGGCCCATGATTTCAACATCCAAATCGCCACGTTTGAGGTAGGCATCATTCACATCTGTGATTTCAAGTTCACCACGAGGTGATGGTTGAATATTTTTAGCAATTTCTACAACATCATTGTCGTAGAAATAGAGACCTGTAATAGCGTAGTTTGATTTGGGATTTTCAGGTTTTTCTTCTACAGAAATAGCACGCATATTCTCGTCAAATTCAACGACACCAAAACGTTCTGGGTCCTTCACTTGGTAGCCAAAGACTGTTGCGCCTTTTTCTTTGGCGGCAGCACGGGCTAACATTTTTGACATACCTGGTCCATAGTAGATATTATCGCCAAGGATCAAGGCAACATTGTCATCGCCAATAAAGTCAGCACCAATAATGAAGGCTTGCGCCAAACCATCAGGACTAGGTTGTACGGCATAGCTCAAAGAAATACCAAACTCGCTACCGTCACCTAGCAGTTCTTCAAACCGTGGCAAATCTTGTGGTGTCGAAATAATCAAGATTTCTTTGATGCCCGCAAGCATTAACGTTGAAAGTGGGTAATAAATCATCGGTTTGTCATAGATGGGCATCAATTGTTTACTTGCTGCACGCGTCAAAGGATACAAACGCGTTCCTGAACCACCTGCTAAAATAATACCTTTTGTCATGAAAAGCCTCTTTTCTTTTTCTCTTTAACTTTAAGCTCAAACATAAATGTTCTTTATTTTCTCAGCCGCTACGATGGGCGATTGCCCCTCTCACGTCATATTACATTTGCGCTTGAATTTCATTCCCTATAATTATATCATAATTAACATTAGATGTGCCAATTCCTCATTTAATTCATGGCAAGACAAGCAAAAAACTCGCCATTTTAGCGAGTTCTTTTCGACTTATCGATAATCCGGTGTCATTTTTGTATTGTGGTAAACATTTGAAATACGTTCACTAGCACCTGGTTCTACCGCGTCCAATGCGACTGAAATTTCTTCATAGGATGCAGCATAATTACGATCACGCTCAAATAATTGATATGCTCGTGCAATGCTTTTAGCAACAGTTTCATTCGTTGTTTTGTAGCGATTGGCATACTGCATCAAATCTTCCGCCAAGCGTGCCTTGTCAACCATTTCATCCGTCGCATCTTTCAGATTCGATAGATCTTCTGTTGTCACATCAACCAAATGATTGACGCCATCAATATTTACTTTCACCTTATTCAATTCTTTAAACAAAGTCTGAACACGTTCTGATGTCGCAAAAAATTTATCCAAATAGACTTGTGGCAAACCTGGTAAATTACGTTTCTCAACATAACGTTTTAAAATTCTAATTTCACGGTCAAATGTATCAGCCGCATCTTGTGCTGCCTTTTCTTGTTTCCGTAAATCTTGCAAGTCGTTGCTGATTTTTAATTGATTTTTCTCAATATCATCAAGCGTTGAGATGATTGTATCAACTTCCTTACCAAGTAAGCTATAGGGTTGTGCATTTTCGGCAATCACATCTAGCAATTCATTTGCACCAGCCTCTAATTGCTCCAACTGTTCCTGGTAACCACGAATCATGCCCATCTCATTGCCTGTTAAAACATAGGCTTGAGAAACATGGTCAATTTCCAAGAGAAGATTTTTATTATTCGCTCGTGTATGTGAGATATAATCCTTGATAATGCTAGCATTTTTAGCCACATCACGACGTGCCTTGTACTCAGCCTCAAAAATTTCATAGAGACCATCTAAGTTCAAACGAATTTGTTCCAATTGGTTATCCGCACGGTCTAATTCAAAGCCCTCAACAAACTTAGTCGTTTGTTTCAAATCATCCCGAACTTCTTGCAAGCGTTCTTCGACCTTCACAGACTCAGGTAATTTGAAATCTTGCGCTAAAAACTCTTGATAACCTTGTGCTAATTCTTCCAGTTGTTTCGGATATTTGACCGTCAAATCTTCAACAACAGCTGGAATCCGTTCTGCAATTGCACCAAGAGCAATTGTATGTTCTTCAGCCGTCTCCAAAACTTCAGATGCCTCAATCGGGTCACCTGTTGAATTCAAGTCAACAAATTGGTTAAACTCAGTTTCGATATTATCTAATTGAGCTTCAAGTTCACCGAGTGCGACCCCATATTTGCCCGCATTATCCGTAATCTCTGCCCGCAAAGCATCATATAAGTCCAAAGAGTCTTGGATTTTAGACGAATTAATCGTTTCTTGCTTCGTTAATTCAGAAATCCCCTCACGAATTGACTGTACGTCTTCCTCCATGAGCTCGATTTGACTTTCTGAAGCATCAACAGAGGCACGTGCACGAACGAATCTAAAAGAATCATTCAATTGCTCTGCTTCGAAAATATGATTTTCTAAATCCGCAAAAGAGTTTGACGATAAATCAATCCATTTTTGATTCCATTCACGAAAAATCGTCTGACTTTGTCCAACCAGATGCAATTTTTTGACGGCATCAATCTCTTCTTGTACTGGCAAATCAAATAAATCTTCTTTGCGCTCTTCAAGCGCAATAATCCGATCCTCTGTTTTTTTGCGTAGCACCATCGACGCTACATAAAAAATAACGACGATTGCAAGTAAGACGACGATTGCGATTATGATACTGTTTGGCATTCTTTTTTACTCTCCATCACGGGTCTATTAATACATTTAAATCTTGTGTTCGAATTTATAAATTCCGTGTTTCATTATACCACATTTAAACAAAAAAATACACCGTAAGTTAATTTTCGGTGCATTTTTTAAATCATCTAATTGATGTTTTGAAAAATCAGTTAAGCCTTACTTCAAGTTTGAAACCAAAGTTTTAAGTAAGACAGCGACTCATCACCACATCAATCAATTCGTATCATCTTAATGACAGATTTATGAGTCTTAGTTTTCAAGCGCAGCAGCCATTGTTGCTTGCACTTCAGCTTCAAAGTTGTTAGCAGCTTTTTCGATACCTTCGCCAACTTCGAAACGTGCAAATGTAACAGCTTTAGCTTCTTTAGATTCAAGGAATTTAGCAACAGTTTTGCTGTCGTCCATCACGTAAAGTTGTGACAAAAGGGCATTTTCTTGGTCGATTTGTGTATTGTCAACAAAGAATTTAGCCATTTTACCTGGCAAGATTTTATCCCAGATTTGTTCTGGTTTGCCTTCAGCTTTAAGTTCTTCCTTGAATTCTGCTTCAACTTTAGCCAAAACGTCATCAGTCAATTGTGCAGCTGAACCGAATCGTGGTACGTGCAAGAATGCTTTACCAGTACGTTTACGGTCTTCGTTTTCGATTTCAATACGTGAAATCAAAGCAGTCGTTTCGCTTACGATGAAGTCATGATCAAGTTCTTCAGCAGACAAAACGCTTGGGCTCATCGCTGCAACGTGCATGGCAACTGCTTTAGGAAGCGCTTCGTCGCCACCTTCGATAACTGTGATAACACCGATACGACCACCATTATGTTGGTAAGCACCAAAGTTTTGGTCATCAGTTTTCTCAACAAGTTGGAAACGACGGAAAGCAATTTTTTCACCGATTGTTGAAGTTGCTTCAACGTAGGCTTCACCCAAAGTTTTACCAGATGAAGTTTGGATGGCAAGTGCTGCATCGTTGTCAGCTGGTTTGTTTTTAGCAATCAATTCTGCTGTTTCGTTAACCAAAGCAACGAATTGATCATTTTTTGCAACAAAGTCAGTTTCTGAATTGACTTCAACAAGTACTGCAACGTTACCGTCAACATAAACACCAGTCAAACCTTCGGCAGCGACACGGTCAGCTTTTTTAGCTGCTTTTGCAATCCCTTTTTCGCGGAGCAAGTCAATTGCTTTGTCCATATCTCCATCAACTTCAACGAGTGCTTTTTTAGCATCCATGATGCCGGCACCAGTTTTTTCACGCAATTCTTTTACTTGAGCTGCAGTAATTGCCATTTTTGATTTCTCCTTTTAGATGTTGAGTTAGTTACTTCGATTTTAGAGCATAACAGCTTTAAAGTCAAGTAGGCGGACTCAATTATTAGATATATAAAGAGGGCTGAGGCGTAGGCCCCGCCCTCTTTCAATTTTTTTGTTAAATGCTTGAGAAGTTTGATATAACCAATTCATTGCAAAGAAGCTTAAGCTTCTTTGCTGAAGAAACGCTACGTGTTTCCTCATTGGTTAATTCAAAAGAAACTTAAGCTTCTTTGTTGAAGAAATGCTACGCGTTTCCTCATTGGTTAATTCTAAAGAAGCTTAAGCTTCTTTAGAACCTTCCACAACTTCTACCAATTCTTCGATTGATTCAGCTGATGCTGGTTCTGATACGTTTGCATCTTCAGCTTCAACTGCATCTTCGCCTTGACGACCTTCGATGATTGCGTCAGCCATTTTACCAGTGATCAATTTAACCGCACGAATGGCATCGTCATTGGCAGGGATGATTACGTCAATTGGATCAGGATCCGCATTTGTATCAACCATGGCAACGATTGGAATGTTCAATTTAGTTGCTTCTTGAACAGCGATTTGCTCTTTATGTGGATCCACGATGTAGATAAGATCAGGAATACGTGGCATATCAGCGATACCGCCCAAGAATTTTTCTAAGCGATCGCGTTGTTTGTTAAGCAAAACAACTTCTTTTTTAGGAAGAACTGAGAAAGTACCATCTTCTTCCATTTGGTTGATTTCTTTCAAACGTGCGATACGTTTTTGAATTGTACCCCAGTTAGTCAAAGTACCACCCAACCAACGGTGGTTGATGTAGTATTGACCAGCACGAGTCGCTTCTTCTTTAACAGCTTCAGCAGCTTGTTTTTTAGTTCCTACGAAGAGAACAACAGCACCGTTTGCTGCAGCTTCGCGTACGTAGTTGTAAGCGTCGTCAGCAAGTTTAACTGTTTTTTGTAAGTCGATAACGTGAATACCGTTACGTTCTGTAAAGATGAACGGTTTCATTTTTGGGTTCCAACGGCGTGTTTGGTGACCGAAGTGAACACCCGCTTCGAGTAGTTGTTTCATTGAAATGACTGCCATGAGCTAGTCTCCTTTTAAAATAGTTTTTTCCTCTTCTGACCGTCAACTCGCCCCGCTACTGGCTTAAGCGCTAGCACTACGGAACGATTATGTCAAAATGTGGTTTAAGTTCCCGCATATTTTTACGGCAACCATTTAATTATACACGGTTTTAGGACATTTGACAAGACTTATTTGTTATATTTGTCAAACAAATCGCCAATTGTCCCAGTAAAATCAACTTGTTCATCCTCAACGTAAAGCTCATCTACTTGATAATGATCCTGAATCGCTGGAATCTCACGATTTTGTAACATTAAAAATTCTTCAACATCTTTAAAGGTTTTAGTTTCTGGCGCATTGCCTGCATTGTGATAAGTAATTTTCATTTGATTTTCCTCCTCCTTTATTATACATCTATTTCTCAGAAATGGCGTTTCTTAAGTGTTTATCACTTTTTATGTAGATAGTGCATGACCCATCTTGCAATAGGTTGGGCAATCAACATTTCTGTCAATAACGCAATTGTAAAGTTTCTTGGCCATTTATAAAAGAACTGTTGGAAAGGTGTTAAGCTAATCGTTTGCATTGCAATCATTGCACCTACAATGGTCATCAACACTGACATTATGGCAACATTTATCAAAATCGTTATCGTGATTTTGGCATTAAAGCTATCCGTTTCTTCTGTTAATATAGCTGCTACCTTTTCTGCAGGCATGTGCGTCAGCAAAACAAAAATAACGACCGCTACTAACATCACTGGCAAAATCGTGAGTGTCTGGCGCCAGGTTGCTAGGCTAAAGCCAACCTCAAATCCTGAAATCACTGGTGCAATAATATTGACCGAAATGACTGCAACAATCCCGAGAAATAGGGCAAACTCCTTGCTATTGCGCGGGAGCTTCATGTAAAAATCCATTGGTAATTAACCTCTTCTTTTCTATATTTACTGAAAAAAAACAGCGCAAAGGTTGCTACCCGATAGAGAACCGGATAGCAATCTTTACGCTGAACCATTATACGCAGTAAATTATATTTAGTATATCACAAAATTTTTTTCTTCGTAAGTCAAAAATCACGAAAAACGATACATAGACTTCTTACCATCTAACTGATACACGCGCCTTATGGTAGTTATCACTTGTCGCAATATCGACCAAGGCTGTCGCATAATCAGCATAAGAGATTTGACTCACGCCATTGTCATCCGTACTAAAAACCTCACCCTCAATCACATAATGACCTTTTTTCTCCCCATCTGCGACAAAATCAGCCGCTGGCGAGATATAAGTCCAATCAACATCAAGTGTCCGCAAATGCGCTAGGCCTCACCCATTGCGCTCGCAAGTGGTTTAAAAGCATCTGGAAAACCGTCGCTGTCTTTTAATGCCACCGTGTGACTTGCATCCAAGTAAAGAGACCCCGCACCCCCAACGACAACCAAGCGTGCATTCGGTGCCAGAATAGCAGCCAAATGTTCTAAAGATGTGGTATGTTGTGGCAGCGATTCTGGCGCCCAAGCGCCAAATGCGTCAATCACAATATCAAAGTTTTTCACATCAGAAGCGTTTAAATCAAATAAGTCTTTAATGATGACTTGACTGGCTTGTGTTTTGTTTGCTTGACGGACAGCCACTGTCACATCTAAATCACGCGCGATCAGCTCGTTCACGATCTTTTGACCCGCTTTACCATTTGCCGCAACAACTAAAAATTTGTTCATTCTATTTACCCCTTATTTTCTATACTAACTTGCTATATCTTGACTACAAGTATATAATAACTTATAAGATAAAAAAATGTAAGTAGGCACTATTTTATTACCTAGGTATCATTTAGTAACTAACGGAGGTTATGCCCATCGAAAACGAAAAATTACTCCCTGCATGTCCTGTCGAATTAACCCTTTCTCTTATCGGAAACAAATGGAAATTCTTAATCGTCCGTGACTTATTAATTGAAACAAAACGTTTTAGCGTCTTAAAACGTTCCATTGGTAGTATTTCTCAAAAAGTATTAACCGATAATCTGAGACAACTCGAAGCATCTGGTATTGTGAAGCGCCAAGTTTACGCAGAAGTGCCACCACGCGTTGAATATTCTCTAACGCCTCTTGGCCAATCTTTAGATAGCGTCCTCGACGCCATGATGACATGGGGAGATCACTATAAAAGCCAGTACGGACAATAAAATATATCAAAAAGCCGCTTGATTTGAAGTCAAGCGGCTTTTTGAGTATCTCACTAAATCATCCAATCACATCAATTTTTATCGGACAAGTTTAGCTTCCTGGTTCACAAGGTGTAAAATCCGACCACTCTTATCCTTAATAACATCGGATAAAACCTTTGGACGCAAACTAGCATGCTCACTAGTCGACAACCATAAAATCTCTTGATCCTCAAAATCCTGAGCGGTTTGATTCAGTTCAAAGGAAGACGTTTCAACATCGTAAACATATAAAAATTCATGAAAAAAATGATCACGATGCGTAAAAAAGTTTTCGATTATCGCATGTAACTGAGCTGACTTAACTGCTAATCCGGTCTCTTCAGTTACCTCACGACTAATCGCTGCTTGCGCTGTCTCCCCATAAGCCACACGACCACCTACTAATGAAATCGTGCCATCCGGCCATTTTGAAACCAAAATTTTGTCCTGATCTCGAATAATCGCAGCAACTCGAATATTTAATCGACCGCCTGTTAGCGCTACTGTCAAATCTTGCATCTCTCAACCTTCCATCATTTCAATCGTTGACTCAAAGTATTGCTCCATGAATTGAATTGTCGCCATAATTTCTTCAGCGGAATATGGCTTGTCAGAATCAGTCACGATCCATTTGGTTTCAACATCATCTGCACGGTGCACGACTGCGATGAGCTGACCCGTAAAGGTCTTCAGAGGCTGATCACCTTCCGTCAAGATATAAGCATCCTGTTCCTCCCCATCTCCACCCATGATACCCGCGACATAGCCGTAATTAATCGGATAAATCGTGCCATCATGATCATACCCAATCGGTCGATCAATGATCACTGTTAGATTTTTTTTCGCCATCCTTAAAACGCTTTTCTAAAATTGACCTGTGATTTCACTCGCTCATAACCAGCTGCCTCATAGAAAAGATGCGCACCGTGCCGACCTTCCCCAGAATTTAGGCGAATACCTGCAGCCCCATCAGCTCGTGCAAAATCTTCTGCTGCTTCTATCAAAACTTTGCCAACACCCTGCCTTTGAAACTGGTCAAAAACAGCTAAGCCCAAAATGTTTTTATAAGGGATGGCATAGGTCACATCATAATCTTTAACATGGATATATCCAGCTGGCTCACCATCCACGAAAGCGACGAAGATTTGATTGGCTGGTTTTGACAAAACAGCCGCCAAGCGAGATTGGCTAAACTCTTGGTCTATTTCATAGCCTAGCGCCTCTTGACCTAGCCGGTAGATCATGGCATGGTCTTCAAGCCTTGCTTTTCTGACGTCAATCATTTCTTATCTCCCTTCTTCAAAAAAACTAAAAATCAAATCAAGCATCGGTTCTTGGTAGGGGAAGAAAATGCCCTGATCCACCATTACCATCACCTCATCATAGCTCGCCCATTTGACTGCCTGCACTTCCGCTGTCTGCAAGTTTAGTACTGTCAAATCAACATCCTGATGGACAATATACTCATCGGCAAAACCGTTTGGAAACTTAACCATAAAATATGGCGCTACTTCAGATAGATCTATGGCTAGACCTAATTCTTCAAAAGTCTCACGCGCCGCAGCCGCTTGACTCGTTTCACCTGCCAGCGCACCACCGCCAACGCTAATATCCCAAAATCCAGGCCAGGCTGGCTTGTGCGGTTGACGTTTCTGAATCAAGAGTTGATTTTGATTATTCATGATACTCACATGCACAATCAACCGATACTCATCTGCCTCAAGTTCTTGACCGCGTTCTGCTGTACGGCCAGTTAACCTTCTATTCTTATCATAAATATCAAATCTTTCCATCATCAAACCTCATTTGCCAATAGTATACCATATTGACAACAATCAAGCACAAAAAAACTTACAAACAAGTGTCTGTAAGTTTTTAAGTTCATATCACTTAGGCTTTATAGTCGTAAGCAATTTCGATGATACCTTTCAATTCAGAGATTAAAGGTTCTTTTGGATTTGCAGTTGTACATTGGTCTTCATAAGCTTTTTCAGCCAAGTGATCAATTTCTGCATCCATTTGTTTCTTAGTCAAGCCTTGTGCTTGCCAGTTCATTTCGATACCTGTTGCTGTACCAAGATTATAAACGGCAGTTGCAAGTGCTTCAACCAATTCAGCTGTTGTATCGCCTTTAAGACCTAAGAAGCGCGCAATGTCAGCATAGTCTTCATCCGCACGGAAGAAGTCATATTTAGGGAACATAGCATGTTTTTGAGGGTCTTTTGCATTGTAACGGATGATGTGTGGTAACAGAATCGCATTTGTACGGCCGTGAGGAATGTTCCAAGCACCACCAACTTTGTGGGCGATTGAGTGACAAATACCGAGGAAGGCATTGGCGAAGGCCATACCAGCCATTGTAGAAGCATTGTGCATTTTTTCGCGAGATTCTGCATCACCAGTCTTAACTGATTTTTCAAGATATTCGAAGACAATCTTGATTGCTTGCAATGACAGACCACGTGTATAGTCAGATGCCATAACTGAAACATATGATTCAATCGCGTGAGTTAAAACGTCCATCCCTGTATCAGCAGTCACACTAGCTGGTACTGACATGACGAGTTGTGGGTCAATGATTGCCACATCTGGTGTCAAAGCGTAGTCAGCTAATGGGTATTTTGTATGGTCATCTGAATCAGTGATAACCGCAAATGGTGTCACTTCTGAACCAGTACCTGATGTCGTTGGGATACAGATGAAGGTTGCTTTTTCAGCATATTCAATCTTATAAGCACGTTTACGAATATCAAGGAATTTTTGTTTTGCGCCGAAGAATGATGTGTCTGGGTGTTCGAAGAACATCCACATACCTTTCGCTGCATCCATTGCTGAACCACCACCAAGGGCGATAACCACATCTGGTTGGAAGCTATTAAACATTTCAAGACCTTTATAAACTGTGTTTGTAGACGGGTTAGGTTCTACGTCAGAGAAAACTTCAACACGTGGGTCATGAGGGTTCTTTTCAAGTTGTTTACGGACAAGGTCAGCATAGCCAAATTGAACCATACCTGGGTCACAAACAAGCATCACACGCTCAGCTTTAATTTGTTGCAAGTAAGTGATTGAATTTTTTTCAAAGTAAACTTTTGGCGGCAATTTGAACCATTGCATATTATTTCTCCGTTTAGCAAGCGTTTTAACGTTAATCAAGTCAACTGCTGATACGTTATGTGAGACTGAGTTATGACCGTAAGATCCACAACCAAGTGTCAATGATGGCAACATTTCGTTGTAAATGTTACCAATACCACCTTCAGCTGCTGGCGTATTCACAAGGATACGACAAGCTTTCATACGGATACCAAACTGGATTTGCAAGTCTTCATCTTCTGTATGGATAACAGCCGTATGACCAAGACCACCAAGATCAAGCATCGCTTCACAAAGGTCAAGTCCTTCTTCAGTTGAGTTAGCTTTAACCATTGCCAAGACTGGAGATAATTTTTCACGTGACAATGGGAAGTCAGCTCCAACACCAGCAATTTCAGCGATGAGTAATTTTGTTTCTTCTGGTACTTTAATGCCTGCTAATTCAGCGATATACTTAGCTGAGAAACCAACGATTTTAGGATTAACTGCATGACCATCAGGCAACATCACAGCTGCTTGAAGTTTCGCTAATTCAGCTTTAGATGATACGATATAAGCGTTGTGTGCTAAGAATTCTGCTTTTACGTCGTTGTAAACTTCGTTATCAACGATGATCGCTTGCTCAGATGCACAAATCATCCCATTGTCAAATGTTTTTGAAAGGAATAAATCATTAACAGCACGTTTGATTTTAGCATCTTTTGTAATGTAAGCAGGTGTGTTACCAGGACCTACACCAAGTGCTGGTTTACCAGTTGAGTAAGCAGATTTAACCATGCCCGCACCACCAGTTGCCAAAACTGTTGCAATCGTTGGGTGGTTCATCAAAAGGCCAGTTGCTTCGATTGATGGCGTTGTGACCCATTGGATACAGTTTTCAGGCGCTCCAGCTGCAACTGCTGCATCTAGCACGATTTGTGCTGCTGCTGCAGATGATTGTTGTGCTGATGGATGGAAAGCAAAGATGATTGGATTACGTGTTTTAATCGCAATCATTGATTTGAAAATTGTTGTTGATGTTGGGTTAGTTGTTGGTGTCACACCACAGATAACGCCGACTGGTTCAGCAATTTCAACGATGCCAGCTTCTTTATCTTCGTTGATCACACCAACTGTTTTGTTATCTTTGATAGCATTCCAGATATATTCAGAGGCATACATATTTTTGATGGCTTTATCTTCATAGATACCGCGGCCAGTTTCTTCCACTGCTAATTTCGCCAATGGCATATGTTTGTCAAGTGCTGCCATACTCATTTCATGAACGATGTGGTCAATTTGCTCTTGATTTAATTTCTCAAGACCTTTGAGTGCTTCTGCCCCTTTAGCAGCAAGCTCGTCAATCATGCCAGCAACGTCAAATGTTTCAGTTTTCTCTACAGTTTTTGTAGCCATCTTTTTTCTCCTTAAATGTGAACTTCAGCATTACCTTCTAGGAAAAAAGTTGTTTTGTCCGCACAAGCAACGCTTGATAACGACAACCCCCTTGTTTTTCTACAAAAGTTTGTAACACCTTCAGTATCATGCCTAAAATAGTAGTTCCGATTAGGTTTAGATAAGTTAGTGAAATAATTAACTTATCTTTATGTCCTTATTATATCATACTGGAAGCGTTTGTAAAGTCATATTTAGAAATTTATCACTTGTGAATCAAACGACTTTGTGAATTAATTCATTTATTTGTTATTAGTCTTGTTAAATCAAGTCTTTTTCTTCACAAAGTAATCAAAAAAACTTTAAAAGAAATTGAATTCACAATCTTTTGTCCACCTTTCACATCAACACTATCAACTGTATAAATGGGGAGGCTTACTAAAAGTCGTTTTGATACTTATTGCAGTTAAACTTCCTTATATTCGAGACCGAAATTAACTCTAAACAAAACACCTCCAAAATTGCTTTTGAAGATGCCGATAAGTAATTTACTGAAAAATATTGACAGGCAAACAATAAGAATGGCTATCAAAGCTAACCTTGAATGAAAAACTTAGCTAAGGGAAGGGGGAAGCTAAGAAAAATTTTATAATCAGCCGATTTCAGTAAACTACTTGTGAAAACACTTGACTAACCTTGTTTATCATCTCTATCCCTATACTCTACGTGAATACTAGGGTCTGAACAGAAATGAGGGATTTGTTCAAGATAATGAGGTGAAACTTATAAGGGGGGGAATTGGCTAGTCAAGTGCTCTCACAAGTAGATAGATGATAATCATCTATCTACTGCAATAGGTAGAGAATATTTTAGACCTCACTAGTATACTATACTAAAATCACTGAATTTTTTTTAGAAATTTTACCTACCGCCCATTTTTTTCGACCAAACGTTCAATTTCATACCAATATTTGAACCAAATGCCTCTAAAGTAACTCACAAATTTTAAAATAATACCAGTATCTGTTACTCTGACATCTTTCTCATAATATAGGCTTCAAACTGAGCGATGACTTTCTTACGTTTTCTAATCGCAATCGGTACTTTTTGACCATTACTCATATGGCAATAACTAGCATCTACTCTCTTAACTTTAGCAAAGTTAACAATATAACTTCGATGTACTTGATAGAAAGCCAAGGAGAGATCAAGTTCATTGAGCCACCACTTCATATTACCCCTGTGTTCATAAAGCTCATTTTTTGCGGAAATACTGACTTTTTTATCGAACGCTTCAACATACTCGATATCTTCGTATTTCAGTCTAAGTCTAGCATCCAGAAAAGCGTTGTAGACAAGTACAAAGGCTTTTTCAAGTTCTGCATCATAGCTCGTTAGAACCTCTGCAATCTTTTGCGCTTCGATCGGTTTAGGAATAAATCGAAAGACGTTGTATTTAAAAGCATCAAACACCTTACTTCTATGATTTGTCACCAAAACAACTTTCGCCTGTTCATTTTTCATAAGTTTTTCAGCGATATAGAAACCTGTGACATCTGGCATATCAATATCAAGAAAAAAAAGTTGATGCTTTTTTTGATGTTTCAGTAACTCCAAGCCATGCGAATATTGCGTCACCATCACAACCAAACGCAGTTCCTTGGCTACAAAACGAATGGTTTTTTCTAACTGTTCCAGAAAAATCCGTTCGTCATCACAAATCGCTATATTTATCATCATTCTTTTCTTCCTACTTTTCCTTCATGTAAATTGGATGACGATTTGGTCATTAAAAAAAGGAATGAAAATATGAGTTAACGATTCCCTTAATAATTTTGAAACAAGATCCCCAAAACACAACCCTTTATAAATATACAATATTAACATAAAAAAATTCAAGACTTTATACTGTGCGTCCAATATAATTACCGAACGTTCGTCATTCTAACTTAGTGATTAAGAATCAGTGACTGAATTCCGCAAATGAGAAGCATCAAAGGACTATCTAAGATATCAAAAAATAATTGTTAACCGATTAAGTTCCCTCTATTTATGGGGTAAAAGTAAACAGACTGAAAAAATATCTGCTTTCATTTCGTAAATCATTTTTCCACCATATTTTTCGACAATAGCTTGGCAATTTTTCTGTCTGAAACCACTTGACGCAGTAACTCCCCTAGAATTTTTGGAATGATGGGAGCTGTCCAGAGGACTGTTTATCTTGATTAGTAAGCCTTGTGTAATCTCTTCAACATAAAAGTTGATGTAGCGCTCAGTTATAGAGGATGGCATTATCTCTAAGGCCTCTTTAAATAGATTGCTAAACAAGATCACATTATCAATATCAGTAAATTTAAAAGCAACTGGAAATTGTCCTTCAAAGTGGAGCAGGTTTAAAGGAAGGTTGTATTTGTCAAATAAATCTTTTAGAATGATATTCAATAAAGGCATGTTTGTGACAGCTGCATGTTGATCAAAAAGTTGCTGCTCACCTTCACTCATATAAGCCTTTACACGAGCGTACTCTTCAACCTGAATCAGGTAATTTATCGCGATAATGTGGTTACGTAAATCATGCCTTAACTTCTGGGCATACTTTTCGCGTAATAATAATGTTTCATAATAAATTTCTTGTCTCTCTAATAACTCCCTATTCATATGGGCATATTCCCGCCACTGAATTCTTCGCTCAACTAGTCTTTTGAAACAAGACCAACAGAGGAGTACAAAGAAGGTCGATTTCATTCCCAAAATAAATATTTCTTGCATTGACATCGTACTCGTATCAACTCCGAAATGATAAGAAGGCACCAAAATGACAAGACTGGTCATATAAACAAGCAAAATATATAATTCTATCCGCTTAATTTTCATCATGTCTTGCTGAATATTAGTAACTTTCATTGAGGCTAGAATGATAAGCAAAGACATAAACTGTAAAAGTTCAATTTCAAAATTAATATTCTCAGATACTTGAATTGATGACAGGAAAAATAGAGAGAATTTAAACCTATCCATTAAAGACAGAATGGTGAAGAAAAAAATACTCGCACTTAATATCACGAAGAGGTCACGTCGATTATTTTTTTTGAAACATGCACCCACTATCAAAAGTAAAGCAATCGGCATAACATCTGTGACATCAAATACAAGTAACCCAACTGTTAATGCTAGAATACGAGCCAAAGTATATTTTAATTCTTTTTTGTTTTGATCATAATACAAACATATATCTGTTACTAATAACAATTTACTTACGGTCAAGATAATTCCCGTCATGATTTCCAATTCTTCCTAATTTCCCTTACTTTATAAGCCATAACTTGTTGATCTCTCAGTAGCTCAATAACTGAATAAAAGTTTTTTTTGCAATCCCTATAATGATAGACTATAAAACTTAAACAAAAATTAATTTCTATTGTTATACTATATTCAAATACACAGAGTTTTAGATTACTACAAGCAATCACTTCAACTCAACCACCTTAAAAAACAAAAAAACTGCTCAAACTCAAGCAGATTTTTTAAGTATTCATACTAGGCATAAGCGCAAAATCACGAGCTATTCTTTCAAATAGTCAATTGCATCCTGCACTGTTTTCACTGGGACAATTTTCATCTTTGTATTCAGTTTTTTAGCTGCAGCCAATGCTTCTTGATAGTTTGACTTAACACCAGGCTCGACTTTCTTCATCTCTGGGGTTATCTCATCATCAGGCGCTAGAAAAATTTGAGCACCATTGCGACTGGCAGTGGCGATTTTTTTATCAATACCGCCAATTCGACCGATTTTCCCATCTTTTTCAATCGTACCTGTACCCGCAATCTCCCGACCTTTCGTTAAATCTTGGCCCGTCAATTGGGAATAGATTTCAAGCGTAAACATCATCCCTGCAGATGGGCCACCAATCGCCCCCGCATCAATTGTCACAGATGGCGTACTCTTAACCTCCGTATGATCCACCAAGGTAATCCCAATTCCAGCTTTACCATCTGCGATCTTAATCGTTTTGCCGTCTGCCGATTTTGCCTTACCCGCTTCATCTGTATACTGAACTGAAATCTTAGCCCCAATCTTTTGGGACTTGATGTAGGTCATCAGCTCCTCAGATGATTTAAAACTTTGCCCATTGACACCTGTCACTGTATCCGCGATATGCAAAACATCTTTAAACGTCGATTTCTTCAGCACATCCAGGACATAAACACCTTTATAATCTAACTCAAAGGGTTTCCCCGCCAACTTAAATGCCTCGTAGGTTGCAGCATTCTGAGCACTTGCCATGTAAAAAGCATTCATCCGATTGTAATCAGCATCCGTCTGGTTACCCATCATGTCTTTTTTACTGTAAACATCGGTAAAATCCGTCAATGCAGCATAAATCAAGCTCGCACCCGTTGCCCGCATCATCGAAACAGTCGTCAAATTCAAAGCCCCTTCTTCTGATTTTTGGTGCAATGGTGTCTGATTGACTTTTATCATCTCACCAACATTTTCAGTCGTGCCAGGCATCTCAACATAGTAGGGTAGGGGGAGCAAAACACCAAGAAAAACTAGGATACCAACAAGACTAGCAATAGCCCAGCGTTTTTTTATAAATGACTTTTTACTTTTGATCAAATTTTTTCTCCAATTCAAGCGCTACAAACTTCGGTACCCATTTTGATACATCAATACCAAAGTGTACTAATTCTTTCATTCTCGAGCTGCTCACGTACTGTAACTCTGGTCTGGCCGCAAGTAGAATGGTTTCAATCCCTGTCATCTCATGGTTAAAATAAATCATGGCTGACTCATAATCTAAGTCTTGCGCATTTCTCACGCTTCGAACCAGCGCCGTCACACCCAATTTCTGAGCGACATTGACCGTCAAATCCGACTCATGAACGATAACCTCAATGTGATCAAAATCAGCCAATAGCTGGTTCATTATATCTGCTCGCTCTGTCGATGTAAAGAGAGGATTTTTTTTGTCGTTATTGAAAATGCCGACATAGAGCTTGTCGAAAAGTTTCGCAGCGCGATGGATAATGTCCAGATGACCATTGGTAATTGGGTCAAATGTACCTGTATATAATCCGATTTTCATTGGTAAACTACCTCAAATTCTTCGTATAATAACGCAAGTTTATCTTCATCATAGACTAGATTTTCTTTGGTAAACGCTGCTTTAAAAAATGCACGATGTGCAGCCTGCCAGTAGGCGATTGATAAATCGCCTTCACCTTCTAGACGTGCCATCTCTTCTGTTACTTCATTAAACATAAAGCGCTTAATTTTTTTAGTCTGCAGGATCGCAATCGGTTCATTTGAACCATTTAACAAAATATCATAAACTTTGTTTTCTGTTGGAAAGGCAACGCCTTCAAGTTCATAGAAAACAACCGCAGAACTTGTCCCAGTTTTCTTGCCTTCAAGGACAAGTTGACCTAAGTCATCCGCCATTTCAACTGTGGCACCAAATGACCAACTAGAGCCAAATAATGGTGATTCAATGTCAGTAGCCACTTCAAACTTCTGCCAATATGCTTGCTCTATTGCGTTCATATAAACTCACTTTCGATATGCCATAATTTTTTTGTTTGATGAGATTAAAATTCGCAATGCTCTCAGGTAGATCAACAGATCTATCTGTTTCACAGATAATCGTTACATCTGGCGATAAAAGGCCTCTATCATTAAGATTTTCAATATCTTTGACAATCTGTTCTTTAGCATATGGTGGATCTAAAAAAACTAAATCAAAGGACTCATTCAACACAAACATAGCTTTATCAGATGTCATTTTCATCAGTGAAAAACGCCCACCATCCTTTGTCATCTCAATATTGGCTTGTATAACTTGCTGAGCATGCCTATCTTTCTCAACCATAATAGCTCTATCACATCCACGAGATACTGCCTCAATCGCAAGACCTCCTGAACCTGAGTACAGATCTAAAACAAGTCCACCATCGAAATATTGTCCCAACATAGAAAATATAGCAGCTCTGACTTTATCACCAGTTGGTCGTGTATTTTTTCCCTCTAAAGTTTTTAGGGTTCTTCCCCCATATTCACCAGCTACAACTCTCATATTCCCACCTCAAACTATCTCTTAACATTATAACAAATTTAGTTCAATAATCGTAAATACAAAAAAACGACTGAAATCAGTCGTCAATTA